>NZ_CP150300.1:5436254-5754381 GCF_037991315.1 Paenibacillus sp. FSL H8-0079
GTATACGCCACAAAGCTCGGAATGCCAAGAATGTTCTGCTCTTCACTAACGGTTCCAACCTGGTCTACATCGACCTCAATTAAAGTCAGTTCACGTGCATATTTCGCTTCAACCTCAGGCATAAACGGATCGATGTATTTGCAGTCTCCACACCAGTCAGCCTTGAATACGGCAATCGTTAAACGTGGGGATTGAATGGCTACATCAAATGCCGGTTTGGATGTAATTGATTCCATTAGGTTCATCTTCCTTTCTGTACCTTGTCTTAACCTAAGTGAAGCAAATTGGCGAGTGGAAGTCAAATAATCAGCGCATACTTAGAATAAACCACATGGTCTGTGAAATTAAACCCAGAACATCATGAAAGGATGTCACATCATGACTTCCACCAGAACCGATTCTTCCAGCGCACAACATCACGGGTCCCTCCTGCAGATGGTCCGTTCCATTCCGGGTGCTGCCCGGGAAGTCTGGCGTGGTAAACAGGCAGCCTGGCAAGCTTCAGCACAGCTACGTCACCCATTGCGTGACATGGAGTGGGACACAGATACGGCAGCTGCCCTACAGTCTGAGGTCGAGCGTTTGTTGCCTGCCAGCGGCAAGTCTTTTGCACGAACTGATCAGGTCCAAAGTGCACTTGTCTGTGAAGAAGATTGTATCATCCTTGAAGAAATTAAGACGCTGACCCAAGAGCATAATCGGAGTAACATCACTCGCACGGCAGCCTATCTGGATTGCTACGAGCAATATCCCGAACTGCATTGGGCGCTACTGGCTCATATGGTCTCTCGCAACGGCGGATATCACATGACAGATCTTCAGAGTGATCTGATGCATAATTTACAGAATCAAAGCGATCGTGAGCATATGTATCGACTGCTGGAGCGGTGTAACGCACTCATTTTCCAGGATGCATATCCCCAGCTTCTACTGTATATGAACAGTCGCCGGATCGGACGAAGCTGTTTTCATCTCTTGTCACACTTTCACGTATCGGCGTTCATGACGCCATTTTGGGAACGCTTTTGGCTGGAACGGTGCAGTTCACTGCTAAGTGTGGCATTAATTATTAATGAGCAGAACTATATCGAGAGCCGGGTGGTGCAGCATCCTTATTTTCAAAAAGAAGTACTTTCCAAACCCGCATTCCATCTGCACAATCTGGCGGGTCTGAATCATATCGTCTTTCCTCTTGGACGAGAAGCGGGGCTTGCAGGACGGGTTATTGAACATTTCGGCAAGCTGGATGAGCGCATTCTGTTTGGCAAAGGCCTGTATGCTCTGTTGTTTGGCGTAGAGCAAGTACACACACAAGTGTTGGAGTTCGCACGTTCGGTTCCCCATCGTGGCTCACGTGCCGAATATTGGCCTGGCCTGTTTACCCATCATGAAGATGAGGCAGGTGATCATACACTTTATGCTCAAGAGCTACTAGATGAAGAATGGCTACCCGAAGGGCAACGATTGTATAGTCCGGAACTTCTCGCCGTATGGGGAGACACGCCTTATGAGCCGATTACCAGACAGGACTGGCTTCAGACTCGGGATTGTCTCGGTTATCTGACCGCACCACGTCGCCCATGGCTATTCGAGATGAGTCACGAACACCGATATGGCATGCTGAAAATAGCACTGGCTCATGATGCTAAAGTCATCACACACTAATGCTGAAGATCATATGGAGCAGGCAAAGCCGCATGATGTAGATAATCCGATGCACCGCTAGCAGAGGCTTACTCACCTAATAATTAGCCTAATGTTTAACTCAGGCGCTCAGCTGGTCTTAACGATACAAAAAGCCCTGTCCGCTTTAACAGCAGACAGAGCTTGTATCATATTTTGCACAATATTGATCTTAAATGATTATTCTGGCAGGGTTATCCTCTCTGCACGCCTCCACGTTGGAGACGCATGAGTGGACGGAGAATTTTTTGCAGAATACGGGGGTAACTGCCCAGCTCGTCCTTGCGCAGTACACGCAGCACGACCATGAGAACCAGATACACCACCACCACAAGCACTCCAACCACAAGACAGGTAAGCAAGAAGGATACGCGCGCTGGCAGGAACAGTCCAAAGATCATATTGCCAATCCAGTTCGCTGCAAACCCTACACCTGCTGCAAGCACCACTGTAATGATGAACCCTTTCCAGCGATCTCCCATGATGGAGAAATCAACGATTTTGCGAAGGACTCGCAGATTCAGGTACGTGATCACCAAGAAGCAGAGGGCCGTTGCAATAATGATGCCGTAAATACCGAAGATTGGCGCCAGAATCAGACTTGCGACCAATTTGATCACAACACCTGCTGCGACACTAACCATCGTAATTCGCGGTTTACCTACCCCAAGCAAAATGGAGTTGGTCGTCATCATCGTAATCTGGAAAATGGTACCGAATGTCAGCAAAGCAATGATCGGCGTTCCATCCAGATTGGTAAACAGCAATCCATTAACCGAATACGCTGCCGCACACAGTGCAATGACAATCGGCATACCTGTCAGAATCGAAATGCGCAATGCAAGTGTAACCTGATTCTTCAGATGAGCTTCATCCTTGCGGGCAAATGCTGCCGAAATGACAGGCACCAACGACTGACTTAAAGCGATAGCCAGAATCGGAGGAATACCCGCAATACTTTGGGCCTTGGCACCCAGGATCGCAAGTACGCCTGTCGCTTCTTCGAGTCCGATCTGGCCACTAAGCAGTGGTACCACAAGGGATGAATCGATGAAGTTAATGGCTGGAACCGCAAGTGAAGACAGCACAATTGGAATAGACAGCTTGAAGATATCACTGTAGATACCTCGCATCGGCAACTGCTCTGCACGCTCGTAATTCAATTGGGCCGCACGGTCGCTACGACGCAGCTTCAAGGTGAAGTACAGCATGACACCGAAGGCACCCACACTTCCTAATACCCCACCAAATGAAGCACCCGCAGCAATCGTCTGGTCATCATAATTCCATTGCAGCATGACATAAGCCACGATAATGGCTGTACCTACGCGAGCAAACTGTTCCACAATCTGTGAAATACCGCCTGCTGTCATGTTGCCGCGTCCTTGGAAATATCCACGCATCATCGCAATAGCCGGGAAGAGCAGCAAGGCTGGGGCCAAGGCGCGAATGGCGCTGACTGACTCCGGTACTTTGGACACATACGTAGCATAATAAGGTGCCGCGAACCATAACAAAGCAGACATGACTACCCCGGCCACAGCCGCAAAGATCAGGGCTGCACGGTAGATCTGTTGAGCTTCACCCGCGCGTCCGAGCGCATAGCGTTCCGATACCATTTTACTCAGAGTACTCGGTATGCCCGCTGTTGCTACAGTTAACAGCATTAAATATACCGTATTGGAGATCGTAAACGATGCGTTACCGATATCGCCGAGGATATGCTCCAGCGGCACCCGTTGAACCAATCCGAGTACTCTCGCGATCAGCGCAGCTGCCGCCAGAATGAGCGTACCCCTAATGAATGTTTCTTTCTTAGACAAACCAATTCCCCTTCTTTCCTCCACACCGGACGTACATCCCGTTGAAGCTAATCCCGAACGTTTAGGCGAATCTTACCACCCAGATAATAAAGAGAACAATCATGACGATTTGCAAAATAATTTTCATTACAGTGCTCGTAAATAGCCCCACCACGGAACCAAAACCAACTTTGGACGCTTTGGAAGGTGAAGACCCTCCGATCAGTTCCCCGATAAAAGCACCGATAAATGGTCCCAGCACCAGTCCGAATGCCGGAATGACAAATGGCCCAATGATAACACCAATGGTACTCAGCGTGGTCGATAGCTTGGAGCCACCGAACTTCTTCACACCCCAAGCGCTGACGACATAATCAGCCACGAACAACACAACAACAATCAGAATCTGGATGATCCAGAACCACACGCCGAACGGATCAAAGCTGAAGAACCAGCCGTAGACCAGAAACGCGAAGAAAATCGCTACAGCACCAGGCAGTATGGGATATACCGTTCCAGCCATCCCCACTGCAAACAGCAGCACAATTAAAATCCAGGCAACGGTTGCGAGCAAAGGTTACTCCCCCTTCAAAATATGTTCACGGATCACTTCGACGATACCGTCATCATTGTTACTCGCTACGATCAGATCGGCCGCTTCCTTCACCTGCTCTTGCGCATTGCCCATCGCTACACCAAGACCTACCGCCTCAATGACAGCCAGATCGTTCAAACTGTCTCCGACAGCAACGACTTCGGACATCTCGATGCCCAGCAGCTTGCAGACTTCCGCTACACCACTAGCTTTGGATACGCCAGCAGGGTTGATCTCAATATTGACGGGTGAAGAATTCGTCATTTGCAGACCACCCATTTGTTGCAGTTCCATCATGATCTGGTGACGCACTTCATCCACTTCGGTATTGAAGCCAAATTTCAACCATTCCAGACCTTCAATATTGTCCGTCCAGCGATCACGGTTGAACAGCTCTTCCACGGAGTATGCCCAGTACCAGCTATTATATTTCTCACCAATTTCCTGCATTTTACGAATCAATGCCGGGTCCATCAGATGACGCATATGCAGATCATGCGGTGCTTTCCAGACCTCACTACCGTTAACGGTAACCATCGGTGTCTCTAGTCCAAGTTGGACCGCATAAGGCATCGCATGGAATACGGCTCTTCCCGTAGAAAGGCACACATGTACACCCCGTCGAATGGCAATCTGTATCCACTTGGCAGTCTCCTGTGTAATTTCATGATTATCGTTAAGCAATGTTCCATCCATATCTAGTGCCAGCAATTTGTATTTCAGTTCACTCATACAGTAGTTCCTCCTAGGTTGTCTCTCTCCAAGTTGAACTCATGGATATCCATTCAGGCACTACGCGGGCCCTCTCCGTTCCACAATGGTTCTCCAGCTCAACTTAAAGGTTCTCTTTATCTAATTTTAAACATTCTTTCACAACAAGATCGCCCGGCATCCGTAAAACGGACGCTCCGGACGTCACAGCTAACGACATTTTACCACAGATCATCTGTATGCAACAAAATAACCCGTAATCAGAAGGATGACACATCAAGATAGATATATGTTCTATATCGAACTAACCATTCATGCCTTCAAAGCAAGCAGTATCCAAAAAAGGCAAGGGAAACTCCCCTGCCTCTGCAAATCAAATCTAATTCATTCACTGCATATCAGTGCATTTCAATATTCAGTATTACTTACTCTTGGTCTTGCTTCTGATCTTTCTTGCCTTTCGGCGTTCCATCGAGACCATATACTTCATCGTATGCATCGAAAATTTTCCGTGCAATTGGCGAAGCACTGACTGACCCGAACCCACCTTCCGGTACCACAACCGCTACAGCCAGCTTCGGATTATCCCGTGGTGCAAAGGCAATAAATACACCATTTTCTTTTTTGTTCGGTCCGGTCCCCTGCTCTGATGTTCCTGTTTTCCGGGCATAATCGTAAGGGAAACCGTCAAATGAGCTTACTTTGGTAACCATACCTTTATGAACTTCATTCCAGTGCGCATCGGCAAAATCAACTTCATTGAGCACTTTAGGTTTAATCTCTTTCACCACATTGCCGTCCGCGTCACGGATTTCCTTCACCAGATGCGGTTCCATCCGTTTGCCCTTATTGGCAAGCATCGTCGTGTATTGGGCGAGTTGCATTGTAGTGTACTTGGCTTGCTGTCCAAAGGAGGCAAATGCCAAACGTGTTAGAGCTGATTCGTCTTCATTATTATATTCTAGCCTACCCAGAAATTCATTAGGCAGATCTACACCAGTGGACACACCCAATCCGAATTCTTTCATATGCTCGTCCCAGATTTGAATACCCTTAGTGGAGCCATATTTGCTTAACAAACGTTTACCTACCATATCGATCATGAAGGCATTGGAGGATTTTTCAATCGCTCTTCTGGCGGTGATAGAACCATTATAAGCAGAATGCGAGTTCTTCACTTGTCGTCCGTCTTTCCCCAAGATAGCATATCCCGGATCATGATAGGTCTGTCCTGCTGTAAATAATCCCTCTTTCAATCCAATCAGCACACTTAGCGGCTTAATTACTGATCCAAGAAGTATAACGGATTCCGCCCGACTAGGCTTGGCATCATTCGGCGGGAACGACTCGGTGGTTCCATTCCGGAATACATATTTAATTTTGTCATAATCCCAATCGTTCGGATCATAATCCGGCATACTTGCCATAGCTACCACATTTCCTGTATCCACTTCCATGGCTACTGCGTATCCGGTAATCGCCTTCGGAAGTCTGCGCAGTTCGTCCGTTATCGCCTCTTGTGCGGCCATTTGAATTTCCTTGTTAATGGTGGAAACCAGACTGTAGCCTTTCTCTGGCGGAGTTTGTAACATCGTTCCATCCGGCAGATTACGTGCGTCAATATCAATGGACTGGTAGCCGCTTCGTCCACGGAGTTCTTCCTGATATTGCAGCTCCAATCCATCAAACCCAACCTTCTCTTCCTCATGATACACAAGCCCAGGATCACGCTGGGTACTTGCCCCCTCACGGATGGCTTTGTATTTGGCAATGGAATCTGGTGCCCGTTTGAACTCTCTTGTATAACCTACAACCTGAACGGCTACACCATCCGGGTCATATTTTCTAATGTTTTCTTCCAGCACCATAACGCCCGGATAATCTGCTTTTTTCTCCATAAAAAAGGCAATCTCTTTTGTCGATAGATCCGACTTCACCAATCTTGGCACATACCCGAACGTTTTCTGATAATCCAGATCCAGTCGTTTGATGATCTCTTCCGCATCCAGCTGCTCCTTGTCCCCTGGATTAAACTGCTTAAACACAGCCGCCAGATCATGAGCCAGTTCCTCTGCTTCCTGTCTACGTTCATCATTCCGATAATCCTCATATAACAACACATAGAGGGACTGTACAGGTTCGGAATAAGCGAGCGCCACTTCTCCTGTTGCATCATAGATGGGACCACGAACAGGGGCGAGTGGAATGTCTTTGGTATTACGACTCGTTTCCATATACGTCAGTTCGGGACCCTCCACAAATTGCACAAAGGCCAATCTGAATATGAGGATACTGAATATGACAAATGCCGCGAAAAAAAACAGATTCAGCCTTGCGCCGGAAGGCTTGTTGACGGGTGCATCTTCCTCAGCCATGGGTTTCTTCTTCAATCGGTTAAACATGTTTTAAGCCTCTCCCGTTCCTCTATAAAAAATATAATATCTAATCCATATTGTGCATGTGTTCAATCCCTTATTTAATCCTTTCTCAACCAAGTCTACCAAAGGTTAGCTGTCACGTCTTTCAATTTTTGGTTACATTTTCGTAAACATAACCGTTACACTCACCCATCTACCGATTTAAATGTAAACACTGACATATCAACGTTATTCCGTTTTGTCGAAAGCGTTTACCCTTCCCTTATATAAACGTGATACAGTTCATTTGGTTACACATTAATGCAATTAATTAGTTCACTCCCTCGATCCAAGCTCTGCGTGAAAACAAAAAAGAGGACCCTGCGAAGGGTCCCCTCTGTAACCAATGCCTCACATCACTGTGTGCCTGATTCTGATTCTTTGTTTTTGTCTTTTTTCGGTACACCGTCGAGACCAAATTCCTCGTCATAGGCATCAAAGATCGCACGTGCAACCGGAGCCGCACTGCTCGAACCAAAGCCCCCTTCGGGAATAACTACAGCAACAGCAAGCTTCGGATTATTACGTGGTGCATAGGCGATAAACACCCCATTATCCACGAGTTTGCCACCTACTACCTGTGTCGATGTTCCTGTTTTTCTGGCAAAATCGTAAGGGAATCCGCTAAATGCGGATACCTCGGTTGCCATGCCTCGTTGTACTTCGTTCCAGTAGGAATCGTTAAACTCCACCGTGCTGAGTACCTTCGGTTTTACTTTCTCAACCACGTTGCCTTCCGAATCCCGGAACTCGCTAACCAGTTGCGGCTCCATACGTTTACCTTTATTCGCAAGCATCGTCGTGTATTGTGCTAACTGCATGGTTGTATATTTCCCCTGTTGTCCAAAGGACCCATACACGAGACGCGTCAGCGAGCTTTCCGTGGTATTCATGTAATCCCGTATTCCCAGGAATTCATTCGGCAGATCCACCCCTGTGGATACTCCAAGGCCGAACTGCTTCATGTATTCATCCCATTTGTCAATTCCGGTCGCACCGTATTTTGAGTACAACTTCTTCCCAATCTCATCAATCATGAATACGTTCGAGGAATGACGAATCGCATCATGCGGACGCATCGCACCGTACACATGCCCCGATGAGTTCTGAACTCTGCGGTTGTCCCCACCAAAGGTTGTTGAACCTCTATCCGAATAAACGGTATTTGTTGTGAAGAACCCTTCTTTCAAACCGATCAAGACACTAAGCGGTTTGATGGTGGAGCCGAGTAGTACGATCGATTCGGCTCGCTTTTTAGAATCATCCGGAGGGAATGAACGAATCGTACCATTTTGATACACATATTTGATATCATCATACTGATCATTTGTGATACTGCCTGTTCTCCAGATGTTGGTATCATAATCCGGCATACTGGCAGCAGATACGATTTTCCCCGTATCCACTTCCATCGCAACTGCAAATCCGGTCTTTGCATTCGGATGTAATTTACCGGAAACCGGATTCCGATGAAGCCAACTCAACTGATCCAGGATGGCCTGTTCTGTTTTCACCTGAACGTTCTTGTTAATACTGGAAATCAGGTCGTAACCTTTCTCCGGCGGGGTAGAACCAGCCACACCTTCAGGCAAGTTACGTAAATCAACATCAACGGACGTATATCCGCTTTTGCCACGGAGAGCATCCTGATATTGCAACTCCAGTCCATCAAAGCCTACAAATTCATTTTCCGTATACACCAGGCCCGGATCCGTTTGCGTTTTATTAGCCTCGTCTACCTCTTTGTATTTGTCCAGGGCCTTCGAACTTCTGAACTTCTTCAGATAACCGATTGTCTGAACCGCTACCGTATCCGGATCGTAGAATCGTACACTCTCCTCGACGATCTGAATCCCTTTGAACTCGTCCTTATGCTGTAGGAAATAAGCTACCTCTTCCTCGGACAGATCACTCTTGATCAGACGCGGCATAAAACCGTTCGCCTTGCGTGAATTTAGGTCCATCTCTTCGAGAATTTGTTCCACCGTAAGTGGCTCTGAATCCTTCAGCTTGTACTGTTCAAATACATCATGCAACCGGGTTGCAATGTCTTGCACTTCCCCAATATTCGGACTCGGCTGACCACCCACATCCCCATAGTTTTTATAAAGTGTCAGGTAGAGAGACTGAATGGGCTTGGAATAAGCCAACTTTACTTCACCTGTGGAGTCATAGATCGTTCCCCTCACGGGAGGGAGCGGTACATCCTTGGTAATGTTACTCGCTTCTTCCTGACTGAGTTCAGGTCCTTCCACGAATTGCAAAAACGCCAATCGTACAATAATAACGCTAAAAATAACAAAGGAAGCGAAGAAAAATACGTTCATTCGGTAGCTAAAGCGCCGTTTGTCCGTAAGTTCGTCCTTCTCATTGGAATGCTTTTTCATTCATCCTACCTCTTTCATGACTTGATGCATACCGCTCAAACTGGTTCTTTCCGGCATGATAACCTGGCAACGTCGTCATATACGGACCCATGTCCGTTGTAATGTTAAGCTGATTGATCCTTTAGGTGAGTGTCGGCAAAATTCGGAGGATTAAACCAATCTCCACTGATTGCCCACGTCGGATCAAGGGGAACCCAGCTCTCGGAATCACTTAGATACACTTCATTCCACGCATGCGGACCATATCCGCCCTGGCCGTTATACCCAAGTCCTGTAACGACTTTGACTTCGAGCCCTTGTGAACGGGCCATAACAGCATAGAGACGGGCATAATCAATACATACGCCTTTGCGTGTATCAAAAGTATTCTGCGGATTCTGTTCATGCCATATGCCCTTTTGCTCATAATCATCCACTTTACCATAGTCATACTGAATCCGTGAACCTACCCAGTCGTATAGTGCTCTTGCTTTGGCTTCATCTGTCGATTGGCCTTTCACAATCTCACTCGCTGCAGATTCAATGTCCGTCGGAATATTATGGTCAATGACTTCATATTTGCGTTGCAAGATACCGCCCAGTTCCTTTTGCACAGCCTGTGTAAATACGGGTAGCTTGTCCTTGATGAACGTACCGGACAACGGTTCGATGACCGATTTAGCCCCTTGCATATAGATGGGAGATGCCTCCACATATCGACTGAACATGCTCCCAGGGTAGAGACTGACAATCATGAACAGCACCGCAATGACAATCATTCCGCGGACGGAGCCTATGATCGTGCCAATCAAGGCACCTGTCAACCGGCTAAACATACCTTTAGGTGCACTTTCCTCTGTTAGTCCCTGCCTGCTTCTAAACATAAATGAAGACAGCAATCCGAGAATCAGTCGGATGAGTCCGTAGCTGAGTACAAATAATACAGCGAACCGCATCAGCGGAAAATCTGCAATCGCCGTAACCAACGTATAATACATCTGTTCCCCCCGGTTTAACTCGCGGTTAGGCATGGCTGAAGCATACGCAGACAGCCACTGCTGCACATATGGCGCAAGCCACATCGTTAAACCGATCGACAACAGAATACCAATCACCGCCATAATGCCATCCATCAGGAACCCGAAGAGTCTGCCTGCTGAACGCGATGCCCCTCTGGACCACCCCTGCAACAATGAAGCAGCTACAATCAGCAGCAGCATAATCGTAATGCCATTAAACTCCTTCAGGCTGTCCAGCCAATTCTGCAGCACGAACTGATTCCCCCTTTACTACGATGCTGGTGCTGTTTTGTTCTCCTGTGCCTGTTCGACAAACGTACGTATCGTTTCATTGTCGAGTTTCCATTCACCAAGAGAAATTCCGCGGAAGGTCACATCGACTTTATCCGATTGAGTTCGGCCTTTAATTTCTACGTTGGGACTTGTGATGGTGAATGCTCCATCCTGTCCTTTAACGTATGTCGCTTTGGAAGCTTCCTTCAGCATCATGCTGGTCGCTTCTTTCTTCAATGTGTCCATCGTACTGGATTGTACGTCTGTCACTGTCTGTTTGATCTGATCAATGGAGATGCCGCTGTATATCAGTAGAGCCGCAATAATGATGATGGCAATCGCCCATTTCAATACGGTTTTGACCACATTCAGAACAAAGAACAAAATGATCAACGCAACCACGATCACCAGCCAGTTCTGCATCAAAAACTCTTTGATTACTTCTATGTTCATGACTACACCTTCCGTATTAGAATTCATTCGTTACACTTCCCGAATATTATACATGATTTCCGAAGCTGCTGTCAGCTAAGCCCTCTCCCGTAAAAATAAACGGTCTAAGTTCGTCCCGCCGGGCGTACAAGTAGTACCATGAGGTTCTGCTAGCGAACGGGGAACACGTTCTAGATCTGTAGCTTGAACATGCATCGCTTAACAAGGAGGGGCTTATGTGAAAACGGCCATCTGGCTATACCTGTTTTTGTTCCTTGCGGTATTTGATTTGCACGCCCAGTATCCCATTCTGACCCCTTTTGCCATCTCGCTTGGAGCTGCCCCTACATTCATCGGCTGGATGATGGGCATCTATTCCTTAACGCATCTTCCTGGCAACCTGATTGCCGGAACACAAATTGATAAACACGGGAGTCGCCGCTACATTGTATTCAGCCTGCTTGGTGCAGGGTTCATCCTGCTCTTGCAAGCCCATGTCCATACGCCATGGCAACTGCTCGCCCTGCGTTCCATCAGTGGTTTTGTACTGGCCTTCCTGTCTCCCGCATGTCTCGCCTTGCTTGCACAGTTATCCAGCGATCCGGTGAAACAGGGGAAGTATATGTCGGGTCACGGGGTAGTGCATACCCTCGCCTCTGTTGTATCGCCAGCAGCCGGTGCGATCATTGTGGGTTCCATGGGATTCTCTGCTACATTCTCAGGCTTGGGTTATCTTCTTATTCTCACAGGTGTCATTGCTTTCATGACCATGCCGCGTGGTATCGTCAAGCAGCATGAGAGAGTAACTGAACCTGCTAAACCTGATGTTTCACCAGCAAATGCCACAAGTTCATTCCTGCCAGTGTCCTGGCGATACTTTGCCTTGCCTCTGGTAATTGCCTGTGCTCAAGGGATTCTCTTCTTCGAATTACCCCTGCGAGGAGGAGGACATTCCTCCATGATGTCTACCGGACTACTGTTCTCTATTATCAGTATTGGGGCACTCTTCACACTCAGTATGTTATTTCTCAACCGGTATTCCCCCAAACTGCGTCTGGTCGCGGGCGTGCTACTGATGTCCTTATGTTTTTTTGTGATGGCAGCCATTCCACAAATTCCGTTGTCCACCGTATTATTTGTACTCGGGATGTCTAAAGGCATTATCTTTCCAGCTATGGCTACCCTATTTATCCGTCTGAGCGGCGGAAGCAAGTTGGGGCGCATTTTCTCACTGCAATCCATCGCCACCTCCATTGGTTCTTTTATCGGCCCCATCACAGCTGGACAACTGCGTGTCGGGTTATCACCCTATTTCATTGCCTTTGTTCTGTTAATGATTGGTATGCTGTTGCTTCCATACTATACATCCAGACGCGAAGCTTCTCTGTCCGATCCGAAAAGTATATTAAATTAAATTTCAATCAGTCTCTGTATCCTTACCGTTATGACAGCAATTAGGCCAGTATTTTCATTAGCTTTGCATCATTCCCCCATTTACAGCTAAACTATATAAAATGGACTAACGTTTTACACGTTAGTAAAGCTAACTGGGAAATCTATCTTTCACAATCACCGAAGGTTTTATCTTATTGAAGATCATCATTAAGGTTGAACGATTAGCCAAAAGTAGTGAAGGGGACGGAATCGATTTTGAAGAAGCGGTAGCGTTCGCCTTTGTCTCCATATTTCAACCTATAAAAATTCAAACAGAAATTTGGAGACAACAGCGATCGAAGGAACGATCCGTAACCGTAACGGCCACTGCCAGCTATTACTGACCTAATGATGCACATCAAATAAGATTTCAGAGAATTGTCTTGATGGGTTGTTCTATCCAGTTAGCAAACGTGTAAAGAAAAGGAGTCCATTTTATATAATCAGTCGATTTTCGCTGCAACATTTCCCGGGGAATGTCGACATAAGCTCTCGAACAAGAGGTGAATATCATGCCTATTCATGTCATTGTGGAAGGTAAGAATGATCGAAGCAAACTGAAACGTTTGGTTGGACCCGAAATCAACATCTTATGCACGTTTGGAACACTTAATTCACTCAAGCTCGAGACTCTGCGCAAACAAGTCGGATATGATGAAGTCTTTTTATTTATGGATAATGACAGTTCCGGCAAAAAAATTAGAGGTGTGCTTCGGGATGCTTTCCCAGATGCAGTACAGATGTATACACGACGAGGATATGCGGGGGTGGAAGGAACACCTGATGAGTATATCATTGCCCAGCTGGAGAAAGCCGGGTTAGAGACATACATCCAATACCCTGAACATCCTTCCTTTTAAAATGAAATACCAAAAAGGCTGCCTTTCGGTTGATATCCAACCTGAAGGCAGCCTTTACAATATGAAGATCAGATGACTATTCCTTGATCAGATTTCGAATATCCTCGACGATTACAGCAGGAACAACGTCCTCTGTATTAAACGCATTATATACCTTGCGCAGCTGGTTATTCTCATCCACCAGACCAATCATGTTCATATGGGCAAAATCATCCTTAGTCTCTCCTTCGATCAGGATTTGGAATGAATCCCTGGCGAACTGTTTGGTTTTGTCCATATCGCCTCGCAAGAAGTACCACCCGGAATAATCCGCATGGAAGCGGTCCGCGAATGTCTTAATCTTCTCTCTTGTATCGACTTTCGGGTCGAATGAAATGGATACAAACGAGACATCTTTACCGAAGGTGTCGTCCTCTTTCAACAGATCCTGCACCTGGGATAACGTAAACGTCGTAATAGGGCAGACATCCGGACAACTGGTGAAATAAAAGTAGAACAAACGGACTTTCCCTTGAGTATCCTCCAGGGATACTGTACTGCCATCTACATTTTCCATGGAAAAAGATTGAATTTCACGAATCTCGGGTAATTTTTCTTTGCTGGCAAATACGGTACCCCACATCAGATACACAGCCATAATCAGTGCGAGCCCGAGCAGCATCCATGTCCATTTGTACTTTTTCAGCATCTTCCTCGTCCCTTCTGTATCTTCTCTTATGAATACGCATACATATGTGATTCAAAATCACGTTCGTTTCGCTTTATCCATCTACTGTGACATATGTATTCAAAAAAACCTACTATTTATGAGATTCTATATTATTGTAACGGTTTAAAGAAACAATGCCCATACATTATTTTAGTGTTGTACCGAAATAGTTTGACAAACTGCGTACATTTATTGGTTATAATACATTTATTGTCACCAATTTGAAATTTGGGGATTTTTGCATCCTGACAGGCGGATATTATACACTATATATGGGTATCACCTAGATAGAGAAGCAATATGCCTTACAACGATACACCACACAAAGGAGACGTTTATGGATACCTCTACACATTTTGTCATGGGGATTGGTTTAGCCGGTCTCGCTTATGTCGATCCTGTCGTCGCAGCAAGCCCTATGCTTGCAGCTGCGGTAATGGTTGGCACGATCGCTGGTTCCCAGGCCCCTGACATCGATACTGCGTTACGTCTCAAAAGCAATTCGCTTTACATTCGGAATCATCGGGGCTTGTCACACTCTCTGCCATTTCTCCTGTTATGGGTTCTGCTCATCACCGGCGTCATTGCACTGATATTCCCTGGTGTCCCTATTGGACACGTTGCCACTTGGACCGCTGTAGCCGTAGGCGTTCACGTATTCACTGATCTGTTCAACACCTATGGAACCCAAGCCGCCCGGCCTTTTACGGAACGCTGGATCGCCTGGAACATCATTCATATTTTTGATCCGTTTCTATTCTCCACGCATGTCGTGGCTATCCTGTTATGGGCCTTTGACCTGATCGCCCCTGCACCACTCTTCGTTACGTTGTATAGCTTGACCGGTTTATATTATATATGGCGGACGATTGCTCGTGCACAAGCGGTCAGAAAGGTTCGTCGTCTCGACAACAGCCCAGAGCGAGCAAGGTACATCGTCATTCCGACGATATCCTGGAACCGCTGGCATGTGGTTAAAAGAGTGGAGGACGGCAGTTATGAGATTGGTAAAATGGATGGTTCTAATCTGATATGGAGTCTGCACGCGTCGTCTTCTACTCATGCGGCGGTTGCTGCTTCACGCAAATCGCCGGAAGTTAGTGCCTTCCTCTATTTCACTTCCTATGCGGTGGCCGAGGTTGAAGAATTGCCTGCAGGTTACAAGGTACGCTGGGCTGATGTGCGTTATCGACACCGTAAACAATATCCATTTGTCGCTGTAGTCGTAATGGATCGAAATTTTGAAACGATTGATACGTATGTAGGCTGGTTAAGCGATGAGAAGATGGATAAAAAACTTTTATCCGCACGCCCTTGACGAAGCGAGCATGGCAAGGCACAATCAGACATAGGAACTGATACGCGAGAAAGCCCGGAGCGTTTCCGCCCCGGGCTTTCTGTTTATCCTGTTTGGTTGCTGTTTGGTTAAGATAAATTATTTGCCAGACCCAGCCAGAGACTGCTCAGCGATTTGTACCAGACGTTTGGTGATATATCCACCCAAAGATCCTGTTTCACGGGAAGTGTAGTTACCATAGTAACCGTCTTGCGGGATAGTTACACCCAGTTCCTGTGCAGCCTCGATTTTCAATTGTTGCAGTGCTGAATTTGCCTGAGGTACCACCAAGTTGTTAGAACGAGATCCTTGAGCCATATTTATAATCTCCCTTCAATCTGTGTCTGTAATGTAATTGCAAGCTTGCAAGATTATTATGGCTCGTACGCTTCAGGTTATACGGAATTTTACTAAATTTGTAGATGGAGGTTTTTCCCAATGAGCAAAGGCTTATCCTTGTGGTTCGCATTCTCTTCGATTATCTTGTTAGCGGTTACAGCAATTACGATCTCCTACTCCGGTTGGTTAGCCGCACTACTATTTGTCCTGTCCATGGCCAACATTGGCTGGGGATTTGTGATTCGTGCCAAAAAAGAACGTCAGGAAGTTCGCTCGGCTGCTTCGGAGCCTACTTCTTGAGCAGGTCATTTTATAACTTAATATTTGAACGCACAAATAAAGAGGAGCCTTCAATAGGGCTCCTCTTTATTCATGTTAACTATTCATGCCATTACATATGAAAATCTTGTTTAGCACTACAGTTTGCGTTTAGGTACAAACCCCATACGTTCTTTCACTGCATCCAGCGTTTGAGCAGCAACTTCTTCTGCGCGGCGCGCTGACGTATCGAGAACATCGGCTAATTCGCCAGACTCACGAATCTCATTATAGCGTTGTTGTAATGGTTCAATAACAGACACAACCACTTCAGCCAGTTCCTTTTTGAACGGACCGTACATCTTGCCTTCATAACGCTCAGCTACTTCCTTAAGCGTCATACCCGCACATTCAGCGTAGATGCTCATCAGGTTGCTAACTTCAGGTTTGTTCGCTGGATCGTATACGACTTCACGTCCCGAATCTGTTGTAGCACGGCTGATTTTTTTGCGAATAACATCTGGCGGATCGAGTAGAGCAATATAGCTGCCAGCGTTAGGGTTACTTTTGCTCATTTTCGAAGAAGCATCGTCAAGTGACATTACCCGTGCACCCACCTGTGGAATATACGGATCTGGAATGGTGAAGTACTCCCCGTAACGGTGGTTAAAGCGTCCTGCCAGATCACGTGTCAGTTCCAGATGCTGCTTCTGATCCTCGCCCACGGGTACAAGATCAGCATTGTATAACAAAATATCAGCTGCCATTAATGACGGATACACGAACAGTCCGGCACCAACAGAATCTTTACCGGATGATTTATCCTTAAACTGAGTCATGCGTTCAAGCTCACCCATGGAGGTCAGCGTCGTCATCAACCAGCCCAATTCCGCGTGTTGCGGTACATGGGACTGCAGAAATACATTAGATTTCGATGGGTCAATACCTGCTGCAATAAACAGCGCAGCTACAGCTTCTGACTGTTCACGTAATGCTGCTGGCTCCTGAGCCACGGTGATGGCGTGAAGATCAACCACCATGAAATGACACTGATAGTCATGCTGGAGTTTTACAAAGTTTTTGATTGCACCAATATAGTTGCCCAATGTGAGCTTGCCGCTCGGTTGAATACCTGAAAGTACTGTTTTCATTGCACATAACGCCTCCCTGATTGTAAATAAAAATCTCCCACCATTCTCTGCGAACGCAAAAAGGCCCCACATCCGCAAGGGACGTGAGACCGTGGTGCCACCCTTATTCGCTTTTCTTCCATTGCCCCTGACCCTGATCAGTCAAGCTGAAGAAATGCCTTCATTGTTCCGTAACGTGGATTATACGGCAGACTCTAGTGGGGCAAGCCCGTCTTTCGGCTTCGCCTGTTCAAATCCACACTCAAGGGTCCATTCGGTAAAGAGCTCACACCGGTTTGCATCAACCACCGGCTTTCTGAAGAGGATTCTCTTGGCCTACTTGTCCCTGTCATCGATTTCTTGTCATTTAGTTCTAATAAATGCTTTCAGAGTTCCATCTTAATGCGCACAGGCACGAATGTCAAAATGAGATGAACTTTTTTACCCGACACACTAAAATCTGTTATGATGGAATTGCTTATCCTATTGTTAACTTCACACGAAGTCGGGCAGGAAATAGCTGGCATGTACACAATGACACGCCTGCAGCAGTAGCGTCATCACGACTGCTTGCAGACAGATTTCAAGTGGGAAAAGGAGCATCGATATGAAACAAGTGACCAAAGGCCAATGGAATGGTTACGACACGTATATCCTACATAGCCGTGAATTGGAAATTACCCTGCTGCCGCGTCTTGGAAATAATATTATTTCTATTCGCGATTTAGTGCAGGACAGAGATGTCGTCCGCCGTCCGGATGAAGACGATCTTGCCTTTTATCTGCAGAAGCCGTACCATTTTGGCGTTCCTCTCCTGATTCCACCAGGGCGCATTCATCGTGGACAATTTGAATATGAAGGGGTTCGTTACCAGTTCGATCAGAACACGGCGAATGACAACCATATTCACGGTCTCCACCGTACCCAATCCTGGTGTGTCAGTGACATTGAGGAAGATGAAGACGGCTGTGCAATTACAACCGAATTACTGACTGAAAATGAAGAGCACTGGATGGCTCAATTCCCGATTCCCTTGAAGCTTGAGATGACGTTCAGTCTGCAAAATGCTGTATTTAGCCAGCGTCTGCGAGTCACCAATCTGAGCTCAACACCTGCTCCTTTTGGGATGGGATATCATACATGGTTTTTGCTAGACGGCAAACCTGCCGACTGGACATTACAAGTACCTGTTTCCGGCCTATACGGACAGAATGAAGAACAACTTCCTACTGGTGAAATAGAATCTCTAGGTGAATGGTCTGCTCTGAACGAAGGCATCAACATGCAGGGACGCAACTGGGATACTTTGTTGAAAGCTACCGAAGGTGAACCAGCCACGGCTTACTTACGCAGACAAGATGGATATACATTGAAATATTCAGCAGATGAAGCAGTTTTCAAACATTGGGTTCTCTTTACCAAAGGTGAATCTGATCAGTTCTTGTGCATCGAACCGTACACTTGGCTCCCGGATGCACCTAATTTGGCTTTATCGGATGAGCAGACGGGGTTAATTCGCCTGGAACCGGAACAGCCTGTTGAGCTATTTACACGTATCGAGGTTATACCTCCTACAGACTAAGTGAGCTTATCATCCTCTATGTTGCTTTTCGCATATCACCCTATATTTTTTATAACCTTATACAACTTGCCGACCCGCATTGGGTCGGCTTTTTGATGTGACATGTCTACTATTGATTATCCATATTTTCCCTTACGCCATATCATGTATATTTCCGTATTCTCTAACCATACTAACATCACCAACCCATAAGGAGGTGACACATATGTACGGAAGTCAAAACCAAGGTAGCGGTAGCCGCTCCAACAACCTGGTCGTTCCCCAAGCAACTGCAGCATTGCAACAATTGAAAATTGAAGCTGCACAAGAGCTGGGTGTAACTATTCCACAAGATGGTTACTACGGTAACTATACTTCCCGTGAGACAGGTTCTCTGGGTGGATACATCACTAAACGTCTGGTGCAAATCGCTGAGCAGCAATTATCGGGTCGTTCGTAAGCTCGTAATTTTTGCTTGAGCCTGAGCAGAATCCAAAGTAAAAGCGGCCTTCTTCGGAAGTGCCGCTTTCTCTTGTGCAACTAGTTAGGAGGTCGACTCCATACCTGAATCCTTGTATGTATTGGTTCTAGGGTAACGAATCATCAGGCTCGCCATATTGTAATTAGACTCCATTGTTGCATCCACCAAAATCATACCTTGTCTTACTGTGAAGTCGTACGATATCTCGCCATGCGTCCAATTGCGTTTGAATTTCAACGTCTCCAGTGCCATTGCCCGGAAAGAAGTTCTCTGGGTTTCGTTCAGCCCCCCTTCCTCCACATCCATCTGCCCATCTCGTCCAGCTATCGGATTATGTCGAATACCGAATTTCCCAATTACGTTGTTTCGTATTTGCACAAAAACCACTCCTGAATCTAACCCTGACAACTCATTATCAAGTTCTTTGAATACCAGATCCAACTGTCTCGCTAATGAAAGCTCATCAATTTTCATATTAACACTCTCCTTATATGCTTATAGTCCTATATGGTAAGGACTTACGACTCATTATATGACATCATATGTGCTCATTCAACAAACAACGGCAAAGTTGGGTATTTCTAACTATGATTTGCACAATTAATTGCCATTCCACTCCCTTAAACTGAGCTTTTTCACTTAATTACGACAAAATATTCGAGAATCGAAAATGAGGATTCTGAACAAAAAAAGCTGCAATCCAGTGTCTGTTAAACACCGGATTGCAGCCATTTCATATATATATCCAACCTATTTTTCGATTGCTGTCATCTGTAGAAACTGCTCAATATCGGCAATGACCAAGTCTGCAGCATTTTTCCAGAAATCCGGTTGTGTCAGGTCCGTACCCAGATGTTTCTGAGCAAGTTCTTCGACTGTCATTCGCCCTGTATCCCGCAACAAATCATCATATTTATCGGCAAATGCTGTTCCTTCTTGCTGTGCTCTCGCATAGATTCCCGCACTGAACATGTACCCAAACGTGTATGGGAAGTTATAGAATGGCACACCTGTCAGGTAGAAATGCAGTTTAGATGCCCAGAAGTGAGGATGATCTGATGCAAGCACGCCACAGAACGCTTCCTCCTGTGCCTCCACCATTAATTTGGATAGCTCATCCGCGTTAACCAAGCCTTTTTTACGTTGTTCATAGAAACGATTCTCAAACAGGAACCGGGCATGGATATTCATAAAGAACGCCACACTGCGCTGTATCTTGTCTTCCAGCAACGCCAGCTTCTCTTGTTCATCTGTTGCCGCCTGTACCAGGGCATCTGCTACAATCAGTTCAGCAAACGTGGAAGCCGTCTCGGCCACATTCATCGCATAACGCTGATTCAATGCGGGCAGCTCTTCCATAATGTGTTGATGATACCCATGACCAAGTTCATGCGCAAGAGTCGACACATTGGACGGCGTCCCGGAGAAGGTCATGAAAATTCGAGTTGCTTTGCTAAGTGGCAAAGACGTACAGAATCCTCCTGGACGCTTGCCAGGACGGTCTTCTGCTTCGATCCAGCGTTTCTCAAAAGCCATCTCTGCAAACGAGGAAAGTTTAGGACTGAACTTGGCAAACTGTTCAACAATATTGATTGCTGCCTCATCGTAAGTGATTTTGCCACTCGATTGGCCTACAGGTGCTTCTACGTCGCTCCAGCTCAGCTTGTCTACCCCCAGCAGTTCTGCCTTGCGCTCCAGATATTGAACAAGCGCAGGCTTCGCCCCGTTAATCACATCCCACATCGTATCCAGTGTTTGACGAGACATCCGGTTGATGGCCAGAGGTTCTTTGAGGATATCATCCCAGCCACGTTTCTCATATAACTTCAGACGGAATCCTGCGAGGTGGTTCAGTGTATCTGCACAGAAATCTTCGACATCCGTCCAAGCCTGCTCCCAGTTTGCGAATACCGTCTCGCGTACATTCCGATCACTATCGCTCAGCTTGTTGGCAGCCTGTCCTGCGGACAGCATCACCGTTTCCCCATCTTGCTCAAATGGAATGTTTACCTTGCTGACAATCGTATTATAGAATTTGCCCCAACCATGGTAACCATCCACACCCAGATCCAGAGCAAGGCCTTCCAGTTCCGGCGACAGCTTCTCACGAGCCAGCGTACGACTCTCGTTCAATACAAATGCCAGCGGCTGGATATCTTCCCGAGCAATCCACGCGTCCCACACCGAATCCGATGTCTGACTAAGTGTATTATCGAACTTCGACTTACTGCCATTCAGCATCGCAGCAAGGGAACTGATGGCTCCCTGAAGCTGCGTTGCCTTCTTGTCCTTCTGGTTTTGTGATGAGAGGCAGGATACAAAAGCAGAACCTTCCGATATGCGGACATAGCAGCTTTGCAGCAGTTCCAAAATGGGATCAAATGCAGCCGTCTCTTCTAATGAAGCCGGAGCGGATGTTTCGTTCAACAGATGTTGCAGTTTGCGTACATCCTCTTCCAGTTCAATCAGATACGCAGCGAATGTTTCGGAGGAAGAACCTCCACTAAAAATGGACTCCAGATCCCATACGGGGTGTAATGGCGTTTTCATTTAATAAGGCACCTCTCTCTATAGATTGGATGGTTATACTTGAATTAAAAACTGGTTTTCTGTGTGCTGTATCTCTATACTAGAGAAATACTTATAGCAACTCTCAGGAGGTAATCGTATGAAACCTTTACAAGTATCGGCTGATACAGCCGTCAAATTAGCAGAATCCTTGGGCGTACCTTTGGAACATCTGATGCACATGCCCCAACATATCCTGATGCAGAAGATTGCGGAACTTGCCAAACAAGAAGCCTCCAAACCTTCCGTAACAGAAGGCGAAAAAGAATGATTCCGTTTGAAAACAGTTGGCCTTACGATATCGTCATGGGGGACATCTATGTACAGCAATGTCCGTACTGTCATGCAAGCAATGTGCTGCTCCCCCTTAAACCGAAAGAGCTTGTGCTCATTCGCGAAGGAAAAAAGAAATTACTGGTCTTCCCCTGCTGTAATGCAAGCATGACCGTGATCGACAACGACAGTGACTATTTGTTATCCAGCCGTCCTGTTCGTAACTAAGATGTGTCTTAAATCCAAGGATGATCTAGAGGTGGCTACGTTTCGTAGCCTCTTTTTCTACTTCTATATAAGTTGAACGAAAGAAACTAGCAATTAAAAGCGAATGCAAAGGCGGTCAATGATGACACGAGGATTCTTCATGATTTCATCCATAAACTGCCCTACACGTAGACGAATTTCAGAGACAGTAGAGTAGAACACATTATTGACTATACTGGACTTGAGCCATTTCCAAAGTCCTTCTACAATATTGAACTGCGGGCTATAAGGTGGCAGAAATACAAACTCAAGCCTGTTCTTCTGTTCTTGCAGGAAAGGCTGCAGCAGCTTGGCATGATGAATACGAGCATTATCTAATACGATCATAAGCTTTCCTGTCGGATACGCCGCAAGGATCTTCCGGAGAAAAGCAAGAAAGGTTTCAGCGGTATATTGCTCGTCTTCTTGCCAAACGATTTGTCCGGTCTCATAGTCAATCGTTGCGAGCAGCTTGACCCCGCGATGCTTTCCTGTGGTTGGAATGATGCGCTGTTTTCCTCGAAGAAACCACGTTTTCTGAATGGCTTGGTAATCCCGAATCATGGACTCATCCTCAAACAGCAAGTGATCGATCTCTTCGTTTAGTAGCTTTTTTTCAATTGAGGAAAGGTTGTTTCGGTGAACTGACGCTGTTTCTCCGGATCTGCTGCTGCAAGCGTGTAGGTCGGTTTTGTATAGCTGAGTCCTAAGCGTTCCATGAGCTTGGAGATACCGCGGAGCGAGTAACGATGGCCCCATTCTCGTTCTACATACAAGGCAATAAGCTCAAGTGTCCAGTTGTGCCTAGCTGCAAAACCAACCTCATGAGGAACCGAGTAGGCGATAATTTGCTTGAGTTGAGTCTGTTGTTTCTTCGACAACCGACTAGGAGCACCCGATGAATGCTTGAGCTGCAAGGCTGCTATTCCACCGTTTTGGTATGCATGAATGTAACCACTCACTGTCATTCGATTTCGATTCAGAATATCAGCAATCGCCACGATGGATGTGCCTCTCAAATGCAAATAGATGGCCTGATAGCGTTCGTACATCCGTCGCTCTTTGGCTTGTTTCATAGCTTCTCTTACTTTCTCCAGTTCGGTATGCTTATTCATGGCGATCCCCACTTGTCCGTTTTTTTAGATTATAATTTCAATTCGACAAATGGAGCGTTTTCCCTTTAAGGCTTTGCTAAAATCTTTAATTCAATTTATATAGCATCTCTTCGGGAAGTTCCAGCTTGCCTGAAATCATCTGCTCGCGCAGCACGGCCCACTGTTCTCTTGAAGCACGAATCATAGCCGCATCAGTGATCCGCTTGTCATGAATGACCTTACCGAACCATTGCACTGCTTCATTGAACCGCCCTACTCTGCGATTCAACTCCCCGAGCAAATACAACAGTTTGGCTTCATTGCCACCCGTTCCTTCCCGTTCGAACACCTTCACATAAGCTTCAAGGCTAAATTCAAGAAAACGATGTTCCTGTGCATGGTCCTCCATATAACGATACAACCAAGCTATATGATGCAGCAGGCCAGCGACAACACGGTCTTTCTCCTGGATAACCTGGGCGCACAGCAAGGCAAGCTTGTACGTAGCCAGCGCCTGTTCCAGTGTCCGTGCTCCGCTGTAGTCACGTTTTACCCAGCGGTTACCGATCTGTTCCTTGAAAGCCTTGCGCTGAGCATCATTCAAATGCTCCGTTGCGTTCTCCGTGGAAGCAAATCCACACTGCGGACAGATGCGAACCACATAAAAGTCCGGATTCTCCAGCTTGTAGTAAGTACAAAAATCGGAATCCGTCCGGTAGGGCCTTTTCAAGCTCGGTCTTACCCGTGAGGTGTCATACTCAGTTTCACAATAGTGACACGTTACCTTCACCTTATACAGCGGCTCTAATTCCACTCGGTTCCCCATCCCTCTCCCGTACGCTTATAATCATATTCGGAACTACGGTGTATTTACAAAATGATGTGCAGGCCCGGATAAACGCTGCAGAATAAACGAATGCAAGGGCTCCTCCACACCAATCTGTGTTAACGCTTGATTCATACATGCAAGCCAAGCCTCAGCCCGTTCAACCGTCACTTCAAAATGCATATGACGGGCACGCATCATCGGGTGTCCAAACGCCTCGGAAAACAGCCCCGGACCTCCAAAAAATTGAGACAAAAACATATACTGCTTGTCGATGACCGGCTGAATATCTTCCGGGAAAAGCGGAGCCAGTTGCTCATTCTGCTGAACGATCGGATAGAAAGCCTCGACCAGTGCTCGAACACCTTTCTCACCACCAAGATTGTCATAAATACTCAAACTAGGATTCATTCGTCTGATTCCCCTTTCTGTTGTCGAATTTTGCAATATATTACACGTTCCGTGAACATTGTGAAAACAGTAACAATATCCAGGCCACAAAAGCCTTTATCTCCATTCTATCAAAAAAAACCAAAAAGTCCTATATAACATGAAATCATCAGGACACATAACCTGCCATCTGTATATAGGACCTTATTCAAAACATCGCACAAAAAAAGCGCCAACCGCATAGGTTGGCGCACTAGATATTCCATTAATAACTCCGCCAGTCCTCTTCCTCAGAGCGTACCAGCGAGGCACGTATCACATATACAAAAGCACAGACCAGGATTCCGGTGACAAGACTCATGATCATCACTCCATCCGAATTGAATTCCACCTTGGAGACAATTAGGTGACGTTCAGGCGTTTTTCTCATTTTAGCACACATCACTCAAAAACACAGCCACTTTTGCAAGCGCTTTCTACGTATAATTTTGTACTGTTTGTCCGCTTTTTTTCATATATTGATGGCAAAAGCGCCACTGATTACTGCACACCGACCATTCCAAAAAATAAAGGAGAAGAATTCATGGCTGCTCCACAACGACTCACCCATGTCCTGGTCACACTCGCTCTCCTGATCCTTTGTGTGTTAATGGTCTTGTTTCCCGCGGAAACCTGGCATGCCGGTGTACGCGGACTGTCCATCTGGTGGGACGTATTGTTTCCCTCCCTTTTTCCTTTTTTGGTGCTGTCCGAGCTACTACTCGGCTTCGGTATTGTTCATTTTTTGGGTACCTTGCTGAATCCATTAATGCGTCCATTGTTTCGTGTTCCCGGAAGCGGTGGTTTCGTATTTGCCGTAAGCTGTGCATCCGGTTATCCTACAGGGGCTAAACTGACCGCCCAGTTATGGGAACAAAAGCTGGTTACCCGGGAAGAAGGAGAACGTCTCGTTGCCTTCACCACATCATCCGATCCGATCTTCATGATTGGCGCGGTATCGGTTGGCTTCTTCCACAATGTCGCCATTGCGCCAGTATTGGTTGCGAGCCATTACGCTGCTGCTTTTCTGGTGGGTGTGCTCATGCGTTTCCACGGGGGGACAGCGAAAGGATCACAGCCAGACATCCCTTCTCCATCTCTAGCAGAGAAGGTACATCGGAACAGACTGGTCCGTGCCATCTATGCGATGCATGAAGCAAGAAAGGCTGACGGACGGGCATTTGGTGAACTGTTGCGCCAGGCAGTCTCCTCATCCCTTCGCCTTATTATTATCGTAGGGGGGCTGGTTGTATTCTTCTCGGTCATGATGGAGTTACTTGTGCAGACCGGTTGGCTTGGCGGATTGTACGGGATTACAGAGCAGTTGCTGCGGCATACCGGATTGCCTCCATCCTTATCCCCAAGCCTGGTCGGGGGTCTATTTGAAGTAACCTTGGGGGCTAAGGAGGCTGGAGGTATCAGCACCTCCATTCCACTCGTCTATAAAGTAGCGGCAGCTGCCTTTGTACTCTCCTGGGGCGGATTATCCGTCCATGCCCAGATAATGAGTGTCCTTAGCAACACACCCATGAGATACGGTCCCTTTCTATTTGCCAGAGCAATTCATGCGTTAATCGCACCGGTGTTAGTCCTACTGTTGTGGACACCCATGATGGGCCGTTCCTCTTCCCCCGTTCTCATGGAGCCCGGTTTCATCCCATCGTTATCGACGTATACACCGGACTGGGGCCTGATCTTCGTGTCGGGAATGATTGTTTTTGCAAGCCTCATCGTGTTGTTGCTATTCTTAGCGATATTAAGTTCTCTACTTCTGCCAAGACATGCGAAAAAATAAGTCCACTATTCACCTATATTTCACTGAATATGCATCCAAACGTTGTGTTCTTCCGCGGAATTGATTATCATCGGTAGTATAATGACCACAAAGGAGCTTTCATCTTGAGATACTATGTTCAAGACCGCGGAGACCAGTTATCGATTGATCTCAGTCAGCAGTTTCATGCGCTGGCGAAGGAAGAAGGGTTCAAGCTGGATGCAGAATCGCCGGAGATTGTCATCTCCATCGGGGGCGATGGTACGATGTTACAAGCATTTCACAATTTCATCGACCGCATTCCGGATATTGCTTTTGTTGGGGTTCATACAGGCCATCTCGGCTTTTACGCCGATTGGAAGAAGGAAGAATTACGCGAATTAGTTCGGCTGATGAGTGGCAAGGGAGATCCGGAGCGTCTCAAACCACGCATTGTACAATATCCTCTGTTGGAGCTTGAGATTCGTAAAAAGTCAGGGAACTCCTCTTACATCGCCCTTAATGAGTTTACGTTAAAAGGTGTGGACGGTACCGTCGTGGCCCAGGTCGATATTAACGATGTGACATTTGAAATGTTCCGTGGGGATGGAATCTGTGTATCCACGCCATCAGGCAGCACGGCATACAACAAGGCCCTTGGCGGCGCCATGGTTCATCCAACCATTGAAGCCATTCAGATTGCGGAGATTGCTTCGATTAATAACCGTGTCTATCGTACACTTGGTTCACCGGTTATTTTGCCCAAGCATCATCATTGTGATATTTTCTCTCGCAAGGATCAGCGGTTATTGATGACGATTGATCATGTGAACGTGATGGTGGAGGATCTGATCTCTGTCCGTTGTCAGGTATCCAGTCACAAGGTCAGTTTCGCGCGTTTCCGTCCTTATCCATTCTGGAACCGGGTTCGCACGGCATTTCTCGACTAACATACGCACACCAAAAAAGCGGTCCTTCTCAGGAACCGCTTTTTGCTTTGGCTTGAGGTTGATCTTTGCTCTTATGAAGCACAAAGTACGCACAGCCAAAGTTACAATATTCATTGATATAATCCACCATACTGGCAATCGTGGAATCCTTCGTCGCTTTCGGATGGTTATCGCGGTAAAAACCTTTTAACCTTAACTGGCTATAACCCCAGTCCCCGATAATATAATCATAACGCTCCAGCACTTCACTGTAACGATCACGGAAGACCTCTGGATTCCAGCCTTCTTTGTGGTTCTGTACGATTTCATAATTTTTGCCGCCGATCTGTACAATGACCGGTTCTTTGGGCTTTTCCTCAACTGACTCAACAACTGATTCCTGAACCGGCTCCTGGATCTGTTCCTGAACTTGGTCCTGAATCTGTTCTGTGATTTTTTCTTCTTCCAATCCGGTATCCTCCATCACGCGTGTGTTGCCGCCTGTTCAGCATGTTTGGTAGCCGATTTCACCTGTTCATGCGCATGGTAGGAGCTGCGTACCATTGGGCCGGATTCGACGTGGCTGAACCCACGTTTTAATCCTTCCTGTTTCAATGCAGCGAACTCCTCTGGCGGATAATACTTTTCAACATACAGATGTTTCTCCGATGGCTGCAAATATTGACCAATCGTCATAATATCGCAGTTCACCGCACGAAGATCATCCATTGTTGATAAAATTTCATTATATTCCTCACCTACACCAAGCATAATGCTTGATTTCGTTGGGATGTTAGGTTGCATTTCTTTGGCACGAGCAAGCAATTCCAGTGAACGTTTATATTTCGCCTTGGCACGCACTTTGTCTGACAACCGCTCAACCGTCTCAATATTGTGATTCAGTATGTCGGGTTTGGCATCCATTACTATCTGCAAAGATTCCCGATCGCCCAGAAAGTCTGGAATGAGTACTTCAACGCTGCACAATGGCAAACGCCGCCGTACGGCCTTTACCGTCTCTGCAAAGATCGTAGCTCCCCCGTCCTTCAGGTCGTCACGGGCTACACTTGTAATTACGCAGTGTTGCAGATTCATCTGCTCTGCTGCTTCCGCCACACGTTCTGGTTCCTGCAAATCAAGCTCCGTTGGCAAGCCTGTGTTCACCGCGCAAAAACGGCATGCCCTTGTGCAAATGTCGCCCAAAATCATAAAAGTGGCCGTTCGATTGGCCCAGCATTCATAAATATTCGGGCACCGTGCTTCCTCACATACCGTATGCAGCGTTTTGGAACGCATCATCGTTTTCATTTCCTGATAGTTATCGCCGGTTGTCAATTTGATCCGAATCCAATCCGGTTTCGGTTCTTTAACACGTTTAGCCAATGCATAAACCTTCTTTCTACTGAAGTTAGGCTGTTGCTCGGAACATATTATACCATGAAAGCGTTGGAAAAACTCCCATTTGTCACATCTTGTGCATTCATGCCCGATATGGACAATTTGCATCATTCGATTCATCCCAAGTGCTGACATGGATAAAATGAGAACTTTTGAAGAACGCTAACCTTTAGCTTGGTTCATCGGGTACCTTGTATCATTTTAATGGAAAGGGGCTGCTTCCCAGTGCAACAACGCTTGACCTTCAGGCACACGTACCGCTTTTGGATCAAAACATTACTTGCAGGTACTCTGCTTATCCCATTCTTGCCTGTTGATGTTTACGGTGAACCCGCCCAGGCCACTCCCAAACCACAGGCAGCTGAGCTAAAGCCCGCAGAAATCTTCGCTGCACGTCGCCATTTATATGAGAGCATCGGTCAGATGACTCAGATCCCCTGGTACAGGCTGGCCGCCATTGATCAGTATGAACGTACGATTACCCGTGCACACCCGAAGGATCGCAAGCATCCGGAGCGGCTCACAGGTGTCTTCATGACCTCTCCGGCCTGGAGGGGATGGCTAAATCCGGATGAGACGGATCAACATCCGGCATCCATTCTTTTTTTCAAAGGATATGGACGTGATGGTTCAGGAGACGGTATAGCTGATGCCAATAATGATCAGGATGTGCTATACAGCATGGCTTCTGTTATTCAGGGTTATGGGAACAAGCAAGAGGACTTCAACATTGCCTTGTGGGAATATTATCACAACTCCCGTGCTGTACAACGCATACAGCAATTCGCGAAGTTATATGAGCATTTTGACAATCTGGATCTATTTGGACATGCCTTTCCGGTCCCGCTTGGAACTAACTACTCCTATCGCAGCACCTGGGGGACGAAACGAAGCTGGGGTGGCTATCGCATTCATGAGGGAACCGACATCTTTGCTCCACATGGCCTGCCTGTACGCAGCACCTGTTACGGAGTCGTGGAGATCAAAGGCTGGAATCCGTTTGGCGGCTGGCGCATCGGAATCCGTGATTTGAACAACCACTATCATTACTACGCCCATCTCTCGGGTTTTGACAAGAGCGCACGCATCGGTGAAGTGGTTATCCCCGGTCAGGTCGTGGGTTGGGTAGGTAGTTCAGGTTACGGGAAACCTGGAACACAGGGCAAATTCCCTCCGCATCTGCACTACGGGATCTACCGGGACAGTGGACTGCACGAATGGTCGTTCGATCCTTATCCACAGCTGAAACATTGGGAACAGGATGAACGCAGAAAAAAGAATAATAAGAACAAGTGAGTCGAGGATATGTACAAAAGGCATTCAAAAAAGGGACCTCTTGGATAGAGGTCCCTTTTCGCTTTACTTATTAAAATGTGATTTACGGCTGCGCGTCCTTATTAGGCTGCACTCCCCCATGGATATCAGGCAGATCTGGCTCAAATTCAAGTTCGCCCCCTTGCAAATGGTCTGACGGCGCCTGTTGCTGGTTCTGGCTTGGGGGATTCGTAGTCACCCCATTACCGCTTGATACACCCGTATGACCTGATGGCAGCGCAATAGCTGGCGCCTGACTGCCGTTACTGCCTACCGGCTTGCCCTGATTATCGTAATAATACATAGGCACATCCCCGACAACCAAAAGATAGGAAATCGGGATTTCTGTATCAACCGTTTCAGGCTCCATATCGAAGGGCACCACGACCGCGACCTCAGCAATGATGTGAATGTACACTTCCACCAAGATCATGTTAATACCTGCATTCTGTTGACGGGTGTTTAGGTCCACTTTGACAGCGCCTTGAGGTTCAATACGAACCGGTATACTCGGACCAAATGAAGCCATCATGGGACTGCCCAGCGCCTGACCTAGCGGTATCTTTTCTTTTAACATGTGTACATTCTGAAGCGTGGATTGCACAATATTCATCGTACTTGCGGTGATTCGCATATGCTCATTGTAGTTCAGCATGAAACCGGACACTTTCCCGGCAGTATCCGTCTTCCAATCAATCAGCCCTTCGTTGGTTTTGCCGTCTGCCACCTGAGCTGTAATCGCCTTGTTGATCGCTTCGGTCGCAATCTGCTTCACTCTGATCTTGGCCAAGTGCATGATTGGAGGCTTCATTTTCTTATCTACATAGGCAAAACCCTGCATTAAACAAAACGCTGTCACCAGTAAAATGATCAACCACATTTTGCGCTTGCCGCTTGGCGGCTTACGGCGTCTCCGGCTTCGCCATCTTCTTCTCATCATCGAAGTGTCCCTCCCCTACGGGATGAGCTATAGGCTATATGTTAACCTTATGCACCGTTGTCCCGAAAAAGAAGGACAGCACATGGACACTGGACAGAAAGTAATAACAAGTTAAAAGAGACAAGTCTTCACCATTGCTAATAGGAAAATACGAAAACAGAGATAAAAAAAACTCCCGCCCGCAGATTAATCTGCAAAGCGAGAGGCTTTATGTTCCGATATGATATAAAAAATTAATTTTTCTCTACAGCGTGACCGCCAAATTCGTTACGCAGTGCTGCTACCACTTTACCTGTGAAGGTATCTGTCTCCAAGGAACGGTAACGCATCAGCAAGGACAAAGCGATAACCGGTGTAGCGGTTTGAAGATCAAATGCCGTTTCTACCGTCCAACGTCCTTCGCCAGAAGAGTGCATTACGCCTTTAATCTCATCGAGGTTCGCATCTTTGGAGAAGGCACGTTCTGTCAGCTCCATCAACCAAGAGCGGATAACGGAACCGTTGTTCCATACGCGAGCCACTTGTTCAAAGTCGAAATCAAATCCACTTTTCTCCAATACGTCAAAACCTTCACCGATGGATGCCATCATACCGTACTCGATACCATTGTGAACCATTTTGAGGAAGTGACCGCTGCCCGCTTTACCTGCATACAGGTAGCCGTTCTCTACGGAAGTATCTTTGAATGCCGGTTCAACGATTGCCCAAGCTTCCGGGTCTCCACCGATCATATAACATGCGCCATTACGTGCGCCTTCCATACCGCCAGATGTACCTGCATCCATGTAGTGAATGCCTTTAGGTTTCATCTCTTCGTAGCGACGGATGGATTCTTTGTAGTGGGAGTTACCTGCTTCAATAATGATGTCGCCTTTGGAGAGCAACGGGCTAACTTCAGCCAATACAGCATCTACTACGTTGTGGGGAACCATGATCCACAATACACGTGGGGATTCGAGTGAAGCCACCATCTCTGCATAAGAAGATACGCCTTCAGCGCCGTATTCTTTCATTTCTTTTACTGCTTCAGCGTTCAGGTCAAAAGCAACCACTTCGTGTTTGTGATCAATCAGGTTTCTACCCAGGTTCAATCCCATTTTTCCTAATCCGACGAGTCCAAGTTTCATTTCAAAATCCTCCTGTTATGAACAATGTTTAAATTTCACTTTTGTTGCAGAGCGCCAGACTACATTCCCGTTTCGCAGCAACCGTTCCGGTTACGGCTCGTTCTTTCGATCGCTGTTGTATCCAAATTTCTTTTCATCAACCTATAAATTGATGAAATTTGGATACAAAGGCGAACGCTTTGCTTCTACAGAATCGATTCCGTCCCCTACACTACATCGCTACTTAGGCAAAAAATTCAGTGCGTCCGCTAATCTAAATTCAAAAATTTTCACGGCCTTCCGGCAAAATAACCGGAAGGGCTTATGCAAAATTGGAACGGTATAATTCGTAATAGATACTTTATATATCAGCATTTTGCATCATTCAATCCAAATCGCTTCCGAGTACAAGCTTAGACGAATAGAAGCATTTCGTTCTAGATCCTGCTAAACAGAAGGTGCTGTTTTGGTTTGTGCAAAATGTTCATGGGTGAGCAGAACGGATTGTACTGTTGTCTTTACTATTCTGTTCTCTTATGCTCACTTTTTCGTTTCACTTACCACCAACGGTAACCGTCTGCTGCGGTCAGACGATCTGCTGACTCTGGTCCATGCGAACCTGCGCTGTACGTATCCAGTGGCACGCTGCCCGCTTCGAATGCTTCCTGAATCGGTTGCACCCATTGCCATGCCAGCTCCACTTCGTTCCAGTGAGCGAAGAAGGTGGAATCTCCACGCATCGCATCAAAGATCAGATTCTCGTAGGCTTCCGGAATGTTACGTTTACCTGAGTTGAAGGTCATATGCATTGGTTCCACTTCACCATGGTTCAATGGATTCTTCGCATTTAATTGAAGCGAGATGCTTTCTCCCGGACCAATTTCAATGGTCAGCAGGTTAGGTGCCGTTGTATTTTCGGATTCATGACCGGTCTTCAGTGGAGCCTTGAATTCAACAACGATTCGGGTGGATTTCTCAGCCAGGCGTTTACCTGTACGGATGTAAAATGGAACCTCGCTCCAGAATGGATCATCGATCCACAGTCTCGCGGCAACATACGTCTCGTTCTGAGATCCGGCAGGGATGCCAGGCTCGTCCAGATATCCAACAACCGAAGCACCTTGCAGCTCACCTGCTGCATATTGCGCACGAACAACTTCAGAAGCGACGTTTTCTTTCGTCAAAGGACGAAGTGCTTCAGCAATCTTTTGTTTTTTGAATTGAATCTCTTCCGGTGTGCAGCGTTTTGGCAAATGCAAACCGATCATCATCAGCAACTGAAGCATATGGTTTTGGAACATGTCACGTAGGGCGCCACTCTGGTCGTAATACGCGGCGCGTTCTTCAACACCAACCGTCTCACTTGCCGTGATCTGTACATTGGCAATATAACGGTTAGACCACAACGCCTGAATCACTGGATTCGCGTAAGTGAGTGTCTCAATATTTTGAACCATCGGTTTACCGAGGAAATGGTCAATGCGATAGATCTCTTCTTCCGCAAAGGTATTGCTCAGTTTTTCGTTCAAATCACGAGCTGATTGCAGGTCGTGTCCGAATGGTTTTTCGATAATCAGTTTCTTCCAGCCCTTAGTGTTACCCAGGCCACTTTCTTGAATGTTCAATGCGATTGGCTCAAAAAATTCCGGCGCCACCGACATGTAGAACATACGATTTTCTGGAATGTTAAGCTCTTGTTCACGCTGTTGAACCAGTTCCAACAGTTTGGTGTAATCTTCAAGCTTTGTATTATTTAAAGAACAATAACGGAAAGCTCCAATGAAATCACGAACCTGAGATGCTTCTTCTGGCGTCTGACGTGAAAATTCATTCAGTGACTTTTCAACATTTGCCTGGAATTCCGTATCCGACAATTCACGTCGTCCCAAACCGATAACGGAGAAGGATTTCGGCATTTTCTGATCCATGTACAAGTTATATAATGCAGGGTAAATCTTGCGTTTGGCTAAATCGCCAGTTGCCCCGAACAGGACAAATGTCATTGCATCCATTGGATTGCCTCCTGTGATCTGTGCAGTATAGTATATGATGTTGCAAAATGTTCAAATCCAAGCATGACAAAAGACGGAATAAGTGGGTGTGTTCCCCGCCTTGCCTCCGTTTATATAACGCACCTGAATTCAACCATGGAACATTCCTTCTCTCCACAACCTGTGTTTAGGTTATAAATTGTAACCATTTGAATTAACGTTACCCATATTACACCTGTCGTCACAATTCGTCAATAATCATGTCGAACCTGTGAACTCCAGTGTTTATAGGGTTTTTATTTGATGATAACGCTTTATGTGGTAACATTAAGAACAATTGGTATGTGACATTTTACACATATGGCTTATAGACAAGTAGGTTACAATAAGTATACTAATGATATTACAAGCAATACTAATTCAAAGGAGTACAATCATGAGCGATGATGAGAATGCCAAGCAAATATGCACAAAAGTGGAACAATCTTATCAGATCATTGGCCGAAAATGGGTAGCCCTCATTATTCACGCATTGATGGAGGAGCCCAAACGCTTCAGTGAGATTCACGCTTATATCCCTGACTTGAGCAAACGTGTGTTAAATGAGCGAATGAAGGAATTGGAGGAAGAAGGACTTGTGGTTCGCCATGTGGTCACGGAACGTCCAGTTCGGACTGAATATATGTTGTCACGAAAAGGCACGGAACTGGGGAGAGCGCTAAGCGCCGTGGAACGTTGGGCTGATAAGTGGCTGTAACATTTTGAGGAATCATTATGGTTTATTTAGCTTGAAGGTAACGCTGCAATCCCGGAGGTGGAGTATCGCATTTAGCAAATGGCTAGTGCAATCCGCATCCGGGATTTTTTGAATTGGAACGGTGAATACTAATTAAATATAGAGACGTAATAACGCTATTTTTTACAATCCAAATTAATGCCTACTGGTCCGTTCAAATTGTTGTCGATACTGCAGCGGGGTCGTCCCGGCAGATTTGCGAAATAACTGGATGAAATACGAGCCATTCAGAAATCCGGCACGTCTGCCAATCTCCTCCACCGAAAGTGTTGTTGTCTCAAGGAGCAAGTAGGCTTGCTTCAACCTTCGAGCTGTGACGTAATCCGTAATGCTGCTACCTGTCTCTTGATGAAAAATGCGGGAAGCATACGATTTGGATAGGTGAACATCTGCCGCCATCTGATCCAATCTCATCTCATATTCGAAATGCTCTTCAATCCAGCGCATCATCTTCTCCGAGTGTCTCAAATGACGTGAATCCGTTAACTGTGATAGCGCTTCATCTGCTCCCTCTTTTTGTTTATCCAAGACACTCAATAGCTGAAGCAAAAACAGCACCGATTCTTCCCACTCTCCCCCAACACGATTGCGAGACTGATTGTAGCTCTCATACATCCAATCCAGTTGTTCCATATGGGAACTCAGGTCAAAAACTTGCTGCTGATTGCGTCCATTCCACAACCTCGAAAAAAAAGAACGCCGATGCGGGAACACTTCCAGATAACGATCCATGACTATCGGCTCTACATAGAAGATATTTCGCTCATACGGGGTATTGGGATGAACTTCCGCATAGACATGATGCAATTGATAGGGTTGGAAAAAGAACAGCATGCCTTGGCGAATCGGATAGGTATGATTGTTAACGACTACTATGCCCTCACCTTGATGAACATATAGAAATTCTCCACATTGATGCCAATGATAATATCCTTTGAAATGGTCCATAGTCTTGATTTGATAATCCCACGCTAACGTAGATCCTCCAAATTCCACACGCTCCAACATCCCTGTTCACCCTCTCCTATGATGACAACAGAACAACATTTCTTCATATCCTAACACAACTTTGTGTAAATGAAAAAAGATATACTGAGCACATGAGAGAGCGTTATCTTACTTTCTAATTCTACACTCAGGAGGCTGGATATGACTAAAGTAGGCTCGGCTGATACAACGACATATTGGCAAGAGGTAATGCAGAGGTTGGAACGAAAAGTAGGTGACATGAAAGAACATATTGGAGATAAATGCCCTCATTTTGCAGGGAAGGACGGCAAGTATGATAACATCAATACCGACTGGTGGGCTTCCGGTTTCTGGCCTGGCATGTTATGGATTATGTATGATATAACGGGAGAACAATCCTATCGGGATGCGGCATGGTCGTGGGATGAGACGCTGGAGCAATGGTTTGTTAAACCTACCGTGGAGCTTCATCATGATGTGGGCTTCCAGTTCCTCTCCACCGCTGTTATCAAACACAAGATCACAGGCGACGAAGATGCGCTCAGACGTGGTCTGGAAGCAGCCAATTTCCTCGCAGGTCGTTACAATCCGGCAGGGAAATTCATTAGAGCCTGGAATGAGGATAAATACGGTTGGGCCATCATTGACTGTATGCTGAATATCTCTCTGTTGTTCTGGGCCTCTGAAGTGACGGGTGACCCTCGGTACAAACATATTGCCATCAATCATGCCGAAACGACCATGCAATATGGTGTCCGAGAAGATGGATCAACCAAACATATCATCTCCTTTGATCCCGAAGATGGACGATACATTGAATGTTTTGGTGGTCAAGGATATGCCCCGGATTCATCATGGAGTCGAGGTACATCATGGGGTCTCTATGGGTTCGCCAATACGTATCGGTATACCCAAGATGAGCGCTTCCTGAACACGGCGAAACGAATAGCTCATTACTTTATTGCTGCGCTGCCAGAGGATCATGTCCCCTATTGGGATCTCAGACTTCCGACGCTGGAAGGCCAGTCCCGCGACAGTTCCGCCGCAGCCATTGCTGCATCCGGTCTTCTAGAACTGGCCGCCGTCGTTCCCGAAGGCGAGAAACGCCTATACACAGATGCCGCTGAACGTATCCTTCGTTCTTTAACCGAGAACTATGCCTTCTGGGATCAACCCGAGCATGAATCGATTCTGCTGCACGCCACAGGTAGCGGCAATTCCTTCATCGATGTCTCTCTAATCTATGGAGATTATTATTATCTGGAAGCGATCGCGAAATTAAATGGATGGAAGCACCGGGTGTATTGATTTTGGTGGTGATGTAGGTGTAGTAGAGCTAAAACAAAAAAAGATGCCAATTCTCACTATATTGTGAGGCGGCATCTTTAGATTTCGATAATACTCGCTTATTACTCTGGATTAGAACTCACAGCAATAATTTTAGTCGAATTAACCGGAGTAGAAAAAACCAACATCACCTGATAGTTACTACATACAATAAATACAGATAATATTACTAAACAATTTCGTAGACCTCTAAATTTCATATGTACATCATCTAATCAATTTGGTATATAAAATGACGTAAGGGAGTTACCAACCTTTATCGATGAAACGTTTAAAGTAACATCCTCAGAACGATATCGATTGATAGATTGGGCCATCCAATATCGCCTAGAAACCCCTTTTTTGAAAAAACCAGATTTCACATAATCTACTCTTGGCAAGTTTATTATGCCATATTTTTTTACAGCTCCACTTGTAAAATTACTAGCTGCACCACTAGTTAAGCGATATCCAGTCGAGTTAGCTAAGGCAAGATTGCTAAGATTATTTCCATTAGGGGTAACTGTTACTTCCATAAAAACCATGTAGCGATCTTCATCAATGAATCTGTCAAAATCTTTATCGATAAACATTTTCCCATACATATTATTCACAGTGGACGAGGTAGGGGCGTCGGCTATGATCATTCGATGGACTATCATTTCTCCAAGATTGTTGCGAAGTGAAAAAGGTTTCTCCGTTATCAAGTCAAAACTATTCAAATAGTCTGCGTTCTCATATTTACTGTAAACAAATGGCGTAGCAGAAGTCAGATTCGTTCCTGTTAGACCTACTTCCCGCATTTCATTCAGATCTCTATACGAAGTTGCCTTACTCACCTGCACCTGTTCGTAACGTGATAAAATAACTGCCGCCTCTGCACGTGTGGTTGTTTTACTTGGACCAAAGGTCCCATCTGGATATCCAGCCATCAATCCGGTTCCCAATACCACCGACACATAGGGATATGCTGCTTTCTTCAACCCACCCTTGTAATATTCTGCAACAGGCACTAGCGTATTCTCTGTATCCTTTAACGCTTGCTTGTAATCTTCATCCTGAGCTGCAAGTCCAGAGCTGAGCCACTTCGCCATTTCCTCTCGTGTCAATAATGTGCCTGGTTTAAACCCATTGGGGTAATCTGAAGCATTCAAAAAACCGAGGGATATCGCAAGGTTCACCTCTGTCTCACTCCAATGACCCGTCAAATCCTTAAATGCATTAGCTCGTTCTACCTCAGGCGTTCCTTTGGACACACGCGCCAGCAACGCTGCAAATTCCGCACGTGTCACCGTCGCCCCAGGCTTAAATGTACCGTCACTATATCCATTGAGATAACCTTTTGTCACGGCAGCATCTATGGAAGCTTTTGCCCAATGGTTTGCAGGCACGTCTTTAAATGAAGCAACCGCTGCCTCGCTCGTATTGTCAGTGAAAGGGAACATTGCGAATACCAACGCACCGCTTAATATGAGTTGTGTTACTTTTTTCAAATCTTTCACACTCCAATTTTATTTTCTTTTCTTTGAAATCCTTCGTACTATGTATTTTTTCTTTAGTCTGCCTTTTGCTGAAAATCTTTAATATTTTCTAATCTTATATTTTATACGATCCATCCTTGCGTACCATAATCACATCCCTTAACAAAATTACAATTGAATGAATTAAGGTGAAATCTAGACTTTCATCATAAAGATACACTGCTGGATTATCTCCCTCATCCAAATTAATGTACCAAAACATATATCCCTGATGCATCATAAATACAAACTGATTGTCTGTTAATTTTTCAGAAAAATTATTTTCATCCAAAAGTTCAACTGCCAATTCTAAATCCCCTCCACGGATCACATCTCGATTTAGGAGCCTAAAAGCTAACTATACTGAATTTATTAAAGATTATATCTAACAAAGGAAGATCGCTAAAACCAGTAATTCTTAAATGAACTAAATTATTCAATTCCTCTTCATCAAAATCCATTTTTTTTAATTCTCTAAGTTCAATCTCAAGCAAACTTGATTGATTAAATACCTCAAAGTTGCTTATCTCCCTACCTATAGAGTTATATTCATATAATCTAGTATAGTCTTTAATAATAAATCCCTAATTTCTCCGTATTCCATTTAGTAATATATATCTCAAGTTTTTCTTCGGTGATATTTATTGAAGATACACGCCCTTCGTCTAAATTAAAATCTATCATGACACACTCCTTATTTTTGTTCCGTACCGGGAACTGTTCCCCAGGTATAAAGTTAGCACCCGCTCCTTCGCTATATTCATCTAATTTTTTATAGTATTACCGTCAATATCTCACGAGTCTATACTGACTAGATTTTTCTGCCTAAATCTCTATCAGCTTCTATTTGAAGTTCTATCGTTTTAGGTCCCATGTAATTCCGTGCAGTTCGTAGAATGGATCTATCATTACCGAGTATTTCCAATACCGTAATTGAAAAAATATTAATTAAATGAGCATCTTCATCATTAGATATTTCTTCAAAATATTTAAAAATACTTCCTAACAGCTCGATGTTTCTTTCCTCTCTTAATAGTTTAATTATTTCATGCATAAAGATGTCTTCAATAATGATAGTTTCTAGCAACTCACCGTAAGTGGCAATTGATTTTCTATAGGCAGCTTCAGTTGATGGTAAGAACTCTAACATTCTTCTAAAGAATTCTTCCGATTTTTTATTCATGACCACTAACTCCTCTATCTAAACAATTTTATTGCTTTCTTCAAATCACCTATTAAAACATCAAGAGAAACAGACACGTACGATAAAATCAACTAATTTATTATTTTCGATACTTTTATACCGTCAAACTTATCACCCCATCCTCTATTTTCTTTAATAGAGTAAATCAAAAATGACTGAATATCTGGTAAAGGAAAATTATTTTGATTCATAAAAAAGATAATCTTCTGCAAGGAATTCAAACTACTTTCACCATATCCTTCAATTACAGAGTAAGCATGGCTAATACCTAATTCATAGATTTTTCGCAGTATAATAACAATCGTATTATCAATGTTCAAATATAATTTAGATAAATAAACAAATTCATCTTCACTCAGTCGTTCAAACTCATTCTCATCATATAAACTAAACTCCATCAAATTTTCAGGAATTAACTCGACAATAACATCAATCCAATCATCTAGATATTGTGTACTAGTAAATTCCCATAAGTACTCCAATACCCCCCTCCAATCATTAGGGTTATATTTTAAGACCATAAGTATGTTCTCGAAACAACTAATTCCATAGGCTACTCTACCTCTAAACGAAACAAGCTTAATTTGCTCGATATCCACGATTAATGCCCCCTAGACTATCTAGTCATTGTATCATCAATTAACTTAATTATATTGGATAAATACCTTTAAAGATGATAGATAGCACAGCACAAACCTTTTCTAACTAAAGAAAGGTATTATTTCATAATGATCATGAAATAACACCTTATTCTTTAAAAATCCAACTTGCTACCTAGCGTAATACTCGAATCCTCGAAGTTTTCTACCGTCGTTTTCTTTTCATAAAAGTGTACGGCATGTTGCATAATTCCTTCTCTTGTGTAAAATGCGTCTTCCACGCCTAGTGGAAAAATAACCTTTTCTCCCGTACTTGCCGACTTGTAAATGCCTACAATCAGTTCAAGCGTATTTCGACCACTTTCTCCATCTACTAGAAGGGGTGATCCTGTCTCAATAGCGTTTAACACATTCTCAACTTGCCCAGCGTGACCGACATGAACAACGTCCGGTAATTCGTCAGCCAGCTTCTGAATCTGCTGTTCCAGCTCTTGATTGGATTCCGGAAATCCGTTACTCCGTGCAGTAGAAGCAACCACTTTCCAAGGTGCAGATACCCGGGCTTCTTTGCCCTGAAAAATTAACTGTTGCTCCTCTCCGTGATGCACAACCGAACTCGTAATCATGCCAAGCGCCCCTTCCTGGAAGCGAAGCATCGCCATGGATACATCCTCGACTTCGGCATTATCATGTGCCGTATTCGCCATCATGGCCTGCAATTCCACTGGAGGTCCCATCATCCAAAGCATGGCATCAATATGATGCACCGCATGATTAAGGGTACAGCCTCCACCTTCTTTTTCCCATGTTCCACGCCACCACAGATCATAATAATTGTGACCCCGCCACCAGAACGAATCCACCTGTACATGTACGATGGGGCCCATCAGTTTACTCTCCAGCACACCTTTCAGCTTCATCATCGGTGTCGTAAACCTATTCTGAGCTACAACGGATAGTAGCTTGCCACTTTCTTGTGCTACTTTTAGCATCTGATCCGCTTCCTCCAGAGAAGATGCCATTGGTTTTTCGACCAACACATGCGCACCTGCTTGCATGAAATCACACGCAATTGGAGCATGTGTATACGGTGGCGTACAGACTGAAACCAGATCAATGTTTTGGGCAAGTAACTCTGTGTAATCCGTGACCGCTTGTGCACCTTCCAGTCCATATTCGTTAATTCGCTTCTGTGCTTTATCCACGTACATGTCGACCACAGCAACAATCTGACATCGCTCAGGAAATGCCAAATATGCTGAGATATGCGCTCCACTAATTGCACCTGCTCCGATAATCGCCACTTTTAACATCGTTGCATACCTCCCTTAGTCCCTTCACAATACACAATAATAAAGCGCTTTTATGCGTTCATCTTGTGCTAAAATAAAACTATCTTGCGCATGTTAAGGGAGGCATTCATGATGTCCATCATCCTGGGAGAACAATTTAATCTGGCCTGTCGCCGTGCATCCAACACTACGTTTCGCGAAGTGTTTCATGCTCATTCGCAGATGGAGATAACCTATATCCATGAAGGATATGGGCAGTTGATCACCGAAGGACAGGTTTTCTCTCTTGAACCTGGTATGCTCATGATTTTTCGACCTTTTCAATTGCACCACGTCCAGATTCAAGTATCCAGACATCAGCCTTTCATTCGAAATGTACTCATGGTTGAGCTTGATATATTGAAGGCACTTTGGTCGCATTTTGTGGCGACTCACCACTTCATACAGGATCTGCTGGGAGAGCAATCGCCCATTGAGCCGATCCGACTTGCTGACACTTCCCCACTCGTTCAACGAATGGAACAATATGCAGATACGTATCCAGGTCTGCTTCCCCACGAAGTAGAGGAGGATACTCGCCTCTTTTTATTGGATCTGCTCGCACAACTTCGCTATCTGTGGCAAGACGGGAAGCAACGTAGTTCCCAAGATGTGCTCTCGTCCAGTGCAAGCGTTCTTCACCCTCATGCCGAAGCCATCATGCAATGGATTGAACAACATTACCAGGAGTCTTTTCGTTTGGAGGATATCGCAGATACACTTCATTTATCTCCCTATCATCTGTCTCATGTATTCAAAAAAGCGACCGGCACCACCATTGTTGCTTATGCTCAAGCTACCCGCATTCGTCATGCCTGTATACTGCTCACCCACTCCTCCCTTTCGGTTCCAGAAATCGGTCACCGTGTCGGTATGACCAGCCCCTCCTACTTTTGCAAAGTATTCCGTACTGCCACAGGATCTACACCACATCAATATCGGCTGAAGGTGCAGGGGAGAGGATGACATACCAAAAAACCTATCCCTTATCTCCGGTTAAGCAGGAATAGGCTTAAATTTCAACCTTCAATCCATTTGATCAAAATGTAAACTGAACAATATAGATCTTCATGACTCTTAATATCTCATTTAAGGAAACTAATTTATCTCATTAGTGTACTCCTTGAGCTTTCTATAAAATCACTATTATTTCTAAACATCTTTATTCTCACGTCCGTTCTAAGTTTTTTTCCTATATAATCTTTTTTTAGTACAACTGCAATTGTTCTATCTGTCTCTCTGCAATGTACCTATAGGGCTCACATAAGTCGTTTATCTTTTGAATCAACAAGGGATCTTCTAAACGCTTTTCGTCTGCATCGATTTCCCTCCATATGTCATAAAAATTCAAATCATAATGTATGGAGGATCCCGTCGCTGGGTCATCTTCATTACTTAATTTATCAATGATATTGCGTAGACTTAATCTATTTTCGATAAATTGTAGGTAATAATAACCAACCGTAGCATCACTAGATGAGAAGTTATTTTCCACGTAAAAGCGTCCTTCCATCCTAATCTCACTCAAAGCTATACCCAGTTCCACGATATCTTTGGCTAAAGAAACGTCATAGATCCAATATTCAACTTTGCTCTTAGTTAGGATCTGTCCATCTGCCCAGCACTGCCAATCTTGTTTAGAATAATATCCACTCTCACATGCTATGTACAAATAATCTGCGATCATGATAAATTGCCTCCTAAAAAAAAACTCTGAAAATACACCCCGAAACCCATACAATTTGAGTTACAAAATTGATTAATCTATTATTTGCTTATCCGGATTGATTGGGTCTTCTAGATGAATTCCGTTAGCCATAATACTTGTTATTACCTCAACCGATTCGTTATCTTTATTCGCTGAATACGCAGAAAAGGTAAACAGATACGTGCCCTCTGCCAACTCATCCACTTTCAAATAATTAATGCTATCGTTTGGTATATAGCCGCTTGGCTCCATCCGAATAGATTCAACATTAGAGAACACAATACATCCATTATTAATATCTTCGTCAGAATAATAATCCCACTGGTTCGTTCTAACTCTAGATATCGTGGTCACTTGTATTCTCACTTCCGAATTCCAGCCATCCATGATGATTTTTTTACAACCGCGATCGCCAAGATAGATGGTTTGGATAAACGCATTAGGATGCATGAAGTTCAACTCCCTCATTTTCTTTGCTTAGATGCTCAAATTGTTTTGATCATTTTTTTCCACGTCCTTTGAAAGGCTCGGAAACTATCTGCCACTTTATAAAGCCCCTCATCAAGGGTGGGCTCCTCATAGTCCATGTCCTTCCAATAATAAATCCTCTCCAGATCGTCCATCAAAACCTTGCCTCCCTCAGCAGCTTCTCCGATGAGAACGTACCCGGTTGGAAATTCATCCTTAAAGGCATTCCAATACGCCAGATCATAACGTTTCTCTACCTGAACACCAAATATAACGTGTAGTGGAATAACCTCATTCAATTCTTCTACTGCAAACGTACAGTAGTGAACCAGTACCTTACCTCCATTATTCTCTCTTAGGAATGTTCTGTAGCCTATAGGGAGTTCTTTATTTAACTTTTGCTCCAGGTCATCTATCATCTCATCGGTAGCGTAACCGAAGCTTCTAAGAAAAATCGGTTGTCCTCCCTCAATCGCTTGCATATATTTCTCAAGTTCATCTATGAACCGTGTTACATCTTCTTCGCTCGGATCATAGGGACTGAACAACCATTTGACATACTTACATTTCGTCACCTGTTCCATTGTCCGCCAATGAAAAGGTGGCGTTTTTAACATATAGGATAAACAACGCTCCCATATCCAGTCCTTCTTTTGCTCTAACCAGTTGGACCAACGCTCTTTCTTATTTACATCTGTAGCCGCCTGAAGCTCCACGATCGTTTTCAATACACGCTGAGCCAGCTCCGCAGCAAAAGGGCTAGCTTGTATATGATAATCTGAAGGACTCAGATTGAATTTCGCTTCAAGCAATACTCTATGGAGGGCAAGGAGTTCGGTCTCTTCCTCAACCAGCAGTTTAGATTTATTCACCCAGATTACCTCCTCATTTTCACCAGTGGTTATCCACAACATTGCAACCAGCTTCCAATCTAAATATTCTAAATTGACTCTCTGTGATTCTGGGTACAGCCCATCCATATCCTCAAGTGAAATATTCGCACAATCCTCCCCAACATTTCATAGATTTTGGATACACCATTCGCTCCGAACTCATGCTGATCATCACCGTTTTCTCATCGTTATGTACTGTGTCTATACGCTTTGTATTATTTAAACCTTCGCTATGTTCGAGTCTGCTCTAAGCTTCTACCGATCCTAATCAGTAACTGAATATGCTCATCACGTAAATGTTCATGCAATCCATCAACCTCATCATCTAGAAAATTATGGCCGATCTGTTCCAGACATGTAGATAAGATAGCCATCATACCGTATGGATTATATTGCTCCCAACCTTCATCTAAATTCCCCCAGTTCTCAATCACTTTAAGAAAACTTGCAAAGTCATGAACACCTTCAAACGGTTTATTCCAATCTGCATCACCAGCATTCATTACGCTCGCTCCCACTCATTCTTGATATTATGTATCCCAAATCTTAACCACATCACGTCGGCTATCTGTTCATATCTTGATTCTTCTAAAATGATACATACACAACTTCACACGCCCAAGTTGGATGTTTTTCATTCAATCTATTAAGTAATTCTTTCATTCGAGCGGCATCTTGAGGGATATGATCTTCAACAGATTTCCACCCCACTAGAATTAATTTTTGGGGCATCTCTACCAAACCCGTTATCGCATCCCAAAATGCATCCCAATTCATACCGTAGAATTCTGGAAAGCCGAGATTATTCCTCAGAAGCTGATGTAATTGAGGTGAACTGTTTACATTGGTAACATCAATAATCACTTCTTCTTCTTGATCTTCTTTTCGATTATCCATTATCTTACTCTCCCACTCATCTATTAAATTCGTTAGGTACATCTATATCCCCGACAGAATTGATCCACATTATTGGAAACGGCTCGACTCTAATACGAACTACAGCTATTCTCAGTTGCATTCGCTTATGTCTTGTTCACTCTACGATGTAATAAGTCTTTAATTTAAGTTTTGCAAAGTAAATTAGGATATATCTTACAACTCCCAAAAAAAAAGCATATTTTACTAAATTCACGTCCAAAGCCAGGATTTTTTTGCAGGTGAATCGGGGTACGTCAAGAGAAAGTGACGCAGCAGAGGGAGAAAAAGTGGTGAAAGATGCCCTTATTAAGTGCGATTCAAGGCACGTCCTAGAACCTCAACCCAAAAAACTGGAGCGGAGGGCATAACCCCACCAGGCTCCAGTCTATGTGTATTTTAAACTCCGCTACATTTTCGTTTACATCACTTACGTCAACGGGTATGCCTGGTTATGCAGTCTATTTCCCTATATGCCTTCTCTCTATCTCATACTAAAATCCTAACTGTCTCAAATATGAATAAAATTTCTCTCTAACATGATCCAAATCCTTCTTCTGTTCCACCGATAATTGCTCCTCATGAATGCTGCCATCCTTATCCACAACGATAGCTTCATACTTCTCCATGTTCTCGAATAAGGCTTGAAATTCAATAAATTCCTCCTTCGAAAGCCTCTCCTCTGCTGCCTTGTATGTTTCAGTACGGAATTGTTCATGATCCATCATTTCCTTCTGTTCACTCGCGTCCTCTAACCGTTCGAAGAAAGGCTCCAAACTTGCCACCAGTTGGTTGTACTTCTCCTGATCCACCGTGCTCCATTGCTCGGGATGCAAATCTCCTTGTGAATCAGCATGCGCTAGAGCCATCTGTCCCAACTGTTTCAGTAGACTCATATACTGCGTGAACTCATCGTCACTAAAATACGCCTTGGCTTCCTGTAGCTTCGCTTCCAAACGATTATAATCGTCCGCTGTACCTCCCAACACTCTTATGTTTTGTTCAGAACCATAGATATCATCTGCAAGATATGTGTAGCCTGCATATGCGCCTGTAGGGATAATTAGAACTGCTGCAATTATTGCTGCGACTAACCACTTACGAGGACGCCTATTTCCTCTGGATCTACTTCGGATCGCTTTCAGCATATTTTCTTTCCCTCCTGGTGAGTTAGACCACTTCCTCGTCTCCTCGCGATAGGCCGAACGTAATTCATCTTCCAGTTTCATGCCAGTCCTCCACCTTTCCTTTTCTCAAATGAATGGATTACACTCGTCTTCTGGCGTAGCTTGCCCAATGCAGCATGAATCCGTGATTTTACGGTACCGAGCGGGATATCTAGAATCAACGCAATTTCTTCTTGGGTGTATTCGTTCAAATAATGAAGCGTAACCACCTGTTGCAATTTGTATGGCAACCGACGTATTTGATCAAGCAAAGGTTGATGTGCCAATTTGCTGATTAGATCCACAGAGAAATCAACTTCCAATCCACTGTCCGACTTCTGGATTCGCTTGTTGAATCGTATTTGGGTCAGCTTCCGTCGCCGATAATTTTTCACCTGACGCATCGTTATGCCCATAAGCCAAGGACGAAAAGCACGCTTGGCATCATATCGATCCAACGACCGATACGCCTGAATATAGATATCCTGCACCAAATCTTCCGTATCAGAGACATGATTAATCAGAAATCGGACAGTCCGATACACATCCGTTACCGTTCTTTCATACAGCTCTCCATAGGCTTTATCATCCCCAGCTCGCGTTAACGCTACAAGTTCTATGTATTCATGTTCCTCTCTCATCAGCCAGCCCCTCTCCTCTATTCACTATATATTGGCATAACGAGTCCATATCGTTCGATTTATTTTCGAATAAAAAGTTTCTTGCTTCTTCGCAAGCCAATAAGATTATGCAAAAAAAGCCCACCACGTAACAACAAGATGGATTCACCCATCATTGTGTTGGATAAGCTTGCACTTTGTCTTGGATAAGTTCTTTTTCAGTTAAAAATAGCCACAATAGCAACTAAAGGTATATGAGTGCGAGTCCAATCGCGATCTCTGTTTGATTATTCTAAAACTTCAAACTATTAATCAATAATCCGTAAGCGCTGAAATTTCCATGGGCAAGACATTGTACTCCTGTTGAAGCAAACTTTCAATTCCATGAGGTGGTCTTGGATTGGCGTAATCAAACCGAACTAATTCAGTATACAAAAAAATCTATCAGCTCCATTAACCTATACCAACGCTCATAATAGGCCGCTCTCAATTGGTTATCCATATCCAGCTCATATGAGAACGTTCCTATGCTCATCTCAAAGTCTCCTTAATATACAACTAATTTCCCATTCGGATAATCGCCTTCCCACCCACAAGGAAAATGACCATTTTCGTAAATCTGGAGCAGGTCGAGGAAGAAATGCGGAAGTCTCTTACAGTCCGTGTACGCGAACTCCATAATCGCATGAAGCACGTCCCACTTCACACAATCAACAAAGATGTGATCGAGTTGATATTGATCCTTGTAACTATGTAATTTTGCTGATAAAGATGAATCAATATACCCCTTTGCATCCTCCACCTTTTTATTCCATTCGGCATCTTGGTTAGGATATTTTCTGTGCAAAAATTCGGTTAGCGTATTTCTTGCCTCCAATGTGGTATGTTCCCAGCTGGTAGCTGAGTACCACTTTTCCGCCTGTACCCAACCATCAATTAGTACAATACTCTGCTTTATACTGCCTTGGGCTATAGGAGTTCCACAATTCGTGAACCAATGAATGCTATCTATTCTGTCAAAAATCTCTTTGTTTATTTTCAATGCCATTCACCTCGTTCTAAAGTCTTTTACATAATTTTCGACTTTCCCTCCAGATAGTCGTTATATTCAGAGAATGCTTCTTCACTATTTTCTAGCAACATTGTAACCGTATAAGACATGATTTTAGTCCATTTTTTTATTAAATCCTTCTGATCCTCTGTCAATACATTCTCTAACATCCCACCATTTCCAACCACATATTGGAATAATACTGGATGATTCACATATCCGCAATTAAATCATGATCCAGCTCTTTATTCTTAAATTCAGAGGCCAACACGTTCAGACATTCTCTTCAGATTTTCTTTAGAAATATACCCATGAAATCCTTAGTTTTTTTCAATATGATTCCTGTAAGGCAGGAGGCTCGTAAAATACCCGTGACCCCTGCCCAATAACGTTAAATTCTATTTTTTCATAAAGGTGGAGTCCAAGACAAAATGAAAGATTTGCTTCAAAACCTTAAATTATTTCAGTTTCTAAAAACTTGTTATCAATCTAAAATCATTAGAGTTCTAATCCCTGTAACGATCTTGGTCATCATCTATGTATATGGAAGACATGAGATTCAGCGTATTAATATAGCTAGCATTATTCATGAAGTACATATGAAGCCAGTCCATGTCATCATTCAATTAATCATTGCTTCTTTTCTGGCCGTATCTGTAATGAGTACGTATGATTTTCTAATTCGAAAACAGTTTAAGCTCGATATTCATTGGATAACCACGTATCGTTACGCCTGGATCGCTAACACTTTTAATAATATGTTAGGGTTCGCAGGTCTTACCGGTGTAGGATTGCGTGCGCTTCTTTATAAGAAAAGCGGGATTCCCATGAAAACAATGGGTGCCGCCATACTTTTTTTATCGCCTATTTTATTGGTTGGCCTATCCTTGCTTGGCGGTCTTGCACTAATTGGTATCTTGCCTGTAGAACCCCTATTTGAACAACATCCTTGGCTACGACTCGGCGTATGGGGAGTTGCCTTATACTTACCATTTTTCTTACTTATGCAACGTTCATCCCTATTCGCCAAATGGTTTAACAAGGGAAATGGCAGATTACCATGGAGCGTCATTCTCGCTTCTCTGGGTTCATCTGTGCTGGAATGGGCTTGTGCAGGAACACTATTTTGGTTGTTTGCTTTTTCTGATCTGCATCCCTTACCGTTCGCTCCGGTATTCGGGGTTTACGTTGTGGCAGCCATTGCCGGGATCATTAGTATGGCTCCAGGCGGCATTGGCGCTTTTGATCTGATCGCCTTACTCGGATTGCAGACATTAGGTGTTGAGCCTTCTCGAGCACTAATGATTTTGTTGTTATTCCGCATGTTTTACTTTGTCATTCCTTGGCTCATCGGTCTGGTATTGGCCGGGCTTGAGATGCGTCCAAGTCCACAGCAATGGCAGGATATTACGAAGAACTGTTTCAATGCTTCACGTAACATGTGGGTCAGATGCTGGAATTGGCCTTCACGTTTCAGTTTGCTTAGTGATCTTGGGGCGTGGATACTTGGCAAGCTCGTATTCGCTAGCGGGGTCCTTCTACTCATCTCTGCTGTTTCTCCAGGCCTTATAGATCGGTTGCGCTTCATGGAACATCTGTTATCTTTATCCATGATGCGCTTATCTGAACAATTGTCAGTAACGATCGGTATCATGCTTATCGTCATATCCTGGGGGATATCCATGCGTATTCGCCGAGCTTACTTGTGGACTGGAGCATTGTTGTTAGCAGGAGCTATTTTCACATTTGCCAAAGGATTTGATTACGAAGAAGCACTTATATTATTAACCGTGGCGTTCATTCTGTGGATATCCCCTACACGATTTAATCGTGAGAGTATTCGTATATCTGCACGAAGCGTCTGGATCTGGACGTTTCTTGCTCTAATCTCATCGTTGTCGTATTACATTATAGGTTCACAGCTGCATCCGGCTATTCTGCAACACCTGCCCATGCGTGCGCAACAATGGGTGTCACATCCTCACGACTATATGTTAACAGCGCTTAGTGGATTAATGGGCGCTTTGATTGTGATGGCTTTTGTCTTTACATTGCGTCCGTCGCGCTATACAGAGATGCGCCCTGATGAAGAAGATATGAATAAATTCACTCAATTCATTGCCACAGAAGACGGTAATCTGTTAACTCATCTCCTCTATCTGGGTGACAAACATTTTTACTGGGCCCAAAATGATCAGGTTCTGATTCCGTACGCTCAAGTACGTCAGAAACTCATCGTACTTGGTGATCCAATCGGCAATAAAAACCTTGTTGGTGCTGCAATTCAAGAATTTCAGAGCTATGCGCATCATTATGCATTGACCGTGGTTTTTTATCAGGCTACACCTGAATACCTATCGATCTATCATGAGAATGGCTACAAATTTTTCAAATTAGGTGAAGAAGCTTTGGTGCCTCTAGACACCTTTACTCTAAGTGGGAAAAGTAATCAAAACTTACGAACAGCCTTAAATAAGTCAGATCGCGAAGGGCAGATCTTTGAAGTATTATCCCCGCCATATTCTTCAGAATTACTCTCTGAATTGCGTCAGATTTCGGACGAGTGGCTCGGTGACCGTAAAGAAAAAACGTACTCATTAGGGTGGTTCAACGAAACCTATATTCAGCGTTCACCCTTAACACTGCTTCGTAATGCACAAGGCAATATTTTGGCTTTTGCAACGCTGGCCCCATCCTATAGTCATCATCACGTCATCTCCATTGATCTGATGCGTCATCTGAATGATACACCGAATGGTACGATGGATGTGCTATTTGTACGATTGATTGAATGGGCCAAAGAACAGGGGTATTCTTACTTTAATCTCGGAATGTCTCCGCTCTCCAGCGTCGGTGAGAATCAGAACTCTCATCGTGAAGAAAAACTAGCCCGTCTGGTCTTCCGATATGGTGGGTACTGGTATGGATTTGAAGGACTACGCCGTTACAAGGAAAAATTCTCTCCGGAATGGCATGCAAGATATTTAGCTTATCCTTCAGGCATGGCGCTTCCTATGCTTACGCTTGATCTTATTCGGTTAGTATCCCGTTGTCCAAATGAGTAATGGTAGGGTTGAATCTGATTTCAAAAAGTCCGTCCTCATGAGGCATAAAAAAGAGCTGAGACGTCATTATGACGTCTCGGCTCTTCTTTTATGCTATCTATTCATACCACTCTTTTCCAAGACAAACTTTATCTGATATTCAGAATTTCTTTAGAAAATCCCTCTCAAGTTCTTCAGAGTTTATCTCTACTATGGATACATTGATAAATCCGTATAGGAGTTGAGCATTTGAAGATTTCCAGTCCGTCATCTACCAAATCAGCTTGGCTTCCCCTGCTTTGGCTTGCAGCCGTTCCAATCTTAAATATCTTCTACGGTGTACTAAATCGCCCTGGGGATCATGTCTATAGTCTTGCAACATCACTGGACTCCATGATCCCTTTTGTCCCGGCCTTTATCATTCCTTATGTATTATGGTACCCGTTCATTACAGGTGCATTAATAGTACTTGCTTTTAAGGACAAGCGAACCTATTTTCAAACGCTCATTGCACTTTGCAGCGGTCTGGTGATCTCATACATCTTCTTCGCTCTGTTTCAGACAGCGATTGAGCGCCCGAACATCCAGGGTGAGAAAGGCATTCTCTTCACCATGGTTGATTACATCTACCGTAACGATCAACCCTATAACTGTTTTCCGAGCATTCATGTGCTAACCAGTTATCTGATCCTTAGAGGAACACGTGTATTTGGAGGAGCGATATGGGCGATAACTTCTACCCTCTCCATTCTTATTATGATGTCTACCGTATTGGTGAAACAACATGTCGTTGTAGATATTGCCGGTGGTATCTTTGTTGGAGAGCTTTGTTTCCGCTTAACTGGAACAACCCTCCACGCTCTCTCATCCCGTGTTAAATCGATTCGATTGGAGTGAGATGAACATTGACAGATTCCCCCTCGTTTTATCGCAAACATAGTATTCGTTTCCATATCCTTACCAGTTCTGGTTTGAGTTTTCTGATAGCCTTGCTCATGACCTTCATATGCATGCTGCCACTTGCCGCAGTTCATCATCTAGCCAAGTTGCATCTATTGCAATTGCATCTGGCGTACCTTGTTCTTATCCTATTTACTATGTTTTTTGTGATATCTTTTTGCATTCTGACTCATCGCATCGTTAGGGAAATTGCCACTTTGGACCACGCCATACGCATCATCTCGGGAGGAGACTTGAGCTATCGAGTGCCACCTCTGCAACATGTTGAATTAAGAACATTTTCGTCTCAACTTCATTCCATGGTGGATCAATTACAAGAACAGATAATCGAGGAACATGAGTGCGATACCGCCAAAAGGGAATGGATCGAAGGCATATCGAATGAACTTTATCCCCCCCCTCGAAGGGATCATTCAAAATGTGGAGTTGTTAAAAACCAACTCAGTTACGAACCCGGAAGAATATAGACGGATTGTACAAGAAACATATACAGATGCCTTTCAATTACGAAAGTTAATAAATAATCTAATCCAGCATGCCCGACTCTCCTCCCATGATACCCAGTTGAATTTAGAAGAAACGGACGTCTGAATAGTTCTACCTTTTCAAGTCTTGCCAGTACGTTGGCAAGGCTTTTTTCTCTTTAACGTAGTTGTGTGGCTTTGCTTATGTATTCTTTAGATTTTCTTCAGAAATATGCTCATTAATTCCTTAGTTTTTTTCATTATGATTTCATTATCGACAAGAGAGGAGGCAAAACAATGATCAGTAATACGATCTTAGAGCTACTTCATCAGTATGGATATCTGATTTTTTATTTTGCCTTCTCATTAGGGCCTTTCGGGATTCCGATTCCAAATGAGATCACGATTATCAGCAGCGGTGCCATATTGAGTCACACAGGAGTTATCAATTCATGGATCACATACTTTTGTATTTTATCAGGACTATTAACAGCCATTACCTTTGCTTATTTTGCAGGGAAGTTATTTGGACCCAAGATAAAACACAGATTTCAACATCATAAACACTTCGTTAAGGCTGAACTGATTCTGAATAAGAGTGGCAATTGGGCGATGTGCATCGGTTTGTTCATTCCAATCGTGCGATATGTTCTCCCTTTGGTCATTGGGCTGAGCGGCGTGCAGTATAGAAAATTTGCTCTCATCTCCTATTCCAGTGCTTTGCTATGGACCATAACGTATTTTACAGCGGGAATCTACTTCGGCGGTCCCCTTCTTTCTACGCTTCAATTATTACATTTCTAACTGGTTTTGATAACATACCATCACATATACGGAGGAACCCTCATGAATTCCAATGAACCTGTTTTATTTTTGAAAAGCTTTTTGCAAAGTCCTAAACATGTTGGCAGTATCTTACCCAGTTCCCGGTTTCTCGCCAGCAAAATGGTGAAGCAAGTCTCTTGGCTAGAGGCAAAAGCAGTCGCCGAGCTTGGATCAGGTACAGGTCCGATCACTCGTTATATTCATCAACAGGTACAGGATTCCACCAAAGTCCTATTGTTTGAGATGAACGAAACGATGAGAAATAATCTGCAGACCGCATACCCGGAATTCTCCTGTTATCCAGATGCTGCTCGATTAGTGGAATCCATGAATCAAGAGGGCGTTCAGCAACTGGATTACATTTTTAGCGGATTACCCTTCTTCAACTTTGAGCCTGAATTAAGAAATACGTTGGTGGATCAGATCTATAAGGCACTCAAACCTGGAGGATTATTCATCGCCTTTCAATATTCTCTTCAAATGAAAAAAACATTATCCGAGCACTTTATCATCGAAAAAATAGAATTAGTGCCTTTGAATATCCCACCTGCGTTCGTTTATGTCTGTCGCAAAAAGGAAACAATTTAAACATTCCGGACTATCGTTTACACTGATGTTATCCTAATTTTTAAGGAGTGTTGAATTATGAATACCGTTCTCGTTGTTGATGATGAACCCGATATCCGTGATGTTATTCATGTCTATTTACGTAATGAAGGATATCATGTCATAGAAGCAGCCAATGGTGAAGAAGCGCTAAATATGATCAAAACAACATCGGTCCAACTCGTGATATTGGATGTTATGATGCCCGTTATGGACGGAATCAAAGCCTGCTTCAAAATAAGAGAAGTATCAACGACTCCCATTATTATGCTGTCCGCCAAAGAAGAGGATATTGATAAAATTACAGGCCTGACTACCGGGGCTGACGATTACATGGTCAAACCGTTTAATCCGTTAGAATTACTGGCTCGCGTTAAGGCTCAGCTGCGGCGTCAAACACTGATCGGGAAACCAGAATTCAATTCACTTATTTTGATCAAGGACCTTGTCATTGATACAAGTAAACATTCCGTGAAGCTCAAAGAAAATGACATTTCGCTTACGCCATTAGAGTTTTCCATTATGGTGCTGCTTGCCAGCCATCCAGGACAAGTATTTAGCTCCGAGAAGATTTACGAAACCGTGTGGAAAGAACCTTATGGATATTCGGATAATACAGTGATGGTCCATATTCGTAATCTGCGAGAAAAGCTGGAATTGAATCCAAGAGAACCTCAGTATATTAAAACGGTATGGGGAGTGGGTTATAAAATTGATTAATCGATTACCACAGTTTAAAAAAAAGATACAGATTAACATCCTATATCGAATGTTGATCAGTTTATTGATTTCGTTTGTTGGCTCTGTGGGTGTAAATAATATGTTGATCATAGGTGCCGCAAAAATTAGTGAAAAATATCATTGGCCTTCGCTCCTCCACATCTTTCCTTATGTTCTAACACCCGTCTTCATCGTAATTTTCACGTTAATTTTTTTATTTTCCACACGAAAAATTGTGAGAGATCTCATTACATTAGAACAAGGGCTCCAAATCATATCCGAAGGAAATCTGAATTACAGGGTGTCCATTAATCGACAAGATGAACTTGGACGAGTCGCTTCCAACATTAATCACATGACAGAACAGTTAAAGCAACAGATTGCTAAAGAACGTGAATTGGAGAAATCCAAGATGGACATGATCACTGGCATCTCACATGACCTACGTACACCGCTTACCAGCATAATTGGCTATATTGAGCTTCTCAAATCAGAATCATTTCAAGACAAAGCAGAGTATGACCGCTTCATTCAAAATACCTATAACAAAGCAACGCATTTGAAGAAGTTACTCGATGATTTATTTGAATATACGCGTCTTAACGCAGTGAACACCCAGTTGGATTTGAAAAATGTTGACATCTGTCAGCTATTGGACCAATTGTTGTTTGAATTCGAACCTTTAGCTCAGGAGCATAGGATTCGTATTGAAAAAAAACTCGGCAATACTCCAATCATGGTTTCCCTGGATAGCGATAAGATTGCACGAGCCATTGACAATCTTCTCATGAATGCACTGAAGTATTCCTTTAAACCGGGCACGATTTATGTTCGAATGAGTGTGCAGCATGATCACGTTACCATTGAAGTAGAGAACAAAGGCATACCACTAACCAGAGAGCAAAAAAACAGACTATTTGATCGCTTCTATAAGGTGGATTATTCGAGGAATAGCGAAGGTATTCAATCAGGATCTGGTCTGGGTCTTTCTATTGCAAGGAACATTGCGGAGTTACATCAGGGGACTTTAACACTAGAACATACGCGCAACGTATTTATATTCCAACTAAGCTTACCTTCTAACATCCAGTGAAACATTAATAGCATTGATAAGGGAGGATACCGCGATGAAAACATTCGAACCGCTTCTTTTCCTACAAGGATTTCTCAAGAACCCCAAACGCGTAGGCAGTGTCCTCCCCAGCTCCAAATTTCTAGCCCATAAAATCGTCCAGTCTGTACGATGGGATGAGATCAGAACCATTGCAGAACTGGGACCAGGAACAGGAGCCATCACTCGGCTCATGAGAGCACAATTACCGAAATCTGCAACCGTGTTTTTATTTGAAAGAGACCCCAAAATGAGAAGTAATCTGAAGAAAACATATCCTGAATTCATGTTCCATTCGAATGCATCCTATCTATTGAAAAGGATCCATCAAGAACATGTGCATCAGTTGGATAGTATCATTTGTGGACTGCCCTTTTTTAATTTTTCCAGAGAAATGAGACACAACATCCTGTCACAGATCCATACAGCGCTCCGACCTGGAGGCACGTTAGTTTTATACCAGTACTCACTTCATATGAAGAAACGATTAGCTGAATTGTTTGAGATTGAGAAGATTCAATTCGTGCCCTTCAGCTTCCCGCCTGTTTTTGTGTATGTTTGTCGTAAAAGACAAGATGAAGGACACAGTGAAACAAGCGAATTGGAGACGATCTAATTTATCCTCACCATATTAACCGCATTAATTTATGTATATCATGTTTTGTTACATTCTCATTTTATGGTTGCCAGCCAATGAAATGCCTCATCTATGTCATGGAATTCTTGAGTTGGATTGGATATGTCCATTCCTGAGAGCATTCGGTTTGCACTTGATTTAGCTATCGCTTTATGGGGAACAATCAGTGCTGAATACGTAATTCCGGCCTCCATTGATCTCAGATACCATTCTTGTGCAACCCATTCTTGGTCATCTGGCGAAATAACGGCCAAGTGACGGCTATCGTATAACGCCTTATTTGTGCGTTTTTGCACCGCTAACTCCAACACTTTATTAAGCGGTATACGATATTGTTCACCTTTCGCAAAGCTCTTCCATTGCAAAACAACTACCTTATTTTCCTCATTCCATGTAACGGTTGCTTGAGAGGAATCATAAAAAATCATTTCGACCAGCTCCTTCTTAATGTTTAATGTCCTGTCTTATCCTGTGAAGATCTAATCATGCGAGTCATCATCTTACGCGGTAACAAGCGCGGCATAAATGCAATGAATCGATTTCGAGCTCCAGGCATAATTAACGTCTTGCCACGTAAGAAGCCTTGATACCCTTCTTCGGCCACCTGTCCAGCTTCCATAATCGGGCCCTGTAACATCTTCGAGACACCCATACCCGAACGATCAACAAATCCAGTGGAGGTTAGACCTGGGCACAGTGCCGTCACCGTAACACCCGTTCCGCTTACTTCATTCTCCAAAGCCTCGGTGAACGAAAGCACGTATGCCTTGGTCGCATAATACACTGACATCATCGGTCCAGGGAAAAAGCCTACCAATGAAGCCACATTCATCACGCCGCCGTGCCCACGTTGGATCATCCCCGGCAAGAACAGTTTTGTCATGACGGTTAAAGCCGTTATATTCACGTCAATCATATTGACCTCTTGTTCCATATCCGTTTCCATAAACGTCCCGAACAGACCGAAGCCTGCATTATTGACAAGATAGTCAACAACAATGCCCTTTTCCTTCAGCTCATTATAAATCTCCTGTGGTACCCCAGGCGCCGCTACATCTTTGGCAATAACCGTCGCCTGAATACCATACTTTTTCTGATACTCCTGAGCTAGATCCTGTATCTTACCCTCGCTTCGTGCTACCAGCACAATATGATGTCCACCTTTGGCAAACCGATCTGCTAACTCTTTACCGATCCCACCCGATACCCCTGTGATTAGAGCTGTCTTTCTCATGTTGTTACCTGCCTCCCTTTTCTATAAAATATGTTTCATCTGGAATATCAATATTTGAACGAACGTTCTATAATAGTGAAAAAAATAGACTACCTCCGTATGAGCTCCATGGATAGCATCGCTATACGAAGAAGTTTTTCCTTGGTCATCGAAGTCTTGGCCATCACCCTTAACCCAACGCCTACATTATGCAGATATTCCGCCAATACCTCGACGTTATACTTCATGGTGAATTCACCTTCTTGCTGTCCCCACACCATAATGTCCTTGATTAGATTCTCGGTATTTGCAAACATCTCCGTCGATCGGTTGTTCATGTCTTCATCCCGTGCCGCCAATTCAACCGTCGAATTGACAATGAAGCAGCCTGATACTGGAGATTCCTCTCCATGAATTAAAGAAGAAAATATAAACTGAAGTGCTTCAGTTGCCGTTTTAGAACGCTTTACGCCTGCTGCAAGGGCGGAGCTGATTTTGTGATCATACAGATCTACTGACTTTAGAAACAAGGTATGTTTGTCGCCAAATGTGTCATACAAGCTTTTACGATGAATTCCCATATGATTGACTAGATCTGTCATCGACGTCTTCTCATAGCCTTGTTCCCAAAAAAGTCTCATCGCTTTATCCAGTACAACAGACTCATCGAACTCTTTGTTTCTCGCCATTAGCTTCCCTCCTGTTCAGAAAACAAACATTGAATAACATGCTCTCGTTGGGCCTTTAAAAGGTAAGAATGACTTTACCCTGGGAGTGACCCGTGGACACTTTAATCAATGCCTTTTCAATTTCATCAAACGTATAGGTTGAATCGATCGAGGGTTTGATATCTTCTTTTTCTATGAGAGCTGTGATTTTTTGCAATTGACTCCCGCTGGAGTGCACGAATATAAAGCGATATTCATTTTGATTCTTACGCGCTAAAGAATCCAGGCGTGCACCTACAAGGCCAAACAATGCTTTTTTCCACATTGGAAAATGGCTGTCCGCTGCAAACCGATAATTGGGTCCCGCTTTCAAAGAAACTAATTTCCCCTGTGGTTTCAAAATGCTTAGTTCAGCTTTGATTTCATCCGCACCCAAGGTGTCAATCACATAATCGATATCGGACAGGATATCAGCATAATGTTCGGTTTTATAATCAATAAATTGATCTGCTCCGATCGACAGTGTACGTGATCTGCCTCTTTCGCTCCCACTTGTAATCACCGTTAGCCCCATGGACTTGGCAATCGGGATAGCCATCGCACCGAAACCACCGGTTCCCCCAGGAATAAACAGCTTTTTATTCGGTTTGGCTTGGAGTACATCATGCAATGCTTGATACGCGGTCAAGGCAGTAAGGGGTACTGCAGCAGCTTCGATAAAAGAAAGATTTTCAGGCATAATGGATAAAGCATCCTCATGTACAGCTGCATATTCAGCAAAAGCACCAATTTTATTTAGAGGCAACCTGGCATAGACTGAATCCCCCACTTTAAATTTCAAAACATCATCACCGACGGCTTCAATGACACCAGATAGTTCATTCCCTAAAGTTAAAGGTAACGTATAGTCCGCAATCATCCGAACACTGCCATTCATATTTAAGATATCCAGCGGATTTACACCCGCAGCTTTTACTCTGACAAGAACCTCATGGCTCTGAATCTGAGGTGTCTCAATATCATTGATTTCCACATGGATTTCTTTGGAGTATTTCCGTATTTGGACTGCTCTCATCATTTATCCTCTCCTTTGCTTATAGACTATATAAGTTGAACTAAAGATTATTTACACTGACACTACGATGACAGAACAACCTTCCAATCGCTGTTATCCCCAGATTTTTTGATTCCCTTTCTAAAGGGAAAATCAGGTGATAAAGGCGAACACTTCGCTTTTTCAGGTTTTTTCTGTCCTCTTCGTTATCGTGTAAATGTTTAGTTAAACTTATGTAGGAACATGGCGCGCAATGTTGGTTGTACGCCATGTTCCCCTCTTGGTGCTAGTGTTGCCCCTCTTGTGACTTTAATTCTTCCAACGTAGGATAGTCCGTGTAGCCTTTACTTCCCAATCCAAAGAATGTTGTCGGGTCTGCTTCATTCAGTGGCGCACCTTGTTGAAGTCGTTCCACCAAATCCGGATTGGCTAAAGACCATACACCCACTGGTACCAGATCAGCGAGACCACGATCTAGATCTACACTGAGATCCTCCAAAGTTCTTCCAGCCCGATTGACCAACAATGGATTTTGCCAGATCGAACGAATGTCTTGCAGCAGATTCTCATCTCCAAGATGCATAACATGAAGGTAAACCAAATCCAATTGAGCCAATTCTTTTACAAGGTAGCGATAGAGTTCAGAACCTTGTTCACCATCTTGAATCCCACCCAGCGGTGTCCCTGGCGAAATACGGAAGCCTGTCCGTTCTGCCCCTATTTCCTCGACGATAGCTTTCGTTACTTCAATCGCAAAGCGAGCACGATTTTCTATAGAACCGCCATACTCATCTGTCCGTGTATTTGAATTCTCTCCGAGGAATTGATTAATCAAATAGCCATTGGCTCCATGAATTTCGACGCCATCTGCCCCTGCTTCGATCGCTGCAGCTGCTGCTTTTCGGAAATCGGCGATGGTGGTTTGAATATCCTCCTGACTCAATTCCCGTGGAACGGGGATATCCTGCATCCCTGTGGCCGTGAACATTTCTACACCCGGTGCGATTGCAGATGGAGCAACCGGTTGACGATGATGCGGGGTATTGTCCGGATGTGACATGCGCCCAGCATGCATTAGTTGGATGTATACATATCCACCAGCTTCATGCACCGCATCCGTTACCTTTTTCCATCCTTCAATATGCTTGTCCGTGTAGATGCCAGGTGACCACAGGTAACCTTGTCCATCATCAGAAGGTTGTGCACCTTCCGTAATCAGGAGTCCCATGGTTGCACGCTGAGCATAATACAGTGCAGCCAACTCTCCAGGTGTACCATCTTCTTGCGCTCGACTACGTGTCATGGGTGCCATCGCTAGTCGATGGGGCAGTTCCATGTTGCCAATCTTCGTTTTACTCCATATCTTTTCCAATTGAACGCGCTCCTCTTCTTATTTGAAATGTTGTAGATGTATTCTCTGAAAATCTGCTGTATTAATTCAATTCTGAAATCACCGGGTAGATTGCGCCTGTCAGTTGGAACTCATAGTTCTGGTCTACAATTCCTACGACCACTTCATTGTGATCATACAGATTGATCATGAAGCCTGCCATTTCTTTAGCTGTGTGATATTTAGGCATATTCGCTTTGTAATCAAAAGCTTCAGCATCTAGTGATTTTTGCACGAATTCTGTTTCCGTGATCGCTGGTGCCAGAACCTTCGCTTTCAGTTTTGCACCTTTCAGTTCCAGTTCTTTCGCAAGACCTTCTGTGAAGGCACTAACATAGTATTTCGATGCAGAATAAGCAACACTGCCTACAGCAATGGCATATCCGAGTGCGGAGGAGACGTTAATCAACTGAGTACCTTCGACATCCGCATAATCTCGCACATACAGTGTAGATAGAATGGTCAAAGATTCGATGTTAACACGCAGCATGGTCTCCACTTTATCCAAATTCTGATCAGCAATGAACGAACCCTCTCCCAGACCTGCATTATTGATCCAAGTCTCGATTTCATACTCCTTCAAATCGTTATACAGTGCGTATGCCTCTGCGGTAACAGACAGGTCACTTGTGTGAACGATAACATGTACTTTAGAGTCAATACCCTGAATGGTTGATTTAAGCTCTTCCAGCTTATCCAATCTTCTAGCTACCAAAATCAAGTTTTTGCCCCGTGCTGCAAATGCCAATGCCGTTTCATATCCAATTCCTGAACTTGCTCCTGTAATTACGGTGTATTTCATCTTATTCTCTCCCTCATATTCTTTAGATTAGTGTAGTTTTTTAGAACGATCATTCTTTAATGTGTAAAAAAAGAGTTAGATCTAACTTGCTGTTAGCATACCATTTCTAGAACGAACAGTAAAGAATTATTTTTAACCTTGTATTCTTCGTTTGTTTGCTTGTAACCAATCCGGCGTCCAGCCCTTTTCCAATGCATCCAGAGTCACACCAGGCGGAACGATCGCATCGATTGCATCCAAGATATCGGTGCTTAAACGGATATCACTGCCTTTTAACGTTTCACGCAGTTGTTCAATGGTTCTTGCCCCGACGATTGCAGACGTAATCGATGAATGAGCTTGTGTAAATGCCATCGCAAGATGCGGCAACGTTAATCCTGCTTCATTTGCAAGGGACTGGAGCTTGGCAACAGCTTCAAACTTGGTACGGTTTTCTTCTCGATTCGGGTCCACAACCATAGAAAGTTTCCCTAGAGATCCCGCTCCTCTTGAATCTGCGGCAGCCGCTTCCCCCGAGCGATATTTTCCTGTTAGTAAGCCACCTGAAAGTGGACTCCAAACCATGACGCCCATTCCATATTTTTGAGTTGCAGCAAGTAAGTCGAACTCGATACTCCGATTCAAAATGGAATATGGAGCTTGTTCCGATACAAAACGTGCCGTATGTTTACGTTCGCTAGTCCATTGTGCTTCGGTTACCTGCCATGCTTGAAAATTGGACGTACCAATATAACGAATCTTCCCTTCTCGAACCAGATCCGTAAGTGCATCAAGACTCTCTTCGATATCGGTATGAAGATCTGGTTGATGTAACTGATACAGGTCAATATAGTCCGTCTGCAGTCTTCTCAAGCTATCCTCCACTGCACGCTTAATCCAATACTTTGAGTTACCGGATTGATTAAGCCCACTTCCCATGGGCATTCCGCCTTTTGTGGCGAGAACAACATCCTCTCTACGTCCCTTTAAGAGGTTACCCAGAATTTCTTCGGATTGACCACTGGAGTATACGTCCGCTGTATCGATCAGGTTAATGCCTCCAACCAAAGCCTCATCCAACATAACTGCAGCTTCTTTCTCCGTGTTGTTCCCCCAAAAACCAAACGTGCCTGTACCTAATACAAAACTGCTTACTTTAAGGCCAGTATTTCCTAATACACGATATTCCATGTTCCATTCATCCCTTCTTCATTTGATATCTTAAGAATGTTCATTCTAATTTACTTGCAAAAATCCGCTATATTCTTTTGAACAGAGCGCCGCAATCAATTCAATAGTTGCATAATCCCTTTCGGAAAGGTCTCTTCTGCCTGTGTTCTGCGCTTATATAGAGCGTACCACGCCTCTGCAACCTGATCCGGATCAAATTCTGTCCCCTTCTTAATGAGCGGACTGATGGATAGATGCCCAACAAACACGCCACGCGGAAGCAACCGTTCGTGTAAATTCAGGATATAGTTCCTCAAACCCGACATCGCGATACCTGAGTTTCCGAACATAGCGCTTGGACTCATGGCTGACAGATCACTTGTGAACAGGATGGCCCCTTCGCCACGCTCCATCATATCCGGAATCACTTGTCTGGCTGTATTAATCGCTCCAATCACGACATTGTTGAATATTTGAAGAACACTCTCATCCGTCGTTTCCAGAACTGATGTCACCGGCACGCTTCCACTATGAGGGCTAAACTCCACGACATCGATTGTACCGAATGTATTCTTAATTTCTTGAAACGCCCTGGTCAATTGCATTTTGTTCGTAATATCTGCGGCGAATCCCTGAGCTTCAATTCCCATTTCGTTCAGCTGTTCCGCATATTGATCCAGCTTCTCCTGTGTTCTGGACACTAAAGCAATACGAAAACCTTGCCTCCCGAACGTTTTGGCTAATGAGTAACCCAGACCGGGTCCGGCACCAATGATGGCAATAGTTTTCAACACCAAACCTCCTCTTTTATGGAAATCAAAGTCATGATTAAAACATTTGGTTACCATGGAACTTGAGTGTCCACGTAATAGAACACACCTGTTATAAGCGCGATTTTACTAGATATTGATGTATCCCTTCCGTAGGAAGGATGATTTTAGAATGAACGTTCTAAAACAACCATACAAATACACTAGCTATATCTTCCGCCAAGTCCCATAATTCTCGACTTCTTATCCGTGTATTTCTCTTACGCCAACAATATAACATATCTAGAACGATTGGTAAAGAAAGTTTTATACCCATCTCTATTTGATCAGTCTTCCACATATTCTGACTGACCAAACAGATTCCCTCGTTCATTAGTCCGATCTGGACTTGATTCGTATCCCAAAAAAAAGCCACCTCAGAAAGATGATCTTTGAAAAAAGTCATTAGAAGAATATGATGTTTAGCAAAGAAATGGGGTGAATAAGGCATACTCCATAAATACCGTGACTTTGCTTTCTCTACAGACCGAAATGCCCACATGTTTAAGATCCATGCCCTACTCCACCCAGTGTGTCCTCCTCCATGTTGCAACCTTCTATCCAATGTGACTCGGGCTGCTTTAGCCAAATCTGGGATTGTTTCCAACGTAATTTGTGTTCCAGGATGGAGTGCAAATAAATAGTATAAATACCCAGGATTCAGCTCATTATAGTCGATACTCCACTTCTGAATCTGACCATGTTTCCCAAACTCCTGATCCTCTTGCAATATACGCGTACTTTCAATGCATAGCATAAAAAGCTCCCTGATAATCTTGCTGTCCATTGAAGAACCGTAATCGAACCGTTTTTTTTCAAATATAACCATTAAATACAGACGAAAAACGTCAAATACTGTTAATTGAATCAAAACACACGTAACCTTGAACAGACTAAAAAAAGATTCATTTTATTGGTATCAGAGAGTTATTCAAAGTAACGGAAAAGAATTTTCTGTTACTTTGAAGTTGGGAGGAGTATAACTACACCTAGATTTCAGAGAGTCCAAAATTCGATTTAGTCTTTTACACTTCTTTAACGTTGACACTTTGAATGTGGTCTTCATTCTGCTCGAAAAAGCGCTGTTTATGAAGCTCTGGCATCTCCTTCTCCCTTAACCCAAGCTGCATAATCATAAGATTCAGTGTTACTTTACTCAAATTAAGTTGTCTTGCAATTTCTCTGCGAGGAAATATCCCATATTGCTTTCTAATGTGGTCTTCATATCCTTCAGGTATTAATACTTCAATTGTCTTTTTTTGTTTAGATATTTTCTCAGTGATATCCTCAATTTCATACGTGTCCAAGAGAACTTCACACTCTTCCTTTACATTGTCCGATCGCTGAATAGCTAAACGCTGAACCAGATCATTGACTATATCCTCTACCTCGAACGTGCTAATCCCTAGTTTGCGAGCAATTTCCTTTCGAGTGCTACGATTACGGATTTTTTCGATTACTGTGGCCTCTTTCCTTGTAAGAATCATATATACCCTGCTTTCAGATGATTTGAATTGCAAACCGTAAAATATAATCAAAATGGCAAGTGGCACAAAATTAATGTTTTTTTATCTCTTTATAGGATCTCAATGATGTCTCTGAAAAGGATACTGGCAGGACCGTCTTTACTACTTACTTCAATTGATTTTATATCTAACCTGCAATTTTTAATTCTGCCATGTAACTGTTGAAATTCATCATCACTAAAATAAGTTATTGTGATATAACTTTGTTCGTAAAATGCTTCTTGAATTAGAAATGCAAGCTCGTTACTGCGTTCTGGCGTAAGAACAGGTCTTTCCTGCTTTCCATGACTCTCTTTCCATTGCAACAGACGTTCACGATGTTCTGAAAGTAAAAGAGAAGTCCATTTTTTATTTCCCCGGTCATACGGCAAAGGATACTCTCTACTCATAATGGCCACCTATTTTCTTAGCACGATCTTGAAGGGTACCAGCCTTGGTAAGTGATGTTGCTCGGAAGATTCCTGTGGTTCCGAATTTGGCTACTATTTTGTCTAAAGCTGATTCAAGAGCCCGTTGTTTCTCATCCTCTTCCCAACTAAATAAATCCAACTGGATTTCTGATTCATGAATGACATTCGTTACTGACATGGAAATTTGTCGAATTGGTGCCGGTATCTCATTCTTAGAATTCATAGTCATACAGGCTTCGAATAAATGAATGGATAAATTGGTCGCGGATGCTAAAGTGATCGATTGAGAAAAGCGCCGACCATTATAATCATTCGTATAACGCATTGACAAATTCACTGTAAAAGCTGCCATATGATAAGAGCGAAGCCGAGCAGCAAGTAAATCAGATAATTCGTGAATAACTACTTTTGTGTCTTCCCACGAGTAATCAGTCATGAAGGTAATCCCATTGGAAAACCCTTTACGAGCCTCCATTATTGGATCAACAAAAACAGGACTAAAATCTAATCCGTTTGCATGATAATAGAATTGTTCTCCCATGGCTGGACCAAACTCTTGTCGCAGCACATGTAGCGGTTTTCGGGCTAATTGACCCAGTGTATAGATTCCCATTGCATTGAGTCTTCTCGCATATCGACCTCCAATGCCCCAAACGTCCCTCACTGAATGTGGCCACAGAAGTGCTTCAATTTGATCATAACTACATTCAGCATAACCACTTTTTTTACCAATTAAGTCCATCGTTATCTTAGCAACAACTTTATTTTGCCCCCAACCTATACTTACAGGAATTCCAAATACTTTGTATATATCATGCTTAATCTTCATGGCGACCTGTTTATGCGAGCCATGCATATGTTCAGTACCATCTATTGTAATCAGCCACTCATCAATAGAATAAGCATGTATAGCTTCTGATGGTGCATATTTATATAAAATATCCATGATACCCATAGACACATCTACATATCTTCCCATACGGGATTGAGCCAATATGATATCTTCACGGTTAGGAATCTGGAAAAGCCTGCTACCCGTTTTGATATTGTGTTGGAGTTTTAATTCGGGTGATGCTGCGAGCACTACACTACCGCGTTTCGACAAATCGCTGACTACAGCAAGTTTGGTCTTCAATGGATCCAAAGACCGGTCAGATAGCTCAACTGAAGCGTAGAAACTTTTTGCGTCAATGGCCAGAACACTATGATTGGGCCACTTTTGTCTTGGTGGTAACATTTTCTCCACTCCTTCCAACAAGAACATTTGTTCCTGTATAATACCACGAAAAATACTATCTGACACGCGGAAAAGGAGATTATTAACCTAAAGACACATTTTCAATACAATGTTTATTGCTCTTCGTACTGAATAGTAAAACACAAGTAAACTTACAATCACTCTCGACACTGCACTAACTAGTCAAGGTAACTGCCGCAATCATAGTTATTGTGCTGTCTTTTTAATTTCACAATAATAGACCCATCGATTTGATGGATTTCCTCAGTAATTTTGTATTTTTTTTTCTTCCTTTGTAAAGTTGATTTGAAATCTTCTAATTCTGCTCGAACAGCCCGTAGTGCAACCTCACCCTCAGCATCCTCTTTTAAACGAAAATGTATGGTTTGTTCAATACACGCATAAAGTACACGTTTCATGTGCTTCTTTACCACCTTGTCTTTAAATTCTCTTAGTGTACTGCAACTTAGTGATACCTAAATTCAGCATAAATACGTTAAGCAAATCAATTTTGATCATTACAATAATAGTTATTTGTTCTTTGATCTTGACTTAATAGTACGCTTCAGAATTTCAGAAACTTCTTCACTCGATAAATTGAGAACATGCATCAATTCGTCTTTCAGTAAGTTACTTGCTACTTCAAGTAACTGTTTGTCCTGGAAACCTAATCTAAGATCATATTGAGATGCACAGACTAAATCTCGAATCACCTCAATTATGTTAAGGACTTCTCCTGATTTTAGCTTTCGGTCCAACGATTTCTTTCTTTCAGAGGCTAGAAGAGGTAATTTATTGTATTTTTTAAAGAAATGTTTCTTTGATTGCTCTAAAGTTTCTCGACTTGTCAGTGCCCTTATTCCCTTCTGTTCAGCCGAGTCCACAGGTATGAAAATCTCCATTTTTAGTTCATGAAAATAGACTTTGAGGTAATCCTTTTGTTTATCTTCACATGGACGCGTTACTTTTTCTTTTAAGAGCCCTACCCCATGAAATGGATAAAAAACCATTTCTCCTGTCTTGACTCCATTCATGTTTTACCCCCATAAGATCCCTAGAATTTGCTATAATAAATTAAATTCTTTAAATACCAAACTCTCAGACCTCAAGAAAGTCCTGAAGTCGTTCTTCACGAAAATATTCGCTTATTTTTTTTAATGCTTTAATTTCAATTTGGTAAATACGTTGACGCGAAACACCATACACCTCACCTATTTCTTGAAAACTATGCACTTCTCCGTCATCAAATCCGTAGCGAAAACGAATTATACCTTCTTCCCGCTCGCTCAAAGTATGAAGAACATTGTTTATCCTTTCCTCTAGAAATTTTTGTTCTACAAGTTTAACGGTACTTTTTTCGTTAGTACATTCAAGCAAATCTCCGAGTTTTGTATCTTTGTCTACCCCAACCTCTAAGTCTAGAGACAAAACTAGTTTTTCAGCCAGTTTTTTTATTTCAATTATCTTGTTCATTGGCATATTCATTTTGTGTACCATCTCTTCAAGAGTAGGATCACGACCAAATTCTGAAAAAAAGACTTGGTAAATTTTTTGCCATCTTCTCAATAATTCAAAAATGTGAGTTGGAAATCTAATAATTCGTCCTTTTTCTACGATAGCCTGTTCTATTGCTCGGCGGATCCACCAAGTCGCATAGGTACTGAATTTGAAACCCTTCTGAAAATCGAATTTTTCTACTGCTCTTATTAGACCTAGGTTTCCCTCTTGAATGAGATCAAGAAGAGGCAAGTCATTCCATTTATACTTGCTTGCAATATTGACAACTAAACGCAAATTCGCCTCTATGAATTTCAGCTTAGCTTTTTCATTGCCTTGTTTGACTTGGCTTGCCAAAATTGTTTCATCCTCTTTAGAAAGAAGCGGTACTTTTCCTATGTTGTCTAAATAAAATTGTAGAGAATCCTTCATCGAACTTTCTTTCCGTAATTGTCGGACATGGGTGTCTTTATTATCTTCATACATTGCAATTGATTCATTAAAATATTCTTTATTCATATGGTCCCTTTACTCTCATAATGTTACTCATTGCAGATGTTCATTTAGATACATCAAAACCAAAAAAAATCAATTATTATAGCGCATGTTTTAAGAACTAATCGATGTTTTAGTTATCTTTAATCACGAAATCAAGAAGTTACAAGAAGTTTCAACGAATACCATCTTTTGTCCCACTCAGACTTAATCATTATTCAATTTGGCCCTATCATCCCTAGCATCCAATAATGGATCGTGTTTGTCCTGTACTGAATTTTTCTCATTATCACCTACAGAAGCGTGCTCCCATTTTCGAATTTCATCTTCTAATGTTTTTGCTTCATCGGGATGATCCATAAAATATTTCTTTGCTGAATCTCTCCCTTGTCCAAGTCTCAATTCTCCCTGAAAAAACCAAGAACCAGATTTCTGAATCAATCCACGTTCAATTCCTATATCGATAAGTTCTCCCATCCTTGAGATACCCTCACCATACATGATGTCAAACTCAGTCATCCGAAATGGTGGAGCTAATTTGTTTTTCACAACTTTGACACGTACATGATTTCCTACAATTTCAGATCCATTTTTTATGGATTCTATTCGACGAATATCAAGGCGTATAGAGGAAAAAAATTTTAATGCTCGCCCTCCTGAAGTTACTTCCGGACTACCAAACATTACACCAATTTTTTCTCTAAGTTGATTTATAAAAATGATAATACTTTGTGTTTTTGAGATTGTTCCTGTCAGCTTTCTTAATGCTTGACTCATTAAACGCGCTTGGAGTCCCATATGGACATCTCCCATTTCCCCTTCAATTTCTGCACGAGGAACGAGCGCTGCCACAGAATCTACAACAATCACATCAACAGAGCCAGATCTTACTAATGCTTCTGTGATCTCTAGAGCCTGCTCTCCGGTGTCAGGCTGGGAAATAAGCATTGAATCAACATCAACACCTAATGCTCTTGCATAGGTTGGATCCAATGCATGTTCTGCGTCTATATATGCTCCCGTTCCACCTACTTTTTGAATCTCTGCAACGACATGGAGAGCAAGAGTAGTTTTACCTGACGACTCTGGGCCATATATTTCAATCACTCTACCTTTTGGTACACCACCTATTCCCAATGCCAGATCAAGACCAATAGAACCTGTTGAAATTGTTTCTGTTACTCTATTAGTTGAATGTTCACCTAAGCGCATGATAGATCCTTTTCCGAAAGTTCGCTCAATCTCCGCCAATGCCTTTTCTAACATTTTTTGTTTTTCAATCTTTGATGTCGATGGTAATTCAGTGTTCATAGTTGAACCCTCCTTAAGTTATCTTCAAAAGTTGAATAAGTTAGTTAAAGCATTTTTTCCTTTTTTAGTATAAAGATATAAAGTCAAATATCTCACAAAACTTATCTGTATACTTGGTTTTTTTGTTGATGATTTTTTTTTACATCGCGACATTCTTACCTGAAGAAATACCGGCAAGCATTAGTAATCAATTCATAAATTAATTATATCACATGCATGTCAAGAGATTAGGGCCCGTGATTTATGTCTATTATGTGAATTATGGTCCGCTAATCTCTTCTTATTAGATTAGCGACTAGCTATCAACTTCTTCGATTTCTCATTAATTTTTCGTGTTAATTAATAAAATTCGCATCTTTATACAGAACTAAAAGGTCATTTTGGTTTTTGGAAACGTAAACGCCTTACCTAATCTCCATGCGGCAGTGATTAAACTCACGTCTTTCTTTTTAGTGCCTTTCTCTTTAATGCCGCAGCTTTACGAGTTGTTGCTTTACTAGCCATTTCGTCCGCCATTTGTCGTTCCTCTTCCTCTTCTTGAAGCTGATGTTGCCGTTGTTTTTCAGCTTCAATTTTCTTTTGATTTTGATAATATTGGTTAATCACATATTCTTGAACGTTATGATCTTCCATCCATAAATACTGTACAAAAGCATCTGGAAAAACGAATACTTTTAGACCTATCGGATCTGAAAAATGAATGCCGATTCGATTGTCTGTTTTGTTTACGATAAATCCTTCACCGAAACGAATATGCGTTACTTTTTGGCTAATCAGTTCCATAGCTTTCAAGACTCCTCCAACACTTTTTTTAAAAATCTCCCAGTGTGGCTTGTTTCGCATCTGGAAACTTCCTCTGGTGAACCGACGCAAACAAGCTCCCCTCCGTTTATCCCACCTTCTGGTCCCAAATCAATGATGTAATCAGCGTTTTTGATCACTTCCATACTGTGCTCGATGACGATCACGGTGTTCCCACTATCGACCAGTTCATGCATGATATTTATCAATTGATTGACATCATCTACATGCAAGCCTGTGGTGGGTTCGTCCATCACATATAGGGTTTTCCCAGTAGCTGGCTTTAAAAGTTCTGCAGCAAGCTTTACGCGCTGAGCTTCTCCTCCAGACAATGTTGTGGATGCTTGTCCCAGTTGGACATAACCCAGCCCCACTTTGCAAATTGCTTCAATTCTTTTACGAATTTTCGGCATGTTTTCGAAGAACGTTACAGCTTCTTCAGCGGTCATCGCCAACACATCCGCAATATTTTTTCCCTTGTAATTGATCTCCAAAGTTTCACGGTTAAATCGTTTCCCTTTGCACACCTCACAAGGAACAAATACATCAGGAAGAAAATGCATTCGAATTTTCATTACACCATCTCCAGCACAAGCTTCACATCGCCCCCCCTTTACATTAAAAGAGAATCTTCTCGCTTCGTACCCACGTACTTTTGCTTCACTTGTAAGTGCATAATGGGAACGGATAAGGTCAAACAAACCTGTGTATGTCGCAGGATTAGATCGGGGCGAACGCCCAATTGGGCTTTGATCAATGTGGATTACTTTGTTGAGAAATTCAGCACCTACAATTTCTTTATGTTTTCCAGGCCTTGTCTGAGCTCGGTTAAGTTGAGCAGCTAATTTCTTATACAAGATCTCATTGATCAAACTAGATTTTCCTGAGCCCGAGACACCTGTAACACAGGTTAGTGTCCCTAAAGGAATGTGGACATCAATACCTTTCAAACTATTTTCGGTCGCACCAATTATCCCTAATGTATTCCCATTTCCGGAACGTCTATTTTCAGGCACACGGATTCTTTTTTTACCCGATAGATATTGACCAGTTAAAGAATTTGGCTCATTCATGATCATTTTCAGTGTGCCCTGCGCCACAAGTTCTCCGCCGTGTTTTCCTGCTCCAGGACCAATGTCTACAATCCAGTCTGCCTGACGAATTGTTTCTTCATCATGTTCCACAATAAGGAGCGAATTCCCCTGATCTCGCAAATCACGTAGTGCCGCTAACAAGAGGGAATGGTCACGTTGATGTAATCCAATGGAAGGTTCATCTAGGACGTAAAGCACACCGGCCAAACCTGAGCCAATTTGTGAAGCCAATCGAATCCGCTGACTCTCCCCACCAGAAAGTGTGCTTGAAACACGAGAGAGTGTTAAATAAGTCAAGCCTACTTTTTTCATAAAAAGAAGCCGAGTAATTATTTCGTCAGTTATAGGCTTTGCAATGGTGCTTTTGGCTCCTCTTAACTCTAGATTATTTATTGCATCAATAGCATCATTAATGGATAACTTGCAAAATTCAGCAATGTTCATTCCTCCAACCGTGACAGCAAGAGGCTGCGCGGACAAGCGATCTCCTTGGCAATCCGGGCAAGATAGAGTAGTAAGCTCGCCATAGGTTTCAAACTGCGAATTCTTTAAGTGTTCATAATCCTCAGGTTTGAGTTGAATTCCTAGCCCATGACATGTTTGGCAAGCCCCTAGTTGATGATTAAAGGAAAATAACCGCGGGGATAATTCATTAAGTGACGTTCCACATTTTGAACAGCTGTAGCTTTGAGAGAAGCTTGTTTCTTGCATATTCTCATACTCATAAATTGTGACAATATCTCCTGAAAGAGAGAGAGCCAATTCAATGGAGTCTGCCAAGCGTTGAGCATCCTCATCTCTGACAGTTAGCCTATCAACAACGATGTCGATGGTATGCTTCTGACCCTTGTCGATTTCTATCTCATCCGACAAGGTATAATGTCTTCCGTTGACACGAACACGTGCGAATCCCTCCTTTCGTGCTTGATCAAATACTTCACGGTGCTCTCCTTTTTGTCCACGGATGATTGGCGCCAGTACAGCAAATTTTGCTCCTTGTGGTAACTGAAAAATGTGCTCGACAATCTCGTCAACAGATTGTCGGCCTATTTCTATTTTACAATTCGGACAATGCGGTGTACCTGCTCTTGCCCAGAGAAGACGCAGATAATCATAGATTTCTGTCATAGTCCCTACAGTTGATCGTGGATTTCGTGAGGTTGTTTTCTGTTCAATAGCCACAGCTGGGGAAAGTCCCTCTATGGAATCTACGTCTGGAGTAGTATTTTGCCCTAAAAATTGCCGTGCATAGGCCGACAATGACTCCACGTATCTCTTTTGACCCTCAGCATACAGTGTATCAAATGCCAAGCTAGATTTTCCCGAGCCACTCACTCCTGTGAAAACAACCATCTGATCACGAGGCACATCAACGTTGATATTTTTTAAATTATTCTCTCTTGCACCTCTGACATAAATATAATTTTGCACTGTTGAACCTCCCTTTTAAAGACACAATAGATTGCTCTAAACTAACTGTTATTTCTTGAGCTTAGTACACGAATTATTAGTAATAGGATATGAGAATGTAATTAAACAGATATGCAAGCCTTCTGATTCAGTGTTTTTGTGAACAAATATGGCTTTTGGCTATAATGCCTACGGTGATTTTGCTAGTCTCTTTTGTAAATTTCAACTTTCATTTCTAAGTTAGCCACTTCTCTTTGAAATCTAGAAATAAAATTTTCAGTATAATTAAGCCCGCTTTGTTCAGTAGCACATAAGTGTGCCTTAACTCTAAAGTGCCACTGCCTTGTAAGATATATGTCGATTTCACGTTGTTATACGTAACAAACAAGTTGGACGATAACAATGTAATATCGACATTTCACCTTTTACCAACTTATGTTCTGATGGAATTTGTGAATAAATACTAATCTTCCGTTTCAGATTGATTAGATCGGCATACAGTGGCCACGGAGTCATCATCGCGCGTGTTAATAAGCTTAACACCTTGAGTGGAGCGTCCCATCGTTGATATACTTTTCATACTCATTCGAATAAGCGTACCGCTAGAAGTTATAATCATCAAATCTTCTTCACTGCTGACCACTTTTAAACTAACTAACAGACCATTCTTTTCAGTGGTATTTATTGTTTTGATTCCTTTACCACCACGACTTTGAATGCGATATTCCTTTGTCGGGGTCCGTTTACCATATCCATTAGTAGATACAACGAGAACATCTTGATTAGGTTCCATAATATCCATGCCCACAACAATATCTTCTTTGTTTAGATCAATACCCTTGACCCCTACCGCTGTTCGTCCCATTGCGCGTACATTTTTTTCAGAGAAACGAATGGACATCCCCTTCGTAGTCCCCAATATTATTTCTTTTGTACCATCAGTGAGTTTTACATCTACAAGTGAGTCCTCGTCACGCAGATAGATAGCAATTAAACCAGACTTTCTAACATTCTTGTAATCAGCTAAAGAAGTTTTCTTTACTACGCCTTGTTTTGTCGCAAAAACAATAAAATCATTACTTTCAAAGTTCTCAACCTCAATAACTGCATTGATGACTTCACCTGGTTCAATTTGAAGGAGGTTAATGATTGCTGTTCCACGAGCTGTACGTCCGAGTTCAGGAATCTCATATGCTTTTAGTCGATAGACCTTTCCTTTATTTGTGAAAAATAACAAGTAGCTATGTGAATGTGTTATAAACAGATGCTCTACAAAATCATTACTTTTGGTATCCGTACCCACAACTCCTCTACCACCGCGTTTCTGCGAACGGTATGTTGAAACTGGTAAACGTTTAATGTATCCAGTGTGAGTAATCGTGACGATCACATCCTCACGAGGGATCAGATCTTCATCAAGAATATCTTCAGTATTTGATAAAATTTCAGTGCGTCTAGCATCAGAAAAACGATCTTTGATGCTTATCACTTCTTCTCGAATGATCTCTAGAATCAGCGAATCACTAGCCAAAATTTTACGATAATCTGATATTTTTGCTGAAATCTCATTGTACTCACTTTCAATTCTCTCCCGTTCTAAACCAGTTAGTCTCTGCAATCGTAAATCAAGAATGGCCTGTGACTGATCAAGACTTAGATTATAACGTTCAATCAAACTTTCTCTAGCAATATCACTTGAAGCAGATGATCTAATTAAATCTATTATTTCATCAATATGATCTAAACCAATTCGCATACCTATCAATATATGGGCTCTTGCCTCTGCCTTACGTAGTTCGTACTCAGTGCGACGTCGGATGACAACAATTTGATGTTGTAAATAATGATGTAAAATCTCTCGTAAGCTCAAAATTTTAGGTTCATTGTTTACAATTGCGAGCATATTGATGCCGAAATTAGTTTGTAACGATGTATTTTTCAACAAGTTGTTTAGTAGAACATTTGGATTAACACCACGTCGTATTTCAATGACTATCCTCATACCCATACGATCGGACTCATCACGTAGATCGGTGATACCATCAATTTTTTTATCTCGAACAAGTTCTGCAATCTTTTCTACAAGACGAGCTTTGTTTACTTGATAAGGTATTTCATGCACGACAATTCTTGACTTGTTTTCAATTTCTTCTATGGTTGTTTTGGCCCGCATCGTTATCGAGCCTCGACCAGTTTCATAAGCTTGCCGGATCCCGGAATACCCCATAATATAACCTGCTGTGGGGAAATCTGGTCCTGAAATGTAATTCATTAATTCTAGCGTAGTAATGCTCGGGTTATCTATCATGGCATTCAAAGCATCAATAACCTCTCCTAAATTATGGGGAGGTATATTTGTTGCCATTCCCACTGCAATACCACCCACACCATTAACAAGAAGATTAGGGTATCTTGCAGGCAACACAAGTGGTTCTTGCTCTTCACCATCGTAGTTAGGCTGAAAGTCTATTGTGTCTTTGTTGATATCACGTAGCATCTCTGTGGCAATTTTAGATAACCGAGCTTCCGTATAGCGCATCGCAGCAGCCCTATCTCCGTCTATAGAGCCAAAGTTACCATGCCCATCAACAAGCATGTAACGGAGGGAAAAGTCTTGAGCCATTCGCACCATTGTTTCATACACCGCGACATCCCCATGTGGATGGTACTTACCAATGACCTCTCCAACTATCCTTGCAGATTTCTTATATGGTTTATCAGAGGTTATACCAAGCTCAGACATTGCATACAGGATGCGGCGATGTACTGGTTTTAGTCCATCTCTCACATCAGGCAGAGCTCGACTTACAATGACGCTCATCGCATAGCCAATAAAAGATTCTCGCATTTCTGTGCTGATGTCACGCTCTACTATTTGTCCATCAGGTTTGTCCATATTCATGACCTCTTTTTCTTTTGAAACATTGTCAATTCTAAAGTGACTAAGATAGAGAAATAATTCATAGTAAACATACCAATTTACTTGGTATAAGAGAATAACAAGCTACATAGTGCTTTGTCTCTTCACTTTATACCTGTGATCAATACTTACAAGTTATTTTGTAAGCATACACTTTTTCTTGTCGTACTAGTCAAGCTTTTTTTAATTCAAGTTTCTTTTCCTTTTGATAATGTATGTTGTTGTTCAAAAAATATATTGACAAAATTCTATCCTGATGGGGGTTGACAGGGGGATGTTATAATAAGTTAATGACTGACTGAACGTGAGGGAAAACACATGATTGATATCAAGGTTGGAGAATTACTTTTCTATCCATTGCATGGTGTTGGGATTTTAGAAGAAGAAGTTACACTCTGGGTCGAGAATCAACAAAGGCACTATTATAAACTCTATTTTAGCGAGCTCAAGATGAACATTTTAGTTCCTCAGGAATCAGCGGAACAACTTGGAGTCCGCCCTCTCTCTAGCTTATCCATTTTAGAAACATCTCATATTCATTTTTTCAATAAATTTAGCAAATTACCTGTTCTTGTTTCAGATAGAAGGAAACTTTTAGATTCTAAGTTGAAGTCAGGAGAAATTTTCAACTTAACGGAGGTAATTCGCGATTTAGTGTGCGCATCAAAGTATGAACTCAAACTTACTTCACATGACAAATATTCACTAAAAAGAGCTTGTGATCTGTGCATAAATGAACTTATGTATGTTGCAAAATTACCCCTCGAGAAAGCAAAAAGTAATGTGAAAAAAAGTATAGACCTACGACTGAATGGTAAAAAGAGCGATTTCACCTCTCTCGTTCGTGAAATAAGTCTTCAAAATTTAAAGAATTCTAGAAAACAGACTAGATTAGAATATGTGGAGAGTATAACAGGAAGGAGCATGAACTGATGGATCAGCAAAGAATAACTCAAATATATGAACGATTGCGCAGTACACAACCAACTTTTGTTGAAACCGATAATGAATGGATTGCCAAAGGCTTGTCCAGTACTCCTTTTAAAGCATTAGTATCCGTAGCAATTTCTACTATGACTACTGAAAAAAGAACTATTGAAGCTTGTACAGCTCTTTATGACAAGATCTCTACCCCCCAACAATTACTTCAACTTGAGGATGAAGAATTATCTTCCTTAATCAAACCCGCAGCCCATTACAATAGAAAAACAAAAAACTTGAAAAAGATGTGTCACCAGTTAATTGAAAGACACAATGGGGAAGTTCCTACTACCAGGGACAAACTCATAGCACTGACAGGGGTCGGGCGTAAATGCACAGACATTATGATGCATTTTACCTTTGGTGAGCCAACTATAGCTGTGGACACGCATGTTCATAGAGTTGCTAATCGTCTAGGAATAGTAAAAACAACTTTGAGAGAAGATACAGCAGATACTATTAATAAAGTGACTCCATTAAAGTTTAAATACCATGCTCATGAGTGGTTTATTGGGCAAGGCATGAATATTTGTAAAGCACGCAAGCCAAATTGTCCAAAATGTGCTCTAACTGATTTTTGCGATTACTATCAAAGAGAAGTTCAACTCCAATAGACGTTACACTGTACTCTCTGATGAGATAGGAATACAACCTTTGTTAGAACATTAAAAATCATGGAGGCGCTTATGTATATAGGGATTGATCTATCAAGTGGTAATAATATTGCCAACACCTCAGTAACTGTACTCGAGTTGACTAATAATAATATGTTGAAACTTGTGTCAATCACAAGTGGTCTTAATGATGCTGACATTTTAGATGTAATTGATAAATATAAAGAAAACTGTGTTATTGGAATTGATTCTCCTTTATCTACTAATGGAGATAACAAGTGCAGAGAATCCGATAAAAAATTAAAAGATTCACTAGCAGAAATTAACAAATTTATTCAGAATAAACAGGAAAAATTTAAATTAAGTTCTGTAATTCCACCAATGAGCAGACACATGGTGTACTTAACTGTTAGAGGGATAACACTCTCAAGAAGTATCAGCATAGGGTATCCAGAGGCTAAAATAGTAGAAGTTCATCCAAGAGCAGCTTTGTTCTTGCATTTTTATCACTCGATTGCTGTAGATATTCAGAATTATAAAGAAGTAAATAACAAGCATGCGAAATTAAATGTGATCAATTGCTTATCCCAAACAATTTCTGGAATAGAAGCTACAGGTAATTACACTGACCATGACATAGACTCCATAGTTGCTGCTTATTCTGCTTTCTGCTGGGACGTTGGGACTTATGCCTTTTTATTTAGTAAAACGGATAAGTTTCACCCATATGAATTTAGCTGTTAGAGTTATAGAATTCTTGTTCATTCATTACCCATATAGCTAGACGCTCCCATTCCTTGATCAGGGAATATGGAAATGCAAGCAACAATGAAGTATTCCTGGTCAATTTGCATTTCAAGTTTCGCTCCATCTAGCACCACGCTGATAATGTATCCAACTGCATATCAACCTGCTTCAATTTAACTGAATGTTTCATTTTATATTCTACCCCTTCAACATTATCCTGTAGCACACAATTTCAGATCAATGAACCTTAATTAATAACGCTTCTCAACTACTTTGCTGACATGCTTTACGTGGCTGGAGACCTAACTTGAAAACTAATTCATAACAGAATATGCCCTAATTGATTCTCCACCAACCCATCGTATAGTGATGTAATAAAATCACTCTAGCATCTATAAGTTGTGAACAATTAAAGGGTGGATCGTCCACCTTTATTTTGCGATAGATCAATTTAACTTAAGGAATACTATGTGCACTTCATGTTGATTCTTAAAACAATTCCTCCGTTTCACTTAATCCCATGAACTCTGCATTTGAATCCAAATTTTAAAAAAATGCTCACTATTCAACGGTTTTTTTCTATTCAATTTATGTGATCAAATCCACTCAACTTAAAGCAACTTTAATTTATCTTCGTCTGATACTGCCTCGATGTAAAAGAATTCACGCTCATCATCAGTCATCTCCACAATTAACAAATCCCTAAGTATTTTTTTGTCCTCGAGATCATAATCTTCTATCAATATTAGAATGAAATAAAATAGTTCTAGATATAATTTCACAGACCTCCTGTCTCATGTAATGAATTGCATCAGTCCCTTTTGTGTGTCATAGGATGTATCTTGTTCTTCTTCGTTTTTTAATAACTCATTTACTACACTCATAGCCATCTGAAGATCCAACAAGTTTTTTGACCCTCAAGTTGATTAGCAGAGCGAGCTGCTTCTTCCTCTGCATACTGATCTCTTCTGTTTGCATATCAATTGACTTACTTGTGCCTACAGCGGAATTAATAGATTGGCGTCTGTACCGTCCGCAGCAAAAACGTTGGGTTCTTTGTTTTAAATGCATACGTACTATGTAACTATGCAGGAAAAACAAGACCACTTTACTGAAGCTACCAAATGCGGCTCAAAACAAAAAACGGGTGAGTCCCGATGACATGGAACAAACCCGTCTTTTCATGCTTAATCATTGCTATTTCGCATTTCAACTGAATGATACGCATTTATCCCAAATGATTAAGACTAAGGGCATTTATTAAAGATTCCTTCATGTTCTGAATAAACTCGGCGCGAGTTTCAGGAGAAAGTTCCAACAGAGACAGATAAGGATTCAAGTCCTCCAGTTCAACTAATAGTAGTTCTCCTGATGGTGTGCGACATGCATCCACACGTTGAATACCACAGTCAATGTTATTCCAATCAATAAACTTTTGAGCAAAAGATAAATCTTGTTCACTAGGTGTATATTCTTTCAATTCCCAACGCTTATCTTTATCCGGTGCATACAATGCGTATTGATAGTTCTTGTCAATGAAGTAGAAGGATACCTCGTACTCAAAAGGGATAAACGGTTGCACCAGAATACTATGCTGTTCATTATCAATTTCATTAGTTAGTTCTTCTTTAGAAATTTTCTTCATGCCAATGGAATCAGCACCATCTTTTGGTTTGACAATGAATTGTTCTACCTCAGGTAGAAATTTAACATTCTCAACGGAATCTATCGTGGGTATAACCGGGAAATTTACATTTGTTAATTCCAGCAAATACTCTTTTCCATTCATATCTGCTTTGCCATTGAATGAATTGTAAGTATTTAGTTGCTTATCTACTATTCTCTTACGAAAAGCTTGATACTTTTCTTTAAAATTGGCAACAGGACCTGCATTTCGAAAGACAATTAAATCGACAACATCCTCGAAGCTCTCCATATCCTCCGGATGACAAATAATCAAGTCAAACTCTTCTCTAAGTTGGGAAGTGAGATACAGGTCTTCTTCATAATAGTTTCTGCCTTTAGCTGGATAGTAAAGGTCTGTTACCAATAACAACTTCTTCAAATAGGAACACCTAACTTTCGTATTCTTCTTATTAACCCATTCTTAACATATTATACGATGTTAATCTCCTATTCAAAGAAAATAAGAAAATGCGATAAGCGAACCACCCATTCATGTGGACGACTTTGTGATCAAATGATTAATCATATTTAATGGCCTCCACAATATGCTTTGTTTTCACAATTGTATTGGATAAGTGTAAAAAACACACATTTCCTACAAAATCAGTGCATAATAATAAATAAAAATACATTTCCCACTAATTGCGACAAATTTTTTTCATTTATTTTGAAAATATTTTCACTGATTATGACAACGCACACCCTGCGACTGATAAAGTTGAGATCATTCACTTAGTGTTCCCTGTGAAACACCAAAGATTTGTGAAAATTAAATTTGATTAAGCTTGTTCAGCTTTCTAATGTATTTAAGCTTTTCCCCTTTGCTCTTCATTTTATATTCACCCTCTGTCCATAAAGAAAAAAAATCCCCAAGAAATATTACTGTTCATGGGGACTGTTAAAGTTAGTTATAAAGTTTGTATGCAAAAGGATTTTTATTACTAACATCATATAAAAATACCCCTGTTTATTTTTAGTCTGAAAACAGAACTCAAGAAGAAGAACAATGAACATTTGAGCTTAATTTACTCTTCATCCCCGTCGTCTCAATTGATGATATAAACCACATCCTGATTGGGTTTACGCGTATATATTGTAAAAAAATAAAAATAACTGTCCCCAAAACACCCTCTCTCCAATCTGCCCCAATCCCTTACCCCACAAGGCTTCACCGCCATTTCCGAGATAAAAATAACTGTCCCAAAAACTCTGAGAAAAAGCCCTGAAAACTGGAAAGAAACTGGTTCAATTGTGAACGAAAACAACTAATAATTCGTGTCCTTGAAGGGATAGAGAAGTGCCTGAGAAAAGCAAAGATCGGCATTTAAAACGCCTGGGTAAGAGCCTGGGAAATGCCTGAATCAACTACTTTCAATCCCCCAAAAGCCTTGAGTAGCCTGGGTTTCTGCTTGTTTATCTATTCGGGATTTGGATGAGAATTCCCTGCTGGGATGCTTTCAGGAACGAGAAAAAGACTGGAACAATGGTTGAGAAATAGCGGCAACCAGGTTCCAGCCTTTGGTGGTTTGGGGACAGTTAATTTTAGTAGGGACGGTAAAAATAAATGGACCTATGTCAAAAAAGTAGACACTACGCTGCGGATTTGTCCGTAAATTTCATCGCAAAACGAGCAGGGGAAAGATACCCTAGCGCGCCATGCATTCGCTTGCGGTTGTAATAGAACTCAATGTACTGGTAGATGGCAGTATAAGCCTCTTCCGGCGTCTTAAAACGAGGATTGCAGTAAATGAGTTCCTTCTTTAAAATACTGTGCCATGACTCAATACAGGCGTTATCATAACAGTTTCCTCGGCGGCTCATGCTTGATTCCATTCCGTATGATTTTAGTTGCTCCACGTATTCTTTTGACGTGTATTGAGAGCCGCGATCCGAGTGATGGAGTAATCCCGGAGCGGGGCGTTTGGCCTTGTAAGCTTCCTCCAGTGCACCCATCACCAAACTGGTTTCCATATGGTTATATAGACGCCAGCCTACAATTTCACGTGTGCACAAATCCAGAACGCTGGCGAGATATAGACGACCTCCTCGGCAAGGAATGTAGGTGATGTCGGTAACCCATACCGTATTCGGTTTGGACGTTTTAAATTGCTGATTCAGCGTATTTGGCGCAAGAGGATTGTCGTGTTTGGAATCCGTCGTCTGAACGCGATATTTGGGCATGACCACAGAACGTAGATTCATTTGACGCATGTATATACTGACGGTACGGGAAGAGATTCGCAACCCTTCTAAATGGAGCAGATACGTAATTTTAGGGCTTCCGCACCGCATCTGGTGGTCGTAAAAATGATAGCGAATACGCTTCATGACCTCGGCTTTTCGGTTCTGCCGCTTGCTGGTTTGGTCCATTCGCCATTTGTAATATCCGCTCCGTGATACTTGAAAGGTTCTGCACATCTTCTCCAAAGAAAACTCGGAGCGATGATCTTCTACAAACTGAAATCTTAGCTCTTTGGTTTGCTGAAGATGTGCACTGCTTTTTTTACAATCGCCAGTTCTTCTTGTGTATCCGCGAGCGTGTGCTCTTTCTCTTGAAGCAACCGGCGCATCTCTTGGAGTTCTGCTTCCAGTTGTTTCACTCGATCTACGCTGGCAACAGGCTCATGTTTTAGTTCGCGGTACTTACTCATCCATTGGTGCAACGTACTTTTTGGAATGTTGAGTTCTTCTGCCAAATCTCCAAGTGTCTTCGTCTGCTCTTGAATGAATTTGACCGTTTGTTTCTTGAATTCTTCGTTATATCGTTGCCGCTGTTCTCCCATGTGGACACCTCCGTTAGTCTCATTATCCTTCCGTCCGTTAACGGGTGTCCACTTTTTATTCTAGCTCCAAAAATTGGACAGGAATTATTTATTGGTTAAACAGAAGAACGAGAAATTGTTTTATTTACTATCTGCCTACTTTTTCATATATCCAATCTTAGGTTTAACAGTTATCTTCAATTAACTCTTAATATCTTCAGCATTATTATTTCTATAGAAATCCACAGCTTTCTGATCCTGGTCATTGTCTCGTTCTCTACACAATCTATAATACTCTGGAATAAAATAATACCTCATTAAAAATCGAAATTCCTTTTGGACAGGTAGCTCTGCCCTGTTTATTATTCCATCTACAACAGAAATATTCATTAAGAAATTATTTAACATGCTGGCAATTGCTGAATTTCTAAAATCTAAATACGGAGAGGCTTTCCACCTTTCAGACACATCATTCATATTTTCAATATCATCTAATGTATATCTATCTCTCCCATCTGTAAACTTTGAGATTATATCTCTAAAATCTTTTTCGAATTGCTCTCGTACATCCTTGAATCTATCTTCAACTTGAAAGTATTCATCATGTAATTCATATTTCTTAAGCAAATTGAGTAGTTTATCTTCATCCCATATTTTAAATTGAATCCCCTTATCATTGTGTTTTTCACAAAATTCGTTCCACCATCGCAATTCACTTTTTATTAATGTCTTAGGAATAACTAACACCCAGCGGGTAAGCCCATTATCTTTATTTTTTTCATATGCTGTTAGAAAAGACTCTAATATCTTATTCTTTTGCGGTAAATTTAAATTATCTACGTGGAACTTACATTGGTAGATGTGTACCTTAGCCTTCGATGTCTCGACCCAAACATCAATACCGTCATCTCCGCCCGATCCATCAATTCTTATCACTGTATGTTTTTCTTTATACTTGCAGTGAAGAATAGCTGAACACATCTTTTCTAATGATTTTCGCCATTTATCTGATCCCTCTAAATATTTTAGTAGCTTAAATGGTTCTTCTGCCTTCTTTAGCATTTCAATCGCTCCGATCGTATTTATATTTTTATTGTGAAACAACAGCATTTATTCAGAATTTTCACTGCTACATAAACTCCTCTTCTTCATCATCCATATCGGCAAACATAAACTGTGAGCTATACGGAAAACTTTGAATAATCCCTTCGTTACTCAAATTCTTTAATAATCAGCATTAACTTCTCTTGCATAAATTGAATAGCTTTGACAACATTCCTTGCTTGAGTAACAATCTCCTGATCAGCCTTACTCCAATCTTCCTTCTATCACTCCACTCGCATGATGCCTCACGAAACTCACCAATTATTCTCCTATCCTCCCCTTGCCTAAATCTTGAAGTAAATATGTTCACAACTGAATCCTTTAACCAAGAAAATAACCAAAAACGAGGAAAATCAGAACAAAAAAAGCAAGCTAATTCTGAATTGGAAAAAATAATATTCGTTGGAAAAAGAATCGGGTGTGACAAAAGTTCGAGGAAAAGAAAGGACAAAAAATGCCTGAAAAGTGATGGAGCAAAAAGCCCGAGGAGGAATCAGGGGTTAGTACCCGAAATTCGTCGGCTTAGCGTTAAAACTATGAGTAATGAGTGGTAAACTTCGGGGCGCCTGGGAAATGCCTGAGTAAACGTCTTGAACAAGCAGTTCACATCCCCATAAAGGCTTAAGTAGACTGGGTTTATGCCTGCTTACCTATTCGGCATTTGAATGGGAAATCCCTGCTCTGATGGTTATATGGATGACAATAAGGTTGGAACAATGGTTGGTGAAAAGCGGCAACCATTGTTCCAGTCTTTAGTGGTTTAGGGACAGTCAAAAATACAATCAGACAGGAATTTTTTATTTGTTAAAAGGAAGTTGCTTTTTATTATCTCTTCATTCTTTCATCATAAATTTACTTAGAGTTATTTAATTGCAAAAATCTTAACCAATACTTTACTAATACGACTATTTCACCTACACGGAATCCTTTTTACTCTATGATTCCAACTATATAGAATTAGACGCGACGTTCCGTCTGTCATACCCAAAATATTCTAAATTAGGATTTTTATCCTTCAATCTCTCACAGTCTTCTTCACTCACACTGTTTCCGCTTATAGTTAAATACTTCAGGTTTCGCAGATTAAAGAGGGGTGATATATCACTAATTTCATTATTATGAAGATACAAAGTATTTAACTTTTTCAGTTTAGACAAAGTGCTAATATCTTTAATTTTGTTAGAAGCAATATCTAATGTTTCTAAATTTATCAATTCTTCTAAACCGCTTAAATTAGAAATATTATTTTGGAAAACAGAAAGATATTCGAGCTTCTGTAAGTTTTTAATTTTTTTTAATGATTCTATATTGTTCGCATGAATTCCAAGATATTTAAGCTCTGTTAATCTTGATAAAAAGGATATATCATACAGATCGGTTCTGCCAATATTTAAAGATTCTAATTGAGTCATGGTGGATAGTAATTCTAAATTTTTTCTTTTTGGAATAGTATCGTCCTCATTTTCCATCCCTGAACCTTGAATAGATAATTTTTTTAAATGCTTCAATTTAACAACGTCCAGTAAATTTATATCCAAATATATTGGAACCTCTAATTCTTCTAAAGGCAAATATATTTTTTTCAAATAATCAGCATCTCTATTCAAGTTTTCAAGAAGCATAATGAGGTTTTGAATCGATTCCAAATCTTTATTTTTTCTCTTTAAAATAAAATCACTTCCGTAAAAAGTCTCAATATAACCTTTGATTTTAATATACTCATTTAAATACATATCATCATTAAATTCTATTGATTTATTAATTACCAATAAAAGATATTTTTCTAATAAATTTTCATTTAAATCTTTCTTTCTGTAATACTCTATATTTATTTGGTCATCTATAAACTTTATGAATACAGACACCTCTTTGATGAGTAGACTAATTTCTTTAGTGGAAATAATAATCTGATTACCTTCTTTATTTTTCCCATTCCTATGCACTATATCATGTCTTACCTTTACAACCTTGATCAATTCTGATATGTCTGAGAATTCAATATTAAGCACTGATTTAAACATCTTTTTGACATTAACTAAGTTGTGAAAAGTAATACCTAATAATTTGTCACTAACTTTTTCTTTTGATTTTTCAACCCATTCAAAAATATCAGAAATCACAACTTTTTCATTTTTGTAATCTAAATCATTTTCAATGTATTTTCTCAATAAGCTATTATCATTTAAAACAAGGAAAATAAAAACATCAGAAAGATATGTTTCCATAGCTGTGATCGCATTAACGTATAGCATCTTATTCAAGGTTGATTTGTTTTTTTCATCAATAATGAATTCGTTTGAAAGATTAGTTATGATGTTAATATTTTCAACAAAAACATTATAGTATTCAGTATTAGTAAAAATAATATCCTTTAAATACTCGTCCAAATCTTTATCTGCTTTTTTTTCATTACAAACAGTACATATAGTAACCCAACTATCAATATCATAATCTGCTCTCTTATCAACACAATCAATCAGCAACAATCCCTCTTCCAACTTCTTGCTGCAATATTTACAAACATAAAAATCTCTTTCGAATATATCTTTATTTGTAAAATTCAATTCTTCCATAAATATCATCTCTTCCTTTTACCTATCTATAAATAAAAACATAATAACCTTATAATCTGTGATAATCCAACAAGAAAGTGTCACTACTCAACTTATCAAGAATACTACTTCATGATTCCCCATCCATCTGGATACTATAATCACTCATAAGAGTTTCCTGAATTATTATGGTTAAAAACTATCAAGTTTCTATTCATAATAAATCTATATCCAGTAGATGCAAAGCCGATTTCGAGGTTTTCGCAATATATTAAACCGAGTCGTTACTATTATTTAACCCTTACGTAAATGGTTTTCGATGCAATCACTTGATCGCTTTGATTAATCACAACAAATATCATCTCAGTGTTCGGCTATTTACTTTGTATCCGCCTAATTAAAAGTTCTTTGATATGATTAATTTCATCAATTGGTACGAACATTCTAAATATCCAATCTCGGCTTTTGTTTCCGCGAATAACTGTGAACAGGCTATTTGAGTTCTATCATCATTATCCACCTTCTTGAATATATGAGTAATCCTCTGGTATTAATTTCAACCATTCATCCCAATCAATTTCAGGGTATATAGCATTTAGATTAAAAGAGTTCTGTTCGAACAGCTCAAGCGTTTTTGGATATTGATTCACGTACAGGTTCCAAGTTGCACTATATTTTGTACTCACTTTAGGGTTACTATGATTTCGCATATTCTCAAAAATAAATTTAATATGGAGGGTTTCTGCCATAACATCTCTTGTTAATCCTAATTCATTAATTAGCCAGCCATTTGAATGTCCTTCATACTCTAATCGGTGAAGATTCTGAGTTACGAATACAAAATTTAGATCATCGCTGTAACGCTGTGTCCGAAAAATATTATTTGATGCATTGCAACGATCAGTTATAAACAACCCCGTACATGGTATTTCCTTTTCCATGAGATATGCATCGATAAGTGCAGCTCCATAAAAACAAGGAATTTGATTAATTTCATAATTAATAAATTGCCCATATGTTATTACAGCTCTGAAGGTAATGTTCCTACCAATAAGTCTATGTTGAAGATCCTGAACAAACTCACATAGGAACATCACTGTATATGCTTTTGTTTTTTCGTCTGGAGTAGGAAAATTGTTGTATATTAATATCGTATCTGAAAAGACAATTGCCTTAAAACTATCATGTTGATGTACATTGAGACTGGCAATTACCTGATACAAATCTTTAACTTTATTGATATCATTATCGACCAGGTCTTTGAAACCTAAAATGTCTATATATAATAAGTATTTATCATCCATCTGTTTTCTCCTTTGATTCAATAATCAGGTTACAAGGCTTCTGAAATTTTTTACACCAAGAGAGTAGACACTACGCTCTAACCAGACCAGTAGAGTCAGGAACAAATTGTTTGATGTTCATAGTTGTCAATTTTTTTTTAGCTTCTTTATTTAATGGTGGACAAGCTATATACAAGAAATCCTTCGCTCTACTTAATGCAACATATAGAATACGAGTATCATCTTCGTTAGAATCAATATCAGGATTAGTAAGTTGATTAACTTCATCAATATCTGAAAGATATAGTAGTACAGATTGAAATTCCATCCCTTTTGCCTTATGAATAGTTCGTATATCTGATGATTTTTCTTCTGGCAAGATAAGATTATCTAAAAGTTTTTTTATGGATGTTGTATCGGAAAACTCTTTAATTTTCCCCCTTGTAATCTTCTTAATTCCATAGTTCTTAGTCTTTAACGTTTGGAATAAACTTTCATAAAAATCATATAAAGAGCCATTATAAAACTCATCCATCCTGCCAGCCATAAATTCAAGCAGATCCACTGCCAAACTTCGTTTCATTATAGAGCTAATATGTTGACTATCCTGAAAAGGTTCCTTTAAAACCCCATCTTTATCAGTTCTAAATACTTTTATGAGTTCCTTTACTCCTGCCTCTTGTCGGTTATCTTTAACCGATTTATACGCAGTAAATATCTTTTTAATAAACCTTTCCCTATTAGCATCGACTTCATTAAAAATCGACCAAATGTCCTCAAGCTCAGCATTTCGAAGTCGCTTTACCGTGTCATTATTACGAGTCAATATACAATAATCTCCGTCAAGCCCAAACCTACTCCTCAATTCATGAAAGCTTGTTACGCTTATGTCTGTCGTTTCACTACATTCATAAAAATAAACATCGATCTCACTATCATCCCTTGTAGGCTTTTGCTCCAGCTCGTCGCCACTTCTAATGCAATTCAGAAAGTCTACAATTTTACTACCGCATCTCCTATTATTCTCTATTGAATACGTAGTTTGATTTGGAAGAGTAAATGAAATAAATTCCTGACGCGAAGCTCCCTGAAATTCATAAATAGATTGAGCTGAATCTCCGATTACACCAATTACAGAACCAGCATTGCTTAGCTTCTTTATAATTTCTGTCTGGATCGGATTTGTGTCCTGAAATTCATCTATAAATATATACGGATATTTAGAACTTAAATGTTCAAGTAGAACGGGATATTCCTCAAGAATTTTATAAGCGAAATAAAGCACATCCTCGTGATGAATTACGCCCTCTTTCCAAAACTGCTTCTTATATAAGAGCATTTCTTCTAACCGTATGCTATACCTTCCGATCTTGCTTAGATAGAATTTTCTTGGTTTCAATTTAATTTCACCATCTTCAAGCTTCCAATCCAAGTTTTCTAAGCATTTCTTGATCTTTATTTTATCAGTCAAATAGCTTCCATTCTTCGCTTCTTGTTGCCAAACGTATATCTTACCTTTTGTAGCTATGTTATCGTCATGACCATCCAACTCTTCAATATTAACCAACGTATTTCCGTTGTCATCTTTCATTAGATAAATATACGGCTTAACAATATTCGCATAAAGAAAACTATGGATTGTTGATACTTCAACTTTATTCTGATTGGTTCCCAAACGCTTTTGGATCTCTTCTCCTGCTACAGTTGTATATGTAATGCATGCAATTTTTGATGTGGACGTAAGATTCCTCACATTTTGAAGAACGTTCAGAATGTGCATAACAAGCCAATGTGTTTTTCCCGCACCAGGACCAGCGATAACTTTGAAATGATTCGTTAACTCTGAAATCCTTTCATCGGAAGAGATAACCCTGACCTTATCCATTACGTTCCTCCAATTCGTTTCTATAGCACACCCACTCAAACGCTCCTTTAATATGCGCGGGCACATTAATAACAGTAGACCTATTGTCTTGTATCCTGCTTGCTAATTCGAATGCCAGCTCACCCTTTACGCCTTGAGCATGAATCAAAAAGCTTGAGGCAAACTTTGCACGCTCCTTTTCCTTCTCAACCCAGGTACACACGCTCAATTCTTTTACCTCTACGATCTCAACATCATCTGTAAATAAAAGCTCATTTTCAGAATTATCCCATGCTAAATCATATTCAAATGTTTTCCCTTTTTCTGATTTATAGAATACCTTAACGTTTGGACTTGCTGTTGTCTGTTCGTTAAGATTTCTTACTGCACCTGATATCGGCTTATAGTCAAAAATATCAGGACTACTGTCTAAATCAAAAGGCCAACATTTCTTCCAACTTCTTCGTTCTCCATCTTGCCTTTCCTTAACGATTTTTGATGGGTCAGAGTCTATAACACAGCTTACTCTCTTTTCCAAAGCATACTCTATGTTTTCTGATTTAACCCCTGCACCATATAGTTTAATAAAATGTTTAAATGTTAGTGCATCAACCCGAACAAGAGCTACATGATGCTTGTCCAGATCACAATTCACCTTTTGAGCTAAAATCGGTAGTAAAATTAATTCAGCCATCCCTTCAACCAATACGACTGACTTCGCAAACAACATGGCTGATTTAGTTGCATCCAAAAATCTTTCTACATATTTCCTTGATTCCTGATCTTCATTACTTTCCGAGAAAACTTTACTGGGATACTTTGCAAATACAGGCTTCCCACCTTCTTTTTCCAGGCAAATGATCGGTTTCAACCCAACAGCAGAAGTAATCTGCGTGGAATGTGTTGTTATAAAAATTTGCCTACTGAAACTTTGATGATCCATCTCATCCTTCAAAAATTTCAAAAAATTGTACTGAAGAGCTGGATGAAGATGTGCTTCTGGTTCCTCAATTAGTAGAATAGGAAATGTCTTTGCATTTTCGCCGTATTCGGGGGAAGTTATCATTTTGAATTTCGATAATATCAATGAAATATAAATGAGATTGTTATAACCCATTCCATTATTAATGATCGGGATCTCGATTCCAGTCTGATCTCTAATGATAAGCCGTAAGGCTGACAATACATCTCCTTCCTGTAGATTCCCATCTAAAGCAGGTACGCCGCCAACAGATGCACCCGTTTTTTCTGCGAATTCTAAAAATTCTTTCTGATTTACCCGTCCAACAATATCATCAACTAATGAACGAGAGAGCTGACCAAATTTATCATTACCAACAGTCACATTTTGACCATCAGTCTTTTCACTATGATCCACAGCATGCATTGCTTTATCTTTAAAATGAGTGAGCAGTTGTTTCAGCAGGGTGTTTTTGCCTGTAAACATGTTGCTCTCAACATCACGAAGCGCATCTAATGTCTCACAATGAATTTTATCCAAATATTCAGGCTCAGCACGATTTTTATTAACAATATTGCCAGCATAGATTCTTGCAACGTATCGTTTTAGATTTCTTTCTAACAAGAACCAACGTTCTTTTGGTGTAGATAAATTAGCACTTTCCCCAATATATTTTTTTTGATCCTGCTCTGGAAGGAAATATTTAAAGGTTAGCTCTGCCTCCCACGGTGTTTCCAATTTCGTAAGCCAGCTTGCAACTATAGCCTTATCATCCATAGTATCTGTATTGGAGGATCTAAGCGTTGCGGTAATTGTTATTTCTGGTGGGGTTGATACATCAAGGCCTTTATTAAAATCGTCTATGGTAGGTGCTTTGGCGCTTCCTCTTTTAAAAAGAAACTCCAATGCTCTGATTACTGTAGTTTTCCCTGCATTATTACCGCCGATTAATACATTTAATCCTTCGTTAAATTCAACAGTAAAGTCTTGAAAACACCTAAAGTTTTGGATAGTTAGCTTAGAAATATACAAATAACCCTTCCTCCTTGGCCTCTCATTTCACCTGCTATAGGAAATAAGAATACTATACTTCACTAAAACTCTATTATTAAGCCATACGCAGTCTGTTCGCATTAGAATGATTTATTGCATTCATCTTAAAATTCAATCAATACCCAAAAATTTCAAAAAAACCAACCATTCTTATTGATTCGACAAATGGTACAAATGTCCTCCAAAAAAATAGGTATAATGTACTTATAATTTCCGAAAACGTTCCTTTTCGGAATAATTAACAATTTGATCTCTGATACTGAGAGAAGAACACCGAATCAACGATCAGAAAGACTGAATTTGTTGAAAAAACAAAAAAAGCCGAACGAATAATCAGGAATAAACACCTGAAATTCATCGACTCGACAATCAACTTATTATTCTTATGGACTTTCTGTAGAAGAAAACTCCATTATAATTGAAATTAACTTTAACAGCCAATAATTGGTTCAAGAACATCCTCACATAAATGCTGTAGCCCTTCTAATTGTAAGCAATTAGAACGATGATTAAAGAATAATGTAAGGATAATGGTAAGTTTCTTGTTTGGAAGAATTAACTCAGCTATCTCATACGATTTCCCATTTCTCAAAGTCTTTTTCGTGAATGTTAAATTTTCATTTCTGAAAATGAATTCCAACAGTTTCTTCTTGGCGTTCATATCTCCAACACCGATTAGTGTTGAGAAGGGGAATGTAACAAATACTTTCCTAATCAGCTCAGCACGATTCCATAGCATCTTGGAATACTCGTCGAGTTCTTCTTTTGCCAATTTACCGTTGCTTAATTCAGTTATTTTTTTCAAATTTGCATTAGCTAATTTGAAAGCTGAAATGTACTTCTTTTCGTCAATTCCATCGTATGGCCAAACATCCTCTGTAGGGCGAGGCAAGGGTCTCCAGTCTACTAATCCTGCCTTAATTTTAGTCTTGTTTGAATATAAGTGTTCTTTCAACTCTTGTATTTGATTCCATTGATTATTTAGAAGGTTTTTCTTAACATTGAACCAATTTTGATCCTTTTGTTCAAAATGTAATAGCATCCTTGCTTGGAATTCTAAGAACGGAGAAGCTGGAGGTGGAGGTGGGGCAACAGGTGACAGTCCACTTGCAGTTCTTATTTCATTCGTTATCCTTCCCAGGGTTAAGTACCCATCATGACTTGTTTCATCCCAATACCCCAGTCTCCAATCATTATCAATCCACGTATTCGGATCATATCCGTAAAGCTGACACCTTCCTAAAACCGCTTCAATTGGGTAGCCGCCCAGTCCTTCTTCATTTCCAAAAAAGACTACTTCTGCTTCATTAAAATTCCCATACCCAAACCAAGGTACTAATCTTTCAATGTGATGAGAGTCCAATTTCACTATATGCCGCTCCCGTTCTGAATAAAATATACAGCTATTGAACTACATTTCGACGAGAAACCAAAATATCCCTCCTATGTTGGGAATGATCGTCACACTTACAAAACTGCAATTCTTTCAACGATTTTATATTGCGGAGATCTTATTAAGATCATGTAAATATTCCTCTGGAACTCTACTTACTCCAGCCTTCACTTTAACCCTATTTAAAGTTAGCGATTCATCGTTCGACTTCAATTCCCCGATTGCCCACAATACTCTACGTTTTTGAAACGCTTCAGCATCTTCTACCACCTGCTCAAGAAAGGTTCGAGTACGTGGCATCTTCTTTAAATGCTTAGGCATTAAACATTTGCTACCTATGATCTCCTGTATTCTTTCCAAAGTGATGCGGCGTGGCTTCCCTCCTTCACTCATCAACTGTTCTGCAATCTCAGCAACTTTTTCAAGAATTTCTAAATCTCTCTTTTCCCAATCATGACGTGTTGTACCAGCCTTCGGTGGCAACTTTTCGGGCATGTGATCCATAAGAAATTCTCGGTCATACAGGTAGAGCCACGCATACACCTTGGGATTAAGCTTCCTCAACTCCAATCTACCATGATGAGGATAATCATTTCGCATTTGCAACCATACTTCTCGTCTCTCCCTTTTAGCTTGCCTTCTGTATTCTTCAGTCATTGTTTTCTTCATAATTTTTCTCTTTGGCAGAGATGTTTTACTCTCATGACCATCTATTTCAGATGGATCGCTATTAAAAACTTCCTCCAGTGTCAGTCCCAAAAATTGCATAACCAGTAGATGACGAATAGGATGGAATCCTTTTCGATGTTTTTGGAAAATTAGCTTTAACCAACTACTCTCACCATTTGCTGATGATTGGAGAATTTCCAGCAGTTCAACTCCATAAAAATCAACAAATTCTGCTCTTAACCGCTTATAATCAGTTCTTCCCTTATTAGAGGCATAGCCTTTCCGCATTAACTGATTTATATAGTGTTTATGAAACCACTCCATTGGACGATGAGGATATTTGAAATTGAGCAACTTCTCAATGTTGTTCACGATGCAACTGTATTGACTCAATAGTTCTTTGTCAGCAATTTCTTGAACAGAATGATCAGAGCAATTATCCTGTGTTGGAGCTATGAATGCATACTTCGTTCTTTCTCTCATCAAAACCGAGCTTTCAGAAAGCCATATGCCATGTTTGATGCAAATTCGAACGCCTGGAATTTGATGAATTCGCCTCCAATAGTATTCACCATGTCTCTCCATATCTAATTGATTGCACAATACACAGTATTGGAAATGAGTATGTGGCTTTATAGCTGACGACATCAAACCAATGGCATTATGCAGATCCCTCCCATGTTCATCAAGCATACTCACATATATGGCGTGCGCCTGCTCTTCATCTCGAAAAGCCGTATAAAAGAGGTACATTGAGTTGTGGAGAATAAGTTGATTGGTTGATATTGTTGATCTAACAGGTAAATTTGATACTATATTGCTGATGCCTGGTTGCAATTCCAAACATGCTGTAAACCTGTCTGTTCCGAATATGTCCATCAAGATAGCCCTTTGACTTATGTTGCCACTTCGAATTCCAACTCTGGCAAGCAAACTATGCAATAATTCGTCCTCATAAGGAATCGGAAATTGGAGTATCATCCGAGTTCACTTCCAGTATCAATCGAAAAATCAGATGCAATATATCCAGCATCTTTTAGCACCTGGTAGGCAGTAGAACCCTTGTCTTTTCCTGCCTTAACCAGCTTCCTCAAATCACGTTCATCTTCGATTTGCGGTCGTGTCTTGCATGTAGTTTGCTTATCTTCGATTAGTCCAAGATGGAGTTTGTATGCTACTTGGACAACCTCTTGAACGGTTTGGACATGTGGCATTTCCGAGAGAATTTTGCTGACATTATGTTTGGCTTCTTTTTCTGGAACCCCTAATAGTGTTAATCGTACTACGGCATCCTGTTTTAATCGCTCAGCATGCACCTGTTGTTCTTTTTGTGTTTTCTGAAACGTTTGAAGTAAATCTCCTAAATCCAACTTGGATTGTTCTGCAACGATAAATCCATCTATAGGGGTAATATTGATATCGCCAAACTTGGCAATCTGAACCACGTTGCCTGAGCGAAGTGCGCTCAACATCGGTTCCACCAGTTTTAGACTATCCTTAACGACACCTTTAATGATCTGTGGAGTTATCGTTTCTGTCCCTGATGTTATCGCTCGTATCTGAGAGAACATAAAAATTTTAAGGGCAATGTCCGTTATTCCACAACTCGCTTCATACATGGCATCATTCAACTCTGTTGTTAATTCCGTTGGATTCCGAACCCACTGATGGTCCCAAATCCCTTCAATGAAAAGCCTCCAACTCGGCTCAGATTTCTTCATTGGTAGCCAGGCAACGTCACCCTGACCACTACCTCGTCGTGCAATACGACGGCTTTCCCTTCGTCTGAAATACCGTTACAAAATATGCTCTCCAATAAAAAAGAAGTCTCAGGAATACTCCTCGACTTCATTCCTCTGGGGTTCGAGAAGATCGCTTCATCCTGCTGGCTTCCCCAAGCCCCTTATCAACTGACAAAAAAACGAGCTGATGTGAAGACATGATCAGCGAAATGCTCGACTTCGATACTTTTATTACTCTGCTCGTAAACAACTTCTTTAATAGCTTTCTGCTATAATAATCATTGGAGGGAGGCAGTTACATGAAAAAGATAACTTTTGAAAACTATTATTCTGCTGATGAAGCCATTCAATTTTTCGGAAGAGTTAACACTGAAACAGGAAATTTAGAACCACTCACAGAGAAAGACTATATTGCATCCATTCAAGACATTTGCCTTAATGAACGGGTTCCAGAAAAAATCAAATCATTATTTGATCCAGCATTAGCATTGTACGCCTATGGATATTTATACTGGACTTTTTTTACTTTAGCAAATGAACAAGCTATTAAAGCCTTTGAAGCGGCTATATCGTATAAACATAAAGAAGTTATAGGTACTAATGTGGATTCGAATGGAAGAGAAGTTGGGTTGTCTAAAAAAATTAACAATTTAGTTAGACGGCGAGTAATAGATCGAAACAAAAAAGACTACTACCATTCATTGCGGATGTATAGAAATATGGCTTTCCACCCTAACGAACAACATGTGTTTGGACACAATAATAAAGCTTTGAGAAATATTGCAATTGCAATAAATGAGTTATTTGTGTAATAATGTGCCCTGGATATTGAATCAATTTTTAGTATGTATCCTTACGATTTGACTATCGTTTTGTCACAAAGTTTGCCCCTCTCCACGAAAACTCCTTTGTCCCACGTCCCACAAGACTTCCGCTCCACCCATAAGCACAAAAGTTTATCATGTATAGCGCTCTAAAAACACCTGAATACATCGAGTAATTAAGGAGAATCAGTCGAGAAAAAGTTTGGGAATAACTACTGGAGAATAGAATAGAAAGAAAGAGGAAAACGCTCAAAATTAATGAGAAAGAATCCCTCTGTGTCATGGATTGATGATAAAAACGCAGGAAGGAATATGTAAGTTCTTCTCTGCTCCCTGAAATGGCCTACTCGTATGTATTTAAAAACAAATAAACTTTATAAATTCCTTTTTTACCTTAAAACCAAAAACTTTATATTCTTTAATCATGATTATTATCAGGAGGATCCATTTGTTCAATTAAAATGTGTTCAATGTACTCCCGTAGTGAGCACGGTTCTATGAGGATGTACTTCACAGCGTACATATACTCAGATTGTTTGTTTATCTGATATGCTTTATGCTTAGTTTTCGAATCAGGTGTATAAAACAAATGTTCGCTTAGTCTTTGCCTGACCGATTTATGAACGCCAATATATTGCAAAGTCCAACTGTCATCAGCAAATGTTAGGGCTGTCTGCCTGTATATAAAATAAACTCCGCATTTACAAGGTACCTTTCCATCTCTCCCCACACCCAGATCATTTCGTGTACAAACTTTAAGAAACGGTTCTTCTTGAAGAGTTTGCTCTATTCGCTTTACTATATTTAATTTACTTAATTCAATTTTTAAATCAATCATTTGTACACCTTCCTAAAGCCACTCATTTAATTGTTCTTAATCTTCTTTTGGGATGCACTAACTATTTAGATGGTTAATCAATATCTTCAATTTAATCTACTTTTATTTGATGTAACAATATAATCTTCTCTACCTAATGCAATGTTTAAGCGGTTAAATCCAACCTCGTTTAATCGCTCACTTAATTTGTCATAATCATTTATTAAAAATAAATGCACCCCTTGCATTGTGGAGTTTTTTACAATTTTTTCTGATTCTATTTTATATATTGAGTAACTTTTAATATCTAACTTTATATGCTTTTCTATTTCATTAGAGACTTCTATATCTTTTTTATTGTATATTGGCAGCCAAATCAAGAAAGACCAATTCGGTTTATTATTAAGCTTTTCCGATAATTCAGTAATTATTTTCATACAGCCCTTCATATCATTATCTTTGTTTTTACCCCAGTAAGGATCAAAAAAAATAACTCCTCGCTCAAATGAATCTATAGCTTCAAGGTAGTCCTTAGTAAGATCATATGCATTTGCAATTTGAAATGTAATATTATCTCTAAATTTATAGTTCTCGGGTGAACTTAGACAAGACAACGAATAGATAACATCACAAAGCTCATAACTATTATATCTTACTCTATAGTTTGTACCTGAATTGATAATTGAAATTAGTTCCAGTATCCACTTACTGGATCCATAGTAATGTTCACCATAAGAATACTTCCACATCTTTTTCATTAATCGATAGTACATAGATTCTTTAAGAGATTCTTGTACCTCTTGTTTATCATTTTTGGTAACTTGATTGTTTTCTAAAAAACCATAAAACTTTTTCGCTTCAGCTGCACATGTATTTGATATGAAATTTCCTCCAAATGCATCAAAAAAACAAATTGGTGTATGTGAATCTTTTAACTTCAAATAAAATAACTCCAAAAGTAAAAGGTGTTTTGGAACATCACCAAGATTCCCCGCTTTACCATTCATCGACATTTTATCCCACCTAACACAAATAATTGTATCGAAAAGATACACTATAAGCAGTGTATCAGCCTGCAATATAATCATATAATTTTGGCTCGCTCTAAAAATTAGTGGTTGACACTGAAAATAGATCGGTGTTCTATATTACTACGCTGTACTGATAGGCTTTCCAAGAACGATTAAAGATCAAATGTAGTCAACCACTAATTATGGTTTTGAGCCATAATTTAATCAGTAAATTCATTCAGAATCAGTTCCCGTTCAAACCAAATGCCCGTGACCCCAACTTTTGCTTGTATTTCTGTTCGAAACTAACAACCTCAGTTTGAGTTAATGATTTAGGAAGTGTTCGTAAAATCGAGTATTGAAAATTCTTGTAACGCTCTGGCTCTACCTGTAATAATGCCATCAATTTGATATTTCCTCCATGCTTCGTTTCTGCATAGCTTCTCCAGCGCCCCATAATACCCAGTTTCCCTGATGCCGACCCAACATACTGATTTCCATCGGTCATATCAGTTATTAGATACACACCTGCAACGGAAGAAAGCATGGTATGCCATATTCTATTTGGATCAGGACTTTTAACAATCGTTTGAAGCTCGTCAAAGGTTAAGATTACATCTTCAAAACCAGAGAATTCCTTAACATACCCAGCAGGAAGTATTTCAACCACTCGCTTCGGATTGTTTCTTAACCACTGGCACCAGCTCCTCGTTGAAGCTCCCCAATCAATAACCAGGCGATCAGCCAAATCATTTAGTAGATCAATCTTCTCGATTTCATAATGAAATAATGGTTGCTCGAATACCTCCATATATGGGTAATCAGGAGGAACATTCTCCAATGATTTATTGAAAGTTGGCTTTCCAATTACTTTGTATGCCCCAATATAGATTGCTTTCGATTGCTCATAACCTAAAAACGAAATGAGATACTCACAATTACCAAACCTATCCTTAGTTTGAATGCTTTGATAAAAATCAAGCATGCCACGCTTATAAAGATATTTGGTATCATAATTCGGATCTTGATGCCGAACCAACTTTATCGATTTAGAAATATCCAGATCTCTCATTGAAAGCAATTCACTTAGAAGCACCAATCTCACCTTACCTTGTCTTTGGCATCGTTTGATTATCAATCTAACTACCTCTTGCGATATCTACTTTTTCAGATAAACGAGGTTCACAAAAGCTTTTTTCCAATAATATATAGTGCAAGTCAGCATCCCTTAACTCCTGCCACCAAAAAACTTGTTACTTTGTAAAAAAATAAAAATAACTGTCCCCAAAACACCCTCTCTCCAATCTGCCCCAATCCCTTACCCCACAAGGCTTCACCGCCATTTCCGAGATAAAAATAACTGTCCCAAAAACGCTGAGAAAAAGCCCTGAAAACTGGAAAGAAACTGGTTCAATTGTGAACGAAAACAACTAATAATTCGTGTCCTTGAAGGGATAGAGAAGTGCCTGAGAAAAGCAAAGATCGGCATTTAAAACGCCTGGGTAAGAGCCTGGGAAATGCCTGAATCAACTACTTTCAATCCCCCAAAAGCCTTGAGTAGCCTGGGTTTCTGCTTGTTTATCTATTCGGGATTTGGATGAGAATTCCCTGCTGGGATGCTTTCAGGAATGAGAAAAAGACTGGAACAATGGTTGAGAAATAGCGGCAACCAGGTTCCAGCCTTTGGTGGTTTGGGGACAGTTAATTTTAGTAGGGACGGTAAAAATAAAATTGGACAGGAATTATTTATTGGTTAAATATATGTTGTCTCATCGCCTCAAACAACAGAATCGTTGCCGCCATTGCCGCGTTAAGCGACTCTGCCTTTCCCTGCATCGGAATCGTAATCGCATCATCCACCAAGCGTGCCGTGGAATCCGAGATACCCTTGCCTTCATTACCAATGACAAGCCATACCGACTGCGTAAAATCATAACTATAGCATGAATGCTCTGCCTGCAAAGAAGTACTGACCAGCTTCACGCCTGCAGCTTTCGCTTCGGGAAGCAAAGATTCCAACTGGCCCTCCACAATGGGCAAATGAAACAATGACCCCATCGTCGAACGAATCGTCTTCGGGTTATAGACATCAGCACAGCCAGCGCCGAGTACGACCCCAGCAGCTCCGGCTGCATCCGCGCTACGGATGATCGTCCCCACATTACCCGGGTCCTGCACTCCGTCCAGCACAACAACAAGCCCACGCGCTCCTGCGATCAGGCTTTCCAGTGGTTCACTGCCTTTACGCACTATCGCGAATACAGGCTGTGGTGTCATCGTATCCGTACATTTCGCGATAACCGCAGGTGATACACTGACCCACTCCACACGCTGAAGCGGGTTCTCAAACCCTGCAAGTTCAATCGGCACGCCTTGCTCTCCGTCGTATACGATGCACTCCAGATCTGCCCCAGCGCGTAATGCTTCCTGTACCAGATGAATGCCTTCAATGATATATTTATGTTGACGGGTACGGTGCTTTTTCTCCAGCAGCTGTGCCCATTCTTTTACACGTGTATTTTGCGGTGATACAATATCCATCTTTCCATCCTTCCCATCTGCATCCATCACTTCGGATACGCAAGCTCCATTTTCGTCAAATGATCCTTGTGACCCACAATGATCAGCACATCTCCAGCTTCGATCCGGTCATCCGCATACGGAGAAATGTTCATCGAATTCCCACTGCGGATCGCCATCACGTTGCATCCAAAACGTGCCCGGATGTTTAATTCCATCAGGTTCTTACCGATCATTTGCTCCGAAGCTCTCATCTCCAGAATGCTGTAATCCTCAGACAACTCGATGTAATCCAGTATATTAGGCGAGGTCAGATGATGGGCTACGCGTAGTCCCATATCCCGTTCAGGATAGATCACCTTATCTGCGCCAATTTTTTGCAGCACCTTACCATGAAGCTCATTTTGAGCTTTTACGATCAGAACGGGTACACCCATATCTTTCAATATCAGGGTTGTCAGAATACTCGCCTGAATATCTTCACCAATCGCCACAACGACAACGTCGAAATTTCGTATGCCCAGCGCACGTAGCGCTTCTTCATCTGTTGAATCTGCCGATACCGCATGGGTCACCACATTAGACATCTCCTGAGTCCGCTGCTCGTCCGCATCAATTGCCAGCACGTCGAATCCCATACCGCTCAGTGCATTGGCAACACTTGATCCGAACCGTCCCATACCAATTACGGCATACTGTTTCTTGGCCATTAGGGTCTTAACCTCCCGCTGCACTTCAGCATGACGCATCTTTACGGATACCCATGCTAACGTAAATAATCCTTCGTAGTATACCACAAAGCCTGATAAACTTGAATGCGCTCGCGCTTCCCAGGGAACAGTATTAGAGCAGCCGAATATACGAGGAGGGAATTGCGATGCCCATTATATTAAGCCTGCGTGAAGCGATTGTTCATAAAGTTCATGACAAGAGTGATGATCAGCTCCGGGAGATGATTGAAGGTTCAGTAGATGGACCGGAAGCTGCATTACCTGGACTTGGCGCCATTTTCGAGATGATCTGGAAGAACACAGAACCTGCCAAGCAGGAAGAACTGATTCAAATCGCGCAGGAGCATCTGCACACCATTCCCATCCAACCGCTTAGCTAGTCGAAGCAGTGGAGGGTAAGGTAACCATCATTACGTTTGTTCTGTCTGCAAAAGAAAGCTTTCCCTTATTCGGCTGGATCATACCCGCCTCCAGGTAAGGTGTATAGCAATAGATCCCCCCGCCAATCGGCGGAGGGATCTTATTTTTTAACAAGCTCGATCTCATCGCATGAGCTTGTCACGTTCAACTAACCCTTTTAATGATTACCGCGCAATACATCTACCTTTACTTAAGGCGCAGTCTCCAGGAATTTAGCTGTAGGATTTTTATCTATAGCCGTTCTCATTGCGTACTCATTTTCGAAGAGCACTACATAATTCCCTTTTTTATCTTTTACAAGTGCAGAGTTAATCCGGAATTTACTTGCATCCAGATTCTCGTCCACGATCCAGCGAGCGAACTGATAAGGCATGCGCTGCAATTGCACGTCTACCCCATACTCGCCTTTCATCCGGTATTCAAATACCTCGAACTGAAGTTGACCAATTACGCCGAGAATCGTCTCGTCGAAACTTGCTGTCTGGAACACCTGAATCGTTCCTTCCTCCGTCAACTGGTCAATTCCTTTTTGGTACTGTTTATGTTTCAACGCATTTTTTACGGTAACTTTGGCGAAAATCTCTGGCGAGAACGTTGGCAATTCTTCAAAGATAACCTCGCTGCCTTGGCTCAGTGAATCGCCAATCCGGAAGATACCTGGATCGAACAGACCGATAATATCGCCGGCATACGCTTCTTCTACAATATCCCGGTCTTGTGCCAGGAATTGCTGTGGCTGTGACAGCTTGATCTCTTTGCCGACACGGTTATGCTTCACACTCATGCCACGTTGGAACTTGCCTGACACAATACGCAGGAACGCAATACGATCCCGGTGTGCCGGGTTCATGTTGGCTTGAATTTTGAATACATAACCACTGAATTTCTCATTCGTTGGTTGAATCTCGCCTACAGTACTGCGGCGTGGTTCAGGCTTCGGTGCCAGTTCCAGGAAATTCTCCAGGAAAGTCTGTACGCCGAAATTGTTGATCGCACTACCGAAGAAAATAGGTGTCAATTCGCCGCGTTGAACTTTCTCCATGTCGAATTGGTCGCCGGCGATGTCCAGCAACTCCAGATCCTGACACAATTGATCATGCAGATATTCCCCTGCCATCTCACGAATAATCGGATCTTTGTAGCCATCTACCTTTTGTACTTTAATCGTCGAGTGATCGTCCCCTTGGAACAATTCCACCTGATTTTTCATCCGGTCATAGACACCACACAGCTCGCGACCTGTACCAATAGGCCAGTTCATCGGAACCGAACGAATACCCAGTACGTTTTCAAGCTCTTCCATCAGGTCGAATGGACTTTTACCCTCACGGTCGAGTTTGTTGATGAACGTAAAGATTGGAATGCCACGCTTCGCACACACCTGGAACAACTTGATTGTTTGTGCCTCGACACCTTTTGCCACGTCAATCAACATTACCGCGCTATCGGCAGCCGTCAGTGTGCGATACGTATCTTCACTGAAATCCTGGTGACCCGGTGTATCCAGAATGTTGACGCGGTGATCCAGATAATCAAATTGCATTACGGAAGACGTAACGGAGATTCCCCGTTGTTTCTCAATTTCCATCCAGTCACTTGTTGCGTGTTTGCTGGCTTTCCGAGCTTTTACCGTTCCCGCAAGGCGAATCGCGCCCCCGAACAGCAACAGTTTCTCGGTTAATGTGGTTTTACCCGCATCCGGGTGAGAGATAATGGCAAACGTCCGGCGTTTGTCCACTTCCTGTTGAAGAATATCATTTGCAGCTTTGCTCATAGGTTTAATCCCTTTCGTCCGTTCATTCACGTTAATCCGGCATGGCCGGTCCATCATTCAATCTTTATGCAATCCGGCGAGGCCGGTTGATTGTACACTGGTCATTTTGCATACGAGGTATTTACACATAGATTAATTTTACACATTTACAATGGAGTTCATCCTCCTCAAATCTGTGCTTTCATACATACCGTGAACTGCTTCTTAACCCAACTCTCCTATTGTACCATAATCTGTACCGAAAATAACCGATTACTACAGCAGATTCTTCTCTTTTCCCTTGCAAAAAAAAGCACCCTTCAGCCATAATCATGGCATCCAGGCACTCCTTATTCATTTCTCGTTATCGAGTTTAGAAAATCAATGCATCCAGCGCGTATTGTCCGCCACCCGTCAGGGCCAGCGCTACACCAACCACCAGAATCGCGAGATTATATTCGAATCCGTTCTGTGTGGACCAGTATCCGTTCGCACCATGGACTTTCACAATCGCAATCACCATCGTCAATGCAATCAGAATGCCACCTACCGGTGTAAGCAGACCCAGAGCCAGCAACAGTCCACCACCGAATTCAGCGAGTCCAGCCAGTAACGCTACCAATGCACCTGGTTTCATGCCCATCGATTCAAACCAGCCGCCTGTACCCTTGATCCCGTAACCTCCGAACCATCCAAACAGCTTTTGTGCCCCGTGCGCCATGAACGACAATCCAATCACCAAACGAATCAACAACAATCCTACGTCCAACATCATTTTCTTTTCCTCCATTCAATATATACAAAATAGTATTCTTAGATTAAAGATATTATGCTAAATTTTTTTCTTCATGATTTGGTGTCGAAACCCCTTCACCTGTTTCACATTTCATCTCATGAATCGTGCACTTATCCGAGAAGTTCATCGGGTTAAGTTTTGTCATTTGCGTAACTCTTTATCTCTTGAGTTGAGTATAAGTTATATACTAACTTTTTGTCAATAACTTAATTTAAATATATTTATCCAGTCGCATTCCCTCCATCTTTTCGTAGCAAAAGAAGCCCGGAAAGTTCGCTTCATCCGCGTTCTTTCCAAGCCTCTTTAATCATCATCATTTCACCTTATGAATGAATAGCTTTAATTGTTGACTTGCCAGATCACACGATCCTCGTCCTGACCATTCACCGGCCACCAGTGGAATCCATCCTGCTCCAGCAACCTATCTGTCGCTTCTGGCCCCCAGGTTCCAGCCGGATACGGATGAAGCTCTCCCTGATTTTGTCCCCACGCTGCTGCAATCCGATCTACAAAAGACCACGCTGTAGCCACTTCATCCCAACGGGTAAAGTACGTAGAATCCCCTTCTGCTGCATCATGCAGCAGACGTTCATATGCTTCAGGCGAGTTAATTCCAATCATGCAGCTCTGACAGAAATCCATTGCGAGTGGCTGAATCTCGGAATCCGAGCCTGGCTTCTTGGCATTGATTTTGATATATATGCCTTCCATCGGATTCACCCGAATCACCAGCAGATTCGGCTCCAATTTATACTTTTTCCCAAGGTATACGTTGTTTGGCATCGACTTGAACTCAACTACGATCTCGGTCGTTTTCACCGGAAGTCGCTTGCCTGTCCGAATGTAGAATGGAACACCTGCCCAGCGGAAATTATCCACGAATACACGTGCTGCAAAATAAGTTTCCGTATTCGACTGCGGATCAACCTTGTCTTCCTGGCGATACCCCGGAAGCTGCTTGCCACGGTACTCCCCTTCGGCATACTGCCCCCGCACAACGTTGTTGCTCACTTCCTCATCCGAGGTGAACGCACGTAGAGAGCGTAATACCTTCACCTTCTCATCGCGAATGTCTTCCGGGAATAGGCGACTTGGCGGTTCCATCGCAATCATCGTCAGCATCTGAAGCATATGGTTTTGCCCCATGTCACGCAGCGCTCCAGAGTGATCATAATAACCGCCACGTTCTTCCACGCCTACCGTCTCGCCCAGCGTAATCTGAACGTTGGCAATATGTTTGTTGTTCCAGAGCGGTTCGAAAAAAGCATTCCCAAAGCGGATGACTTCGATATTTTGCACCATTTCCTTGCCCAGATAATGGTCAATCCGATAGATTTCCTCTTCACGGAACACCTCACGAATCTGCTCATTCAGATGTTCGGCGGATTGCAGATCATAACCAAATGGTTTTTCGATCACCAATCGGTTCCAGCCCTGACTTTCCAGCATACCACCGTCCCGCAAACTGTACGAGACACTGCCAAACAGCTCAGGTGCCAGTGCCAGATAGAACAGTCGATTACCCGGCGTGTTAAACTTAGCTTCCAGATTCTCCGTCTGCGCACGCAGCTCTTTGAATCCTTCCACATTATTGATATCCAGTGCTTTGTATTCAAAATGCTCGACAAAAGCGTTCCACTCATCAGGTTCTCCCGCTGGATAGCGGCAGAATTCTTTAATGGATTCATAGATGTCTTCCCGGAATTCTTCTGGGGACCTCGGACGACGTGCTACGCCAATAACCGCAAAGTCTTTGGCAAGCTTGCCTTCGCGGTAAAGACTGTAGATGGCCGGAAACAGCTTCCGGCGGGCCAAATCTCCCGTTGCTCCAAAAATGAAAAATACTGCGCCTGGTGTCTGTACTTCATCTTGCGATTGTTTTTCAACCATGGGCTCCTCTTTCTTCCGGGAAGATAACCTTCACGCTCTCCCCGAGCTATGTAATGGTGTTATATATGCACGACATACAACCGTCAATTACCAGCAAGTTCCTTCTTGGATGTGATGCCATTTTAGCATATCAACTGAACGGATGCACTATTCCACACTCATTTTTCTGATAAAGATTCTCACTTTCCCGTCCAAATTCATAGAAATTTCAACCCTTAATACTCAATCGTGATCACCGGGAAACCTACCGTGATTCGATTGTTCCCTTGTTCACCGACCTGGTGAACTGCGAGCTGCATATTCAACATGTGCGAGCCACTCTTGATCGACAGGGGCAGCTCAGCAGCCTCATAAGAGACACTTGCACTGGCTACATCCGTATAACGTTCAACGGAGGCAATATCTATCCTTCTGGACAACGTTTCTTCAACCAGTGCCAACTGCCCACTCGCATCAGATTCAGTGGCTGTCGTACCTTGGACAGACATATTCCAACTTGCCTTCATCCCTGAGTCTACAAGCAGTTGATCGACCTCTTCATGTAATGTCATTAAAGTATTCCGATCCGTGTGTGTATCCCCTGAAAGTTGTACGATGGCATAGTAGCCATTGTCTCCTGTATCGACGACATTGACCAACAGGCCTGCACCTCCAGTAGCCGTATCGACAACCTCTTCACTGCGGTAAACATCATGACCCGTTTGGCGTACCCGTATCGGTTGTTCCAGCCCCAAGTGACCAGCCAGTAATGCTGCTTGTGCTTCTGCGTTTCCTTGGCCTTCTCCTTGCCATTTAATAACCAAACGATCTACATTATCAATCACGCTATCAGCAGTATAGATTAACTGTTCCAGTTGGGCTGCTTTCGGTTCGTTCTTCTCTGCGTATACCTGTGTCACACCAATAAGAATAATGATAGCCATTGCCAATATACCTGCTGTCATCCAACGATTTAACATTCGAATCCCTCACTTCTTTCTTGCATTCTATGAATCTATCAACAGCATACCCCTTTCCCACATTTGCTATACTTCTTTTGCACACAGCAAAAAAGCCCCACCCGCCACATGCATGGCAGATCGGAGCTTTCATTTATAATTTTCTATATAAATTGAACTACACAATATTTAAACTCGCCACTCCGATGACAGAACAACCTTCCGATCGCTGTTATCCCCAGATTTTTTTGATTCTTTTTATAAAGGGTAAATCCGGGGATAAAGGCGAGCGCTTCGCTTCTTCAGGTTCTTTCTGTCCTCTCCGTTTTGTGTAAATCTTTAGTTCAATTTATATAAACCATCTCTTATCTATTACTTCCGCACATTAAAGCACGGTTCTTTGGCTTAATGATGATATTACATATGATTCTTCTTACTCTGCAAGTCCGTTTTTATATGCATAGATCGCGGCCTGTGTACGGTCGTCTACGCCCAATTTTGCCAGTAAGTTTGTAACATGGAACTTGACTGTCTTGATACCGATGATCAGATCGTCAGCGATGTCCTGATTCGATTTGCCTTTAGCCAGCAACCGGAGTACATCCATTTCCCGATCCGTCAATTCATCATGCAAAGGAGCTGCTGCCTGTGGCTGCCGGAAGCGATTCATCATTTTCGAAGCCACCTGTGACTCCAGAACGGATTGTCCGCGAGCTGCTGCGCGAATCGCATCTGCCACTTCATTGGCTCTTGATGTTTTTAACAGATAACTGAATGCGCCTGCTTCAATAACGGGGTACATTTTTTCATCATCCAGGTAACTGGTCAATACGATGACTTTGCACTCCGGATACATTTTGAGCACCTGACGGGTAGCCTCAATGCCATCCATGCCTTCCATAACCAGGTCCATCAGAACAACATCAGGCTTATATTCCTGCGCAAGCCGAATGCCTTCCTCTCCACTACCTGCCTCACCAACAACTTCAATTCCATCTTCGGTATCTAATACCGCAGCAAGACCAATACGTACCATCTCATGATCATCCACGAGCAATACTTTGATCGACGTTTCCGTCTCCGTTTCGACTTCCGGTTCCATTGACATGTTCTTCCTCGCTTTCATCGCTCATCAAAGGTATCGTAATCTCAATCCGCGTTCCCTTACCTGGCGCTGTTACAAATTGTATGGCTCCGCCAATCTCCGTAACACGTTCACGCATGTTAGCCAGACCGTAGGAAGCCTGTTTATTCTCATCCAGATCGAAGCCTTGACCATCATCACGAATCAATACCCGAATCGCATCTGTGCGGCGCTGGAGGCGTATCTCCATTTTCTCCGCTTTTGCATGCCGTAACGTATTGGACATAGCCTCCTGAACAATCCGGAACAGATGATTCTCAATGCCTTTGATTAGATCGATGTCTTCGTCCATTTCGAGCACAATGTCCATGGGTACTTTCGTTTTCAGTTCCATCACCAGATCACGCAGACCTTGTTCGAGATGTTTACCCTCCAGATAGACTGGTCGCAGATGTAACAGTAACGCACGCATCTCGGACTGGGCTACCGAAGCCATCTCCTCAATCAAAGCCACCTGCCGCTGAGCACGTTCAAAATCCTTCTCCATCTTCCGTCCAACGGCCGTTGCTGTCATCGATATTGCGAACAATTGCTGAGATACCGCATCATGCAGTTCCCGTGCCAGCCGCTGCCGCTCTTCCACAATAGCCGTAATTCTGGCTTGTTCGGCCAGCTGTGCATTATGGGTAGACAATCGCTGGAGCGAAGATACCTGATCTTCCCACTTTTTGCCGATGCGTCCGAGTTGCTCACTCAAACGGCCCACATCATCTACGCCCAGATCAGGTACAGTACGTGACAGGGAGCCTTTCTCCCACTGTAGGAGCGTTTCCCGCAGCAGTTCAAGCCTACGTTTGACCCGGTAACTCTGATAGAACCCAAAGACCGCACCGATCCCAATCAGGAGCAGCAATAGAGCCAGACCCGATTGAATCAGATGCCGCCAGCCAGCAAACGGAGCAAGATAACCATATGTATACAATACATACAAAATAACAGCGAGCACAATGAAAACCAGGAGGATCCCTTCACCCATACTTCGGGTTACCATGTCGGTATGTCGTTTTGTCTTCATCGGGGTCTCCTCCTTCTCTTCATCTATTTTACTACGGATTACTGATGCTTAGGTCGCCAACAATATAAGAAATGACAAATTTTGCTTTATGTTCACTGGACTCATATCCAGGAGTTCTCCATACTAATTTGTTCATCATGCCGCTATCTTGTTCTCCAAGAAGATTAATCCGGCCGAAAAGAACCGATGCTTCAATCTCCACACCATAATCTTCCGGTAGTGTCAGGCGAACATTCCCCATAACTCCTTGCAGCAACACAATCGTTTGTTTCTCCTCCGGAATCGAGAGAGACAGATCTGCATTAACCTCACCCATGGCATGCCACAGGCTCATACTGCGTAACGTCCAGGATGATTGATCCCAGTAGTACCGAGCCATGAAATTCTGTTTCTTCATAACGCCTTCGTCCAGATGAATCTTTTTGTTATTTGAATAAAAGTAAGCTAAAGAAGCCAGTACAATCAAGAATACAATCATCAAATTATCCAGTAATAACAGTGCCGCACCAATACCAAGATATCGATAACCTTTGCGGGTATCCCCTTTGCGGACTTGAAGCATTCCAACCGTTAACAGAATCAGTGCGGCAGCGGTCAGCAAGTTAATATTCTGATTCAATAACATCATTGCACCAATGATCATAATGACAACTGCAAGCCATTTACTCTTTTTATTCATCCCCGCCGCACCTCCTCTGTAAGTTAATCTTCTCTTTATTCAACGGAAAAGCCATACCAGGCAATAAAGTCCTGTATGGCTTAACTTTTGTTCTACCAACCGTACGTTATACACGATTTATAGAATATCATATTGTCCACCGAGCGAACAGTTATTCTTTTGAAGTTCCGTTCGCTTCATTCTTGGAACCATTGCCCATTTTGTTTTTGAGGGCTTGCAATTGCTGATCCACTTTGAATTGCTTTTCCACATCTACAGGATTCGTGTACGTGGATGATGTGTTGCGATAAGGTGCACGAGCTACGTCAGCTTCAGCTTCCAGTTGCATGATTTTCTCTTCCATGCGGTGGAATCCTAATGATGCGCCGCCACTTTCGATCGAATGCAAGCTGTTGATGGAAGACATTTGTTTTTTAGCTTTTGCCATTTGTGCACGGGATACAAGTTCATTACGTTTGTTACGCATTTTGTAGAACTCATCTTTCATATCATGCAACTGTTGCAACAGATCTTTTGCTTGTGCTTCGGACTGTGCATGCAATTCGCTGTACTCCGTAATTTTTTGATCAAAGTAAATTTTCTCTTCCAGCAATTTGCGTGCCACTTCTTCCTGACCGTTAGCCAGAGCAGCTTCTGCTTGGGATTCACGTTGTACCGAAGTACGCTCCGCTTCATCCAGACGTTGTTTCATGCGGCGCTCATTCGCCATTTGTTTGGCAACAGTTACCTCTGCCTCATGAATCTCTGCCTCCATATCACGCAAGTACTGGTTCAACATTACAATCGGGTCTTCTACCTTATCCAACATATCATTTACCGATGCTTTCGTCATATCCTTAATCCGTTTAAATACTCCCATTTTACTTTTCTCCCTTCTCGTAACGAGATAATTTTTGGCGAAGCTCTTCAACTTCTTTTTTCAGTGCTTTTTTCTCAATATCTTTCATCATGGAATCAAGTTCACTTTCTTGCGGTGTTCCTGCTCCGTAGGCATTGTTGTCATAAGAACGCGAACCAGATTGAGGTCTGCCGTTGAATCCAGGGCCGGGACCGAAGTTACCAGGACCTTGTTGGTTGTGATTATTTTGAAAAGGACCTCTTGGTGGCTGGTGATCATAGTTGTTGTATCCTCTGCCAGGACCAGGACCTGGGCCCGGACCGTAGCCATATGGATCATATGGCGGATACGGTTCTTTTGGTACCACCAGTGCTGCAATAAAGTATATTAACAACGACGTGCCGCCAGTTACGAAAATACTGATGACGAAGATGATACGCAGCAGGGTGGAATCCATTCCGATGGTTTCGGAAATTCCGCCGCACAAGCCGGTTAACATCCGGTCACGCGTTGAGCGGTATAATTTGCTCATGTGCTTTCTCCTTTCGTTTACTTGTATCCTCTTACGTTGGAATCATAAGCATATGGATCAACGTGATTGGATTCCTTGGGTACCACCAACGCAGCGATGAAGTAGATCAACAATGATGTACCTCCCGTAGCGAAAATACTGATGAAGAAAATGATACGTAGCAGCGTAGTACTCAATCCGAGATTTTCAGAAATGCCGCCGATCAAACCTGTTAGCCTTCGATTACGCGCCGAGCGGTATAATTTACTCATTGTGACTACTCCTTCCTGTCATTGTTTAATTTCTGTTTTAAGCGCTCCAGTTCCTTATCCAGCGCAGAGGATGACATGCTGCCAGTCGCTCCTGAACCATCTTGGCCCATCCGCCGGATATCGCGGAGACTTTGTGCTTCATATTCGAGATCAGAGACTTGATCATCCAGTCGGTTAAACATACGGGGTACATTCTGACCGTTGTGATTGCCTCTCTGGTTCATACGTTGTTGTAACTGAATCGTCTGCATACGAGCGTAGTAATATTGACGTTTGCTGTATACATTCTGATATTCAACCTTCAGCTGGTCGATCTGTTCATCCAGCTCCTGTAATGCCGCATAACTTTGTGCATACAATTCATTGTACTGTTCCATTTTTTCCTCGTGGAGGATTTTCTCCTGCAAGGCCAGCTTAGCAAGATGTTCTTCCCCTGCTTTCAGAGCCATGGATGCCTGTTCTTCCCGTTTGTTCACCATACCTGCTGCCTGATCGGCTTGTTGTTTCATTTGTCTGGTATGGCTTGCATATTGATGACGAAGTTTCTCGGCTTCACCGATGTCTTGGCGGGTCGAGACCAGGAACTGATCAATCAGTTTGACTGGATCCTGACTTTGCTCCAAATGTTCGTTCAGATTGGCTACGGTAATATCCCGCATTCGACGAAATACACTCATTATGTTCTGTCCCTCCTTTTCATAATCGTGAAAGCTTAGTACCGACCACGACGACTGCGGTTATTGCTTAGCATTGAGATACCAAAGATGATTAACCCGATCGCGATGATCGGTCCGATCAACCATGCCAGTTTACCCATCAGTGAGATGATACCGATGATGAGAACAATCCAGCCAAGCATCACATTCCCTCGTTTAACTCCGTAGTATCCCAGTGCAATCATCAGGACCGGAATCAGATAACCCATTAAGTGTCCAAGAAGTGGAGTTAACTTTCCGAAGAGGAGTAGTGCACCCAGCGCAATCAATACAATCGCCCAGCCATTTCCCTTATTCAATCTCATAATTGTTGTTCACCGCCCTTTCCATTCGTTCCTTTTAATGTGTTGAGTCATTTGTTCGTTTGTTTCTTGTTTTTTTGTTTCCGTGTTTCTTGTTTAACCTTATGTCCTTATTCTAGGGGATTCCGCGACTTTTCAAAACAGACCGTGGACGGTTTTTCATCCTAGACTCAGGTCGGGGATCTAGTTGGACCTTTGACTGTCCCTATATAAGACCAACGTTCCACCTAAGCTGAATAGCACTCCAAGATACCTTCTATTACCCGTATACAGGCTCTACTTCACCCGATATCACCAGGTAGAGAGAATGATGTCCATGTCTCTATTTACGTTCACACTGCAATTTCGTTTCTCATGATTCCGTATTGGATAGTCAGTCCAAGCCGTTTCTCTAACCTTTTCTGCAAAATCATCTATCAGCAATCCCTTATCTCCACTTCTATACCCTCTCATAAAATTACTTATTTATCCAAATAAACAAAATTTAGATTGTTCTATATGTAAGCGTTTACTAAAATAGAAAGTGTTACTATTTCTAATGTCAGGGGTGGAACTGAGACTGTGCGACCAATCAGCTATCTCCATAAAATGATCATCTTCGGAATCCTGTTAAGCACCCTGCCCATTTTGTTAACGGGAATTGCCGCATTTATCTATTCATCAAACCAAACTGAGCTGCATCGTACGCAGGCCAACAGACAGTTGCTGGAACAAATGCAATCCAACGTAGAGCACAAACTTGCTACAGTCAGTTATATGCTTGATCAGGCCGTTCGCTCTCCAGTAACCCTCCGTTCCCTGTCTGCTTCTTCTTCAATAGAAGGGAAAGGACCTTTACTTGCCGACAAGCTGCAGAACGAATTTCAGAATATGAGGTCATGGGAACCTTTGTTAGATATTACCCTGGTGAATCAATCTCAGAATTGGCTTATTGATCATGCCGGATTATATCGTAATACGGATTTTCCACTGGCTCTTCCCATGAAGGAATTGATATCGGATACGCTAACCTCTGGATGGCAGCTCTCCCCTTCATCGGTGTTCAGTAATGATGAGCGTTCTCCCGGTACAGGCTGTATTTATCATATTGCTCTTGCGAGGTCTATTCCGAATCTGAATACGTCATCCGATGCTGCCTTGATTGCCGGAATTCCTGCATGCTCTTTGCAAAATACACTAGGAGAAGCCTCCATAGGCAATGTTGCCTCTGGACTGATCATTTTAAATCGGGAACAACGTATCTTGGTGCATCCCGATCCCGTATATATTGGACAACCATTGTCTGCAATTGGATTACAAGATCGTGATACGAATGGCAACATCACCAAACTATCATCCATCACATTTTCAACAGGCTTTGAAGAACGAGAAGTCAAGATCGCCGGTACACATTATTCCCTGACGTATAGCCCTTCTACCTTAAAAGGATGGACATATGTTCTAATCTCACCCACCAACATTTTGACACAGGAATATATCGATATCGGATTACACACCTTGTATATCAGTATCTTCTTACTTTTACTTTCATTATTACTCGCCTGGCTCGGCTCCAAGCGAATGCATGTCCCGATTCGTAAACTTTTAACCCAACTTGGTGACAACCACCTGTCCAAAGAAGGAAACACGGTAGCTCAGCAATCACCACCATTTTCTGATGAGTTCGAACAGATCAGAGCAGGGGTCTCACAATTATCTGCCTCTCGCTCCCAATTAGAGAACACACTAAATATACATCTGTTGCAGATTCGTACTCATTTTATGATGAATCTGTTCCAGGGTAAGATCCCTGTTCATACTCTTCATGACGCCCTGAATGAATATGGCTACACGCATCAGGTTCGGGAATGGCAACAAATTGCTGTTATTACACTACAGGCCGATCTTGTTAATCATACAAAATATAGAGCTAGTGATCGTGACCTCTTATTATTTGCAATTCAAAATATATTGGAGGAAACGGTTGTGCATAACCAACAATTGCTTCCCATTGTGCTGGAACATACGGTAGTCACGGTGATTGGCACCGTGGAACAGGATCAGTTTATTTTTTCACAGCAGCTATATGTATTAACAGACCAGTTACAACAACAGATGGATAAGATTCTAACTCTTCAAGTCAGTATAGGATTCAGCCAGCCGCACAGCTCTCTATATCACATCTCTCAAGCTTACACAGAAGCCATGGAAGCACTGAGGCATCGGATGAAGCTGGGAACAGGCATTATTTTTCAATATGAGAACATAGATCATTACGCTCCTACTTGGTCCATGACCTACCCGGAATCATTGGAATACTCGTTGATCCAAGCTATTCAAAATGCGGACGAAGTCCAGGCCTCTGCTCTTCTGCAGCAGCTGCTTGAAGTAATCTTTGGTATGGAGTGTACACCAGAGGAATATCAGGTGGCCCTTACGAGGCTGCTGACGCATATTTTGCAAATGACTCAGGAATCCGGTATACGACTCGGACTGATCTCCCAAGGCCATGGATCAATGTTTCATGAACTTCATGGTTTGCAGTACGCGGCTGAAGTAGAGGATTGGTTTAACCATCAAATCATCTTGCCTATCATACAAGTTTTCAAAGCAAGACAGTATGCCCAGTATCAACATATATCTGAGAAAATGATTGCCATGATTCATCAAGATTATGATAAGGATCTGACGCTTGAAGAATGTGCTATGAAGCTTCACTACAATGCCAACTACTTAAGCAGTGTTTTTCGCAAAGAGACAGGCTGTGCATTTAGTGAATACCTGACCAAGTACCGTTTCAACATCGCTAAAAAATGGCTAGATGAAAGTGATTTAACCGTTAAAGATATCGCAGCACGACTTCGGTACAACAATCCGCAAAACTTCATCCGATCATTTCGTAAATGGGAAGGAATCACCCCCGGCCAGTACCGGGAACGTAAGCAGAAAGCAGAAGTGTCCGATCGGAAGTAGAATACGTGTTTCGTGGTTTCATGTCTCGTTTTTCCGTTGTCTCGATATTTGAACTCAGCATTGGTTTAGCCGGCGTACAGATCCTTGATCTGACTTTACAGCCCAAGTAACCGACGATTTGATTTAGTACGGTCGATTAATTATTGGCTACAAAAAAAGAGGGAGCAAATATTCTGCTCCCTTCACTTACAACCTCACTCCTATAATCTTAACTTCATATGTTTCATACGTACATCTTTTTGCGCAACGTTGTGATGCTTCCTGGCGCCATCTTAGACGTTAGACTACGTTGTCCGTCTCGATTCCTGATCCTTAGAACACGTACCAAGCTTATACGATTTATCGCTTATCCTTGGTACGAAATGTTTTCATATTTGGCTGTTATGCAAAATCATTTTTATAAAATAAAAATAAACCTACAAATTGCTTATGCAATCTGTAGGTTTATTCAATATACCGGCGAGAGGACTCGAACCTCCACGGTTTCCCACTCGATTTTGAGTCGAGCGCGTCTGCCATTCCGCCACGCCGGCATATACTGGAGGCGCCACCCAGATTCGAACTGGGGATAAAGCTTTTGCAGAGCTGTGCCTTACCACTTGGCTATGGCGCCATATTTTGGAGCGGACGACGGGAATCGAACCCGCGACCCTCGCCTTGGCAAGGCGATGCTCTACCGCTGAGCCACGTCCGCATAATGGCTGGGGATATAGGATTTGAACCTATGCATGACGGAGTCAAAGTCCGTTGCCTTACCGCTTGGCTAATCCCCAATAAAAAATGAAAAAACAAAGGGGCGATCGAGGGGAATTGAACCCCCGAATGCCGGATCCACAAACCGGTGCGTTAACCACTTCGCCACGACCGCCACAAAAGGTTATGTTTCTAAAAAGTTAATTGGCAGGGGCAGCAGGAATTGAACCCACACCAACGGTTTTGGAGACCGTTGTTCTACCTTTAAACTATGCCCCTAAAAACTGGTGGAGGATGATGGATTCGAACCACCGAACCCGTACGGGAGCAGATTTACAGTCTGATGCGTTTGGCCACTTCGCTAATCCTCCAGGATTACATGGTGCCGGCGAGAGGACTTGAACCCCCAACCTACTGATTACAAGTCAGTTGCTCTACCAGTTGAGCTACACCGGCATATTAAATTGTAAATTGTTTTAAAAATGGTGGCTCGGGACGGAATCGAACCGCCGACACGAGGATTTTCAGTCCTCTGCTCTACCGACTGAGCTACCGAGCCATAATAAAGTCTAATCTCATTTCCTTACACTTTATATAGGGCATCAGTGCCATACAGCAGATGTAGTGAACAGTTTGCCTCATGTAAAGATTAAATGGCGGAACCGACGGGATTCGAACCCGCGATCTCCTGCGTGACAGGCAGGCATGTTAGGCCAACTACACCACGGTTCCAGATCACTTTCTCAAAGGAAAGTATAATTGCGGGGGCAGGATTTGAACCTGCGGCCTTCGGGTTATGAGCCCGACGAGCTACCGGGCTGCTCCACCCCGCGTCGTTATAAAGTTTATATGGTGGAGGCTGAGGGGATCGAACCCCCGACCCTCTGCTTGTAAGGCAGATGCTCTCCCAGCTGAGCTAAGCCTCCGTTTTCAACACATTTATGATCATACCATAATCTTGTTGTAAAAATCAACTTCTTTTTTTGAAGTTATTATGACCCGTAGGGGATTCGAACCCCTGTTACCTCCGTGAAAGGGAGGTGTCTTAACCCCTTGACCAACGGGCCTTAATATTATGGCGGAGAGAGAGGGATTCGAACCCTCGAGACGCTTGTGACGCCTACACGATTTCCAATCGTGCTCCTTCGGCCAGCTCGGACACCTCTCCATATGGCTCCCCGAACAGGGCTCGAACCTGTGACAACTCGATTAACAGTCGAGTGCTCTACCAACTGAGCTATCAGGGAATATGCTTCAGAGATCGTTCTCTGAAAACTAGATTCGAAACGAAACATGCGAATTACAACTTGCTAATTGGATAAGCCCTCGACCGATTAGTACTGGTCAGCTCCATGCATTGCTGCACTTCCACCCCCAGCCTATCTACCTCGTCGTCTTCAAGGGGTCTTACATACTGGGAAATCTCATCTTGAGGGGGGCTTCACGCTTAGATGCTTTCAGCGTTTATCCCGTCCGTACATAGCTACCCAGCGGTGCTCCTGGCGGAACAACTGGTACACCAGCGGTACGTCCATCCCGGTCCTCTCGTACTAAGGACAGCTCCTCTCAAATTTCCTACGCCCACGACAGATAGGGACCGAACTGTCTCACGACGTTCTGAACCCAGCTCGCGTACCGCTTTAATGGGCGAACAGCCCAACCCTTGGGACCTACTTCAGCCCCAGGATGCGATGAGCCGACATCGAGGTGCCAAACCTCCCCGTCGATGTGGACTCTTGGGGGAGATAAGCCTGTTATCCCCAGGGTAGCTTTTATCCGTTGAGCGATGGCCCTTCCATGCGGTACCACCGGATCACTAAGCCCGACTTTCGTCCCTGCTCGACTTGTAGGTCTCGCAGTCAAGCTCCCTTATGCCTTTGCACTCTTCGAATGATTTCCAACCATTCTGAGGGAACCTTTGGGCGCCTCCGTTACTCTTTAGGAGGCGACCGCCCCAGTCAAACTGCCCACCTGACACTGTCCCCGTACCGGATTACGGTACCAGGTTAGAACCTAGATACGATCAGGGTGGTATCCCAACGTTGCCTCCACACAAGCTGGCGCTCATGCTTCAAAGGCTCCCACCTATCCTGTACAGATCGTACCCAAATTCAATATCAAGCTGCAGTAAAGCTCCATGGGGTCTTTCCGTCTTGTCGCGGGTAACCTGCATCTTCACAGGTATTAAAATTTCACCGGATCTCTCGTTGAGACAGCGCCCAAGTCGTTACGCCATTCGTGCGGGTCAGAATTTACCTGACAAGGAATTTCGCTACCTTAGGACCGTTATAGTTACGGCCGCCGTTTACTGGGGCTTCGGTTCACAGCTTCGGATTGCTCCTAACCACTCCCCTTAACCTTCCAGCACCGGGCAGGCGTCAGCCCGTATACTTCGCCTTACGGCTTCGCACAGACCTGTGTTTTTGCTAAACAGTCGCTTGGGCCTTTTCACTGCGGCCCCCTCGTGCTATTCACACTACCGGGGCACCCCTTCTCCCGAAGTTACGGGGTCATTTTGCCGAGTTCCTTAACGAGAGTTCTTCCGCGCGCCTTAGAATACTCTTCTCGCCTACCTGTGTCGGTTTGCGGTACGGGCACCATCACCTGGCTAGAGGCTTTTCTTGGCAGTGTGAGATCATGACCTTCGCTACTACAATTTTCGCTCCCCATCACAGCTCAGCCTTAATGATGTGCGGATTTGCCTACACATCAGCCTTACTGCTTAGACGGACATCCATCAGTCCGCGTCACTACCCTACTGCGTCCCCCCATTGCTCATAACGGCTTACGGTGGTACAGGAATTTCGACCTGTTGTCCTTCGACTACGCCTTTCGGCCTCGCCTTAGGTCCCGACTTACCCTGAGCGGACGAGCCTTCCTCAGGAACCCTTAGGCTTTCGGCGGATCAGATTCTCACTGATCTTTTCGTTACTCATACCGGCATTCTCACTTGTATAATGTCCAGCGCTCCTTACGGTACACCTTCAACCCTTATACAACGCTCCCCTACCCCTGATGCAAAGCATCAAGCCATAGCTTCGGTGGTGTGTTTAGCCCCGTTACATTTTCGGCGCAGAGTCACTCGACCAGTGAGCTATTACGCACTCTTTCAATGGTGGCTGCTTCTAAGCCAACATCCTGGTTGTCTGTGCAACTCCACATCCTTTTCCACTTAACACACACTTGGGGACCTTAGCTGATGGTCTGGGCTGTTTCCCTTTTGACAATGGATCTTAGCACTCACTGTCTGACTCCCGGAAGTAAGTCTATGGCATTCGGAGTTTGACTGAGCTTGGTAACCCTTGCGGGCCCCGCACCCAATCAGTGCTCTACCTCCACGACTCTGTTTTCCGAGGCTAGCCCTAAAGCTATTTCGGGGAGAACCAGCTATCTCCGAGTTCGATTGGAATTTCTCCGCTACCCCCACCTCATCCCCGCATTTTTCAACATGCGTGGGTTCGGGCCTCCAGTGCGTGTTACCGCACCTTCACCCTGGACAGGGGTAGATCACCCGGTTTCGGGTCTACGTCCACGTACTATATCGCCCTATTCAGACTCGCTTTCGCTGCGGCTCCGGCTCTTCACCTTAACCTTGCACGGGAACGTAACTCGCCGGTTCATTCTACAAAAGGCACGCCATCACCCCTAAAACGGGCTCTGACTTTTTGTAAGCACACGGTTTCAGGTTCTATTTCACTCCCCTTCCGGGGTGCTTTTCACCTTTCCCTCACGGTACTGCTTCACTATCGGTCGCTAGGAAGTATTTAGCCTTGGCAGATGGTCCTGCCGGATTCATACGGGGTTTCACGTGCCCCGCACTACTCGGGATCCGTCTCGGAGGGAACAGACTTTCAACTACAGGGCTTTTACCTTCTTTGGCGGGCCTTTCCAGACCTCTTCGCTTAACCGGTTCCTTTGTAACTCCATGTGAGACGTCCCACAACCCCAAAGAGCAAGCTCTCTGGTTTGGGCTTCTCCGCGTTCGCTCGCCGCTACTGACGGAATCACTATTGTTTTCTCTTCCTCAGGGTACTTAGATGTTTCAGTTCCCCTGGTATGCCTCTGCATAACCTATGTATTCAGTTATGAGTAACTGGAAATTACCCCAGCTGGGTTTCCCCATTCGGACACCCCCGGATCAAAGCTTGCTTACAGCTCCCCGAGGCAGTTTCGTTGTTCGCCACGTCCTTCATCGGCTCCTAGCGCCTAGGCATCCTCCGTGTGCTCTTAGTAGCTTAACCTCGTGCTCCGGTTTCGACTGCTCGCTTCCCTTGTTTTGCTTGCGCAAAGCCAAAAGTCGCTCCCATTCGATACCATCGTACGTGCAATCTACCTTATAAAAACACTTCACTTGTTTACACAAGATCAGCTTAAAGGAATGTTCTAATTCGCGTTTGTTTCGTTTCGATATCTAGTTTTCAAAGAACAAGCTCCATGCAAAAGCAAGCTGTTTGAGAGTTTGAGCTCTCAAAACCGAACAACGAGTGAGTGTTTTGCAGCTAAGCTGCGTATTTGAATGTTTCCGTTGCAGGAAACGATTCTCCATAGAAAGGAGGTGATCCAGCCGCACCTTCCGATACGGCTACCTTGTTACGACTTCACCCCAATCATCTATCCCACCTTCGGCGGCTGGCTCCTTGCGGTTACCCCACCGACTTCGGGTGTTATAAACTCTCGTGGTGTGACGGGCGGTGTGTACAAGACCCGGGAACGTATTCACCGCGGCATGCTGATCCGCGATTACTAGCAATTCCGACTTCATGCAGGCGAGTTGCAGCCTGCAATCCGAACTGAGACCGGCTTTGTTGGGATTGGCTCCATCTCGCGATTTCGCAGCCCGTTGTACCGGCCATTGTAGTACGTGTGTAGCCCAGGTCATAAGGGGCATGATGATTTGACGTCATCCCCACCTTCCTCCGGTTTGTCACCGGCAGTCTATCTAGAGTGCCCATCCGAAATGCTGGCAACTAAATATAAGGGTTGCGCTCGTTGCGGGACTTAACCCAACATCTCACGACACGAGCTGACGACAACCATGCACCACCTGTCTCCTCTGTCCCGAAGGAAAGATACATCTCTGCATCGATCAGAGGGATGTCAAGACCTGGTAAGGTTCTTCGCGTTGCTTCGAATTAAACCACATACTCCACTGCTTGTGCGGGTCCCCGTCAATTCCTTTGAGTTTCAGTCTTGCGACCGTACTCCCCAGGCGGAGTGCTTAATGTGTTAACTTCGGCACCAAGGGTATCGAAACCCCTAACACCTAGCACTCATCGTTTACGGCGTGGACTACCAGGGTATCTAATCCTGTTTGCTCCCCACGCTTTCGCGCCTCAGCGTCAGTTACAGCCCAGAGAGTCGCCTTCGCCACTGGTGTTCCTCCACATATCTACGCATTTCACCGCTACACGTGGAATTCCACTCTCCTCTTCTGCACTCAAGTCACCCAGTTTCCAGTGCGATCCGGGGTTGAGCCCCGGGATTAAACACCAGACTTAAATGACCGCCTGCGCGCGCTTTACGCCCAATAATTCCGGACAACGCTTGCCCCCTACGTATTACCGCGGCTGCTGGCACGTAGTTAGCCGGGGCTTTCTTCTCAGGTACCGTCACCTTGAGAGCAGTTACTCTCCCAAGCGTTCTTCCCTGGCAACAGAGCTTTACGATCCGAAAACCTTCATCACTCACGCGGCATTGCTCCGTCAGGCTTTCGCCCATTGCGGAAGATTCCCTACTGCTGCCTCCCGTAGGAGTCTGGGCCGTGTCTCAGTCCCAGTGTGGCCGATCACCCTCTCAGGTCGGCTACGCATCGTCGCCTTGGTGAGCCGTTACCTCACCAACTAGCTAATGCGCCGCAGGCCCATCCCCAAGTGACAGATTGCTCCGTCTTTCCAGTTCTCTTCAGGCGAAGAAAACAACTATTCGGTATTAGCTACCGTTTCCGGTAGTTGTCCCAAACTTGAGGGCAGGTTGCCTACGTGTTACTCACCCGTCCGCCGCTAACTGTCAGAGAAGCAAGCTTCTCTTCAAGTCCGCTCGACTTGCATGTATTAGGCATGCCGCCAGCGTTCGTCCTGAGCCAGGATCAAACTCTCCAATAAAGTATTGAAAAGAGCGATAAGCTCATTTTGAATCTGACGAGATTAAAAATCTCATTTGTGCTCCAGTCGATTCAAGCCAAGGCTTGTCTCAAACTTTCGCGTTCATTCTGCAAGCAGAATGTTTACTCACTCGTTGTTCAGTTTTCAAAGATCAAACACGATTTGTTTTACTCTTCTTTCGTCTCAACCAAGTTTCGGCGTCGACTTAAATAATGTATCACATTTCGTTTGTTTTCGTCAAGAACTTTTTTTAATTTCTTTTTTTGAAGCTTTAATTCTCTACTTTTCCTCTAAAGAATTTATCGTTTGTTGGCGATAAGCTCGTTTGAGGAACGAAATATAATGTATCATATATCACGAATAAGAGTCAACAATTTTTTATAAATTATTAAACAAACAAAAAAGGAAGGTTTCCCCTCCCTTATGTGATTCATATAATGCCAAGCTATTGGAGATTATTATGCCTCAATCCAATACCGAATTTCCCGGCCCTCTCCTCCGATCGATGGCCATCCTGCAGATTCTTTTACAATAGAACGAAAGACCAGCTTGCGTATAACCAAAGGCAGATCTTCTCGAACAAACCTTAACTGCGGATGATGAACAAGTTCATTCATGCTCCACGGCTCCTTGCGACTTCTCAACACACGCAGCAGCAGTTCTGAACATTCACTCATTTTGGACATTACGGAAAACTCACAAGCAAGCAGGACAAGCTCTACTCGCTGCTCCAGCGTCTCGGAGCTTACGGTAAGCTCCTGATACAGTTTCCATAAAGCACGATCCAGATTCTGTACATGAGTCCACACGGCATGATCCGGATATATCCCCTGTTCAATTAATACAATTCTTGCCCAGTTTCCCAGAGCCTCTAATACATTGTAGTAGGCGTCTACAACATGCCCTTCCTGGATATGACGCTTGGCCTCCACATACATTCTCAAGAAACTGGTGAATTCATGAAGCAGCTTCTGTTCACGCAATTCTGTCCCAAAGGCAGACAGTTCTTCTCGTAAATCACTTAAGGTACTGTCCGCTTCCCAGATAATCTCACCTTCAATCAGACACTGAGTGAGATTATTATGATTCCCGGTAACGACACTACTCTGTAACTCATGACGGCTGGCATAGATCATTTGATAACGAAGATCACCATATCTGTAATGTCCCACCGTCGACTTCAATTGGTCATCATTATGAACAACAAGTACTAATAATTCAAAATCTTGAACTAGGGAGCCGTGGAATCGCTCTCCCGGGTGGGAATAAGCGATAGCCCCAACTGCCCCCGTCTCTTCCGACTGTTCGGACAAAAAAGCAAGGTTCTTTAATTCCACGATTCCCTCCATACATTTCATGGCAGATAAGCGCCAAGTCAGTTATAATGTAATTCTACATCCAGACTGAAGTTTCCTTCTTTTCCAGGTCCGATACTACTCATACGATAGGAGCATTTTTCATGATTTTTAAATCAGCAAAAATTAATGCTTTTCGCACTTGGGGATTACTGCTGACCATGCTAGGTATGGGCCTAATGATACTGGGAACAGCCGGGATTGTATTCTGGGGACATGCAGGCAAGGTATTCGCAGCTGTAGGACTTGTCATCGGACTGATTGCCATGATGGCCAGCCTCGCCATCTATTTCTGGGCTGGCATGCTCTCTACCAGCGCTGTACAAGTCGACTGCCCGGAATGCGGGAAGTTAACCAAAATGCTGGGCAAGACGGATCGTTGTATGTTCTGTCATACCATCCTCACTCTTGACCCTAATAAGGCCAATACGACCAGTCAACAAGTGAAAGCGCCTTCTACAACAGTTCCCCCCACCGAAGGATAGTACGAATTGATCTCCAACCGCTAGATGTCTTTCACCTTAACTTCATTGAAGAACAAAAAAAAAGGCCCGGTATGTCTACCGGACCTTTTTTGACTTTGGTTTATAAATGTCACCCTTGTTACTGTTATAACTAGCTAAGATACGAAGTTAAGTTATAAGTCCTACGGCCAATAAACGTTAAATTGCACGTATGATAGTATCAAACGGGAACAACTTTTGAATCTACGAAGTAAAACAAGGAAAGCGTTGATTCAATACCGGAGCCAAAGGATTTTATTTCTGGTAACCAGCCTGCTTCAATATCTCCCACGCAGAAGCATTGGCAAAACTGCGATTCCACGCCGCTACTCCGCCCAGCTTCAACGAAGCAATCAAATCCACACGCGCCTGAAGGGACACGGCATCTTCGATCCATATTTTCTTGGTAGCTCCGTCTTCTTCATATTCCACGTAGTTCTGTCCACTTGCCTGATCCAGTTCGGGTTTGAGTTTCTTTTCTTGAATCAGATCTACAATGGTATTCATGCCTACCGCTTTGGAAGACACCTTAACCTCCCCTTGATCGTTCGTCTCTTCCGTCCAGATCCGGGTATAGAGTGGAACAGCCATGATCAACTTGTTAGAAGGTACTTCATCCTCCTCAAGTATGCGTCTCATGGAAGCCTCAGTCCATGGAAGGGACGCTACCGAACCCGCCTTGGGACTAGCCGCCCAATGTTCATCATAGGCCATCACAATAACATAGTCTGCAAAAGAACCTAATGCACGGCGATCCAGAAAGGCAGACCACATCTCACTGTTGGATTTTGGTGTTACATCGATTGATAACATCAATCCATGTATGCGTGCCATCGCCTTGATCTCACGCACAAATTGCGTAATATTCGGCCCGTCATCTGTATACACGTTCTCAAAGTCGATGTTGATACCGTCCAACTGATACGTCTGTGCATACTCTAACATCTGCTCGATAATATGAGTTCGTGTCTCATAAGAAGCTACGGCTTCTTTGGTAATGTCCGGGTCAAAGCTGTTATCCATAAGTCCCCATACTTCCATACCGGAACGGTGGGCCCAGTTCACATAAGCTTGGTTTCCCTTGCTTTTCACAGTGCCCTGTCCATCCGTAATATGAAACCATGTGGGGCTAACCACATTCACACCAGGCATTTTACCGATAGAGCCCACATCAGGCTGACGATTATACACGGCTTCCCAAACCAGGTTTACCGGTTTATTCTGCCACTTCTTCTCTGCTGCAGTCAGCGTATACTTGGGTATGTCCACCTTCTTTTTCTCGGTGAGCGCAATATAATCATTACCTACGTATCCGGCATATCCATTATCGAGTTGAACAAAACTCTGTTCTTCCCCCGTCTGCCATACACGTACTCGGGCATTCTTTTCCATATCGGCAATGATTGGTGAGGATTCTCCCCCACGTTTATATAACGGCACCGTTTTGTCCGCTTTGGATGATAACGTATCAATCTCTGCATACTGTATCATGTCTCCTCCGCGCATCAGCAGCACAGCACCTGTTACCGAATCTTCCTGTATAGCTATGCCGTATACTTCCTTCAAAGGTTTGAGCGGAATGTATGCTTCTCCATCCTTAACCTCTGGCTTAACCGTCATAGGATAATCTTTATGATTCAGTTCTGCTTGTGTGCTACCCTCTTTCATATGAAGAACTCGCTGAGGGGAGGCAATAATGATATCTCCCGACTCTGGTTCATAACGTATGCCCGCATCAATCGCCTCTTGCAGCACCTTCACAGGTAACTTGAGTTGATCTCCTGTACCCGAAGCATCTCCGTCCATCAGTTGCCCATCCACAAAAATAGGCTGGTTTCTCCCTACCCAATCGGGGTCTTCATGAGTCTGATTCAACCATACATTCGTTATAAGCCAGTAAGCACCCCCAGCGATCAGACAAACCCCGAGAAAACCGGGCCAAAATGAACGTCGCTTCTGACCTGTATATCTGCTTTTTCTACCCAAAAACGTCTACCTCCGTTAATTATGCTGAATCTTAAGGATGTGCGCATAAGTTGTTATAGAAATGAGCATTTTGCATAAATGCTAAAAAAAAAGCGCGAAGAATCCATACTGAATTCTACACGCTAATATTGTAATTCAACTCTCTTAATCCCTGCAACTTTTACAAACGCCATATACTTCCAATCGGTGACCGTGTACTTCAAAACCCGTACTAGATTCCGCTTGAAGCTCTACACTTTTGAGTGAAGGATAGCTGAAGTCTTCAATCTTGCCGCATTGATCACAGATAACATGATAATGATCCGTCACATTGGCATCGAAGCGGCTTGAATTATCTCCGTATGTCAATTCCCGGACCATGCCAGCTTCCAGAAACATCTTCAAATTGTTATATACCGTCGCCACGCTCATACTGGGAAATTGGGGTTCAAGGGCTCGGTAAATTTCATCGGCTGTCGGATGCCCCATGGATTCCATCAGATAGTTCAATATGGCATGACGCTGGGGTGTAATACGGACACCAGTCGTTTTCAGATGCTCCAACGCATGTTGGACACGTGTTGCCATAAAACCCACCGCCTTACCTTTCATTCTCTGTTGAAGAGTATATTGCTGGCTCCCTGTACAGAGTTGATTCCCGGCCATTAACAACGACAACACATCTTTCGTGTCGTGTAATCTTGCCAGTGTACATTTATTGTACGGCGATTACAAGTTTATTGTCAACGCGGCGGTCAAGGAACCTCTGTAGAATCCTCCTGGGAATTTGCTTCGTCTTCGGTTGTCTGTTCCAGATTCTCAGCTTCATCTTCAGACTCCGGTGTAACTATTTCAGGCGTAGACACGGCCGGGTTGCTCTGAATGGTGAGATCACTGTTGCCTTCAATTTTCACCCTGTACTCGCCCTCACCGAGCTGGCCTTCTATCGTTTTATTCTGTACTTTGAAAGGCAAATCCGTGATTAAATCTCCATAACTGCTGGAACCAGCAAGACTGTAGTCGCCCCGATCAGGCAGTAGCACGTTAATGGCACCTACAGCACTGTAAACATCCCAGTCACCTCCGACTTTGGCAGATACGATGTTAATACTGCCATTGAGCGATTGAGCCTTGATTCCCAGGTTGGCACCATCCAGCGTAATATTGCCGTTACGTGTCTCTGCCGTGAATTCGCCAACAGAGTCTGCAATACTGATACTTCCCACTTGTGTGGTCAGTTCGACATCACCGGAAACGCCGCGGGCTTTCATGTCTCCACGGTTACTATCAAGGTCTACATTACCAATGGCATTAGCTACGATGACATCTCCGTTTAACGTTTTGCCCGAAATATCTCCAACGGCATTGGTAATCCGGATCCGTCCGTTACCCGTTTCGGCAAATATGGTACTAATGGCTTCCGGACGGTTTAACAATATGGCCCCATTGGAAGTTCGAATATCCAGATTAAAGCGACGATCATCCGGAATCGTTATGGTGATATTCATCCGTGGCTGCGTTTTTTCATTTTCTCCATACGTCTTGCCTGTAGCTTTGATATGAATTACTTTCGTACCATCGGTCTCCACAAAAGAGGCATCTGCTACGGCCTTCGCCTGTACTTCCGTCGTCTGATCTACCCAGATAACTGTTCGTACTTCAATCTCCTCCGTGTCTCCCCGTTGCACCGAGATATCCCCGTTCACACCTTCGACCACAAGATCTGACGTATCCATACCAACAGGAACACGAATCGTGCCCTTATCCTCCATATATCCTGCAGCTTGACTGTAGTCCATGGAAGCCGCTCCGAGATTTAGACTCACTCTATTCCATAAGTGCATGTAGTGATCCTGCTCAGTAACAATAAATACAGAAGCCGCCAAAATCAATGAGGTCAGAATACCTTTCGCATCGGGTCTGAAACGTACTTTTATTGGTTCATCAGGATTACCTGGATTATTCGATTGCACCTTTTTTCTTCTGCGTGTCCACAGGAACAGCACAATATATTCCACGCCTAAAACAACGAGCAAAAATGGCCACCAGTCCACCATCTCATATACATAGTCAGTTCCCCACCGTTTATCCAAAATCAACAGCACACCGACCGCTATGATTAAGGCGGCAGCCGTATAGCGGCCAACCCGGACTTTACGGTTCATCACGTTCCCCCCTTGTATCGTTTCAACTACATTTTTTTCTTATTTAACATAACCCAGAACTCACGCCCGAACAGAAGCAATCCTCCTACGATCATAAGAATCGCAAAGGAATACCCGCCATACATGGCGAGGATCTCTTGGAACCAGCGTGGTTTACGGAAGAACAACACCATCAAAGACCCTCCCACAATCAGAAGTAATCCGAACGATATGCCTCTCTCCCAGACCATCATTGCATCTCGTGTAGAACGTTCATTGGATATCGGCTTGTCCGAAGTTGTCTGGGTTACTGCTCTACGTCTGCGCATCATGACCCAATCCGCAGATTGCAGCACATCATATACATTGTAAAAGTAAATAACCGGAATACATAAAGCCAGCAAGATGAGCATTGGCACATTGATCTGTATACCAATGGATGAGAAGTACAACACTGCTGACAGATCAAGCAAAACAAGCAGCATAAAGGTCAAACCTCTCATGTATAATCTCAGATAAATATGGCCCAAGCCTGGAATAATGGCACTCAATAACCCTGCAATAAATTTATGAGTCCGATTCCTGACCGGTTTGTTCTGAACTGTACTGGTTTTTTTGTTCGATTGACGTCTCCGTTTCATAACATACTCCTCTCTTCTGAACTGACCTTCCGCTCTTCATGCATTTGGTTAGATAGTACCCTAAAGAGCAAGGAGAGTAACTGGAAGAAATATGGATATGACCAAAAACCCTCCGGCACTGCTGGCCTGGGGAGGGTTCTAATTCATTTATTCGATCGACACTTTGGTAACGTGTTCCCACTGTCTTAACTTGGATACCAGGCCTACTGTTTTGAAATCATGCGGTACCTGCACATGCAGCACAATCTCAATTTTGCGTTCAACCGATATCATCTCTGCATAAGCCAGGTCCTGTTCATTCACCGTAATTTTACGAATTTTTATCTTCTCCTGCTCCATACATGAAGACAGCTGTTCCAGGAAACCGGGTTCTGACAAGGTATGAAGTGTAACGACATGCAGTTTGTTCCCTCGTAGATACCTTAACTCTAATTTGTTAAATACCCAGAGGTTAAGCAATACCAGAACGGTGGATACGATAGAGGCAAAGAAGAATCCCGCACCTGCCGCGAGCCCAATGGCTGCAACAACCCAGATTGAAGCTGCCGTAGTCAATCCGGTAATGGATTTTCCCGTGAAGAGAATAGTCCCTGCTCCCAGGAATCCGACACCAGTAATTACAGCAGTAGCCAGACGCGCTGGATCGATCCTTACATTTAATTCATTAGCAAAATCTTTAAAGCCATAAACAGACAACATCATAATCAGTGCAGAACCAAGACATACCAGAATATGGGTACGCAAACCGGCGGCATGATTGGACCGTTCCCGCTCTAATCCTACGAGCCCTCCAAGCAGCATGGCCAGTAATAATCGTAATAAAATGTGCCACTCATCAATGAACCAGGGATCGCCCAAAGTCGGTATTCCTCCTCGAAGTTGTTAATATGATTAAAGTTTATTCTTGTGAAAAGTCGTTAATTCCACTCCAGGTGCAATCTGTGTGACTTCCACGGGCTTAAAACCGAATTGGGTATACAGATTCACAGCGGGTTGATTCAGCGTTCCTGTGGAGACGATATAGCGTGGAAGATCCGCATGCTGTTCCAACACATACGTCATCAAAGATGCAGCAATTCCCTTGCGAAAGTGATCCGGGTGCACCATCATTCGTGTAATGGTCAGTGCGTTCTCCTCTTCCTCTGCTACAGCGACAGCCCCGATAAGCTCCCCGTCATCATGGATACAACCATAAAAGCTCTCTCCACAATCCCGAAGTGTCTCCATCGTATCCATCAAAGGAGGAATTTCCTGAAATCCGATGATCTCGGCTTCCAATCGATAGGCAACATGTTGAAGTCTCCATAACTGTCCCAACGTCTCCAGATCACTTAGTGACAATGGTTGAATGTTCATATCCGTTCCCCCGTCCGAAATACATTTGTGTCCATAATAACAAAAAGAGGCTGTCACAGGGACGAGCCTCTTTCTGTCCGGCCTAACCGGAAGGATTAGCGGTTCAGTACATCTGCAAGCAGTTGGTTGGCCAGGGCGGGATTCGCCTTGCCTTTGCTTTCTTTCATAACCTGACCTACGAGGAAGCCAATAGCTTTCTGTTTACCGGCTTTATAGTCTTCCACCGATTGAGGATTATTCGCCACAACCTGCTCAACAATGGCAAGAATGGCACCTTCATCACTAATCTGCACAAGACCCTTCTCTTCAACGATCTGCTGTGGAAGCTTGCCGCTCTCCAGCATTTCCTTGAATACCGTTTTGGCGATTTTGCTGTTGATTGTGCCCTTCTCAAGCAAGCCAATCATCTCACCCAAGCCTTGACCTGTCAGTGGAACTTGAGTCACTTCAAGGTTGCTCGTATTCAGGTACCCCAGCAAGTCGCCCATGATCCAGTTGGATACGGACTTCGCATCCTGAGTGTATTTCAGACTATCTTCAAAAAGATCTGCCACAGCTTTGGAGGAGGTAATAACCTCTGCATCATAGCTAGGCAATCCATAATCAGCCGTATAACGTGCCTTGCGCTCGTCTGGAAGCTCAGGTATGGTAGCTCTGATCCGCTCTTTCCAGGCTTCGTCAATATGCAAATTCACCAGATCCGGGTCCGGGAAATAACGATAGTCATGCGCTTGTTCCTTGCCACGCATCGACAGTGTTTTCCCTTGAGCTTCGTCCCAACGACGCGTCTCCTGAACCACTTCACCGCCATCATCCAGAATTTCAGCCTGACGATATTGTTCATATTCCAGACCACGCTGAACACCACGGAAGGAGTTCATGTTCTTCAGCTCGGCTCTTGTTCCCAGCTTCTCCTGTCCATGTGGACGCAAACTGATGTTGGCGTCACAACGCAGTGATCCTTCTTCCATCTTCACGTCCGACACATCACAGTACTGCATGATCGCACGCATTTTTTCAAGATACGCACGCGCCTCTTCCGGAGAAGAAATCTCAGGTTCGGATACAATCTCAACGAGTGGCGTACCGACACGGTTAAAGTCCACCAAAGAAGCGTATCCGCCATCGATATGCGTGAGCTTCCCTGCATCTTCCTCCAAGTGAAGACGCGTGATGCCGATTCGTTTCGTTTCACCATTCACTTCAATATCAATCCAGCCGTTCTCACCAATCGGTTGATCGAATTGCGAGATCTGGTAGGCCTTTGGTGAATCGGGGTAAAAGTAGTTTTTACGGTCAAACTTGCTGACATCAGCGATCGTACAATTCAGGGCCATCGCTGCCTTCATTGCGTAGTCTACCGCCTGACGATTCAGTACAGGCAGTACGCCTGGATGTCCGAGACAGACTGGGCAGGTATGCGTGTTCGGCGGAGCTCCAAAAGCTGTGGAGCAGCCACAGAAAATTTTGGAGTTCGTATGCAACTCCACGTGGACTTCAAGTCCAACGACCGTTTCATATTTAGATGCGGACATTTCTATATTCCTCCGTTCCGGGCAGTCTACAGCTGCGGACGCTGCTTATGGAATTCTGTATTTTGTTCAAACGCATGCGCTACACGCAATACGGTTGTTTCATCAAAGGCTTTACCGATAATCTGCAGGCCAACAGGTAATCCATCCGAGAATCCGCATGGTATGCTAACAGCAGGTACACCAGCCAGGTTAACGGGAATCGTCAAAATATCGTTCAGATACATCGTAAGTGGATCATCCACCTGTGAACCCAGTTTGAACGCTGTAGTTGGCGCAGTTGGTCCGATAATCACATCATATTTGGCAAATACATTGTCGAAATCCTGTTTGATCAATGTACGTACTTTCTGTGCTTTCAGATAATAGGCATCATAGTAACCCGAGCTGAGTGCATACGTTCCGAGCATGATACGTCGTTTCACTTCGGGACCAAAGCCTTGGCTGCGAGACTGATGGTACAGATCCAGCAAGTTATCCGGATTGTCAGCACGCACGCCATAACGTACACCATCAAATCTAGCCAAGTTGGAAGAAGCCTCTGAAGAGGCAAGCAGGTAATACGTAGCCACTGCATATTCGGTATGCGGAAGGGATACTTCTTCCCATGTTGCCCCGAGCCCTTCAAGAACTTTCAATGCAGACAGTACTGTCTCTTTCACTTGTGGATCTACGCCTTCACCGATGTATTCTTTCGGAACGGCAATGCGAAGCCCTTTGACATCACCTGTCAGTCCGCTCAAATAATCCGGAATCTCTACTTTTGCAGATGTCGAATCTTTGGCGTCATATCCAGCAATGGCTTGCAAAACATAAGCAGAATCTTCAACATTTTTCGTCAAAGGTCCAATCTGATCCAGGGATGAGGCAAATGCCACCAAACCAAAGCGGGAAACCAGTCCATATGTCGGCTTCAATCCTACAACACCACAATACGAAGCAGGCTGTCTGATGGAGCCACCTGTATCTGATCCGAGCGTGAAGTATGCTTCTCCCGCAGCCACAGCCGCTGCAGAACCACCACTGGAGCCTCCTGGAACACGATCCAGTGCCCATGGATTTCGTACAGGGGAGAAGCTTGAATTCTCATTGGAACCGCCCATGGCGAATTCGTCCATGTTGAGTTTACCAATAGTTACGGTGTCCGCGGCTTTCAATTTCTCGACAACTGTCGCATCATACACCGGGTCGAAATTACGAAGAAACTGGCTACCACACGTCGTGCGCAGTCCGTTTGTAACGATGTTATCCTTGATACCTACAGGCAAGCCGAAAAGCAAACCTTTCTCCTCGCCGCTAACCAGACGGTCATCCAGTTGACGTGCACGAGCGCGTGCTTGTTCTTCATCCAGTGCCAAATACGCCTTAACTTTATCGTCATGCGCGCCAATGTTCTGATACGCCTGATCCACCAGATCGCTGACCGACAGCTCTTTGGCATGCAGCTTGTTATGTAACTCAGGCAACGATTGTTCAAATAAACTCACAGTTTTTGTCCTCCTTCCGATTATCCGTTATTCCATTACAGCAGGCACTTTAAACTGCCCGTCTTCTTCTTCCGGTGCATTGCGCATCACCTGTTCAATCGACAGGCTTTCTTTGGTCTCATCATCACGCATGACATTGCTTACGTGCAGAACGTGAGTGGTGGGCTCGATGTCTTCTGTATCCAGCTCATTCAGCTTTTCTGCATATTTTAAAATCGCGTTCAGCTGACCTGTCAGGGTCTGTTCTTCTTCAGCAGTCAAGTTGAGCCGGGCCAGCTTGGCCACATGCTGAACGTCATTATTCGAAATACTCATTAGCGGATGCCTCCTTCATTCGTTCTGATTCCCGTAACGACCTGAAACGAATCGCTCGTTTAACGGGCTAAAGTCTCAAGATAACTTTTTTCATTATAGGTGAGATAGTTCGACAATTCAATGCATATGACCTGACTGACTTGTGTGAAGCTAAAAACGAACTTATAAAATAAAAAAGAGCCGGCATCAGCCGACTCTTAAAATTCTAAATCCATGCACGCAGATTAACCTGCTTTATAAAATCCGCCTGTGACATAACATCGTTCGCGGGTTCTTCTTCCTCTTCCACAACTTGAAAATCTCCATTCATCAGATGATGAAACAGTTTCTCATTGTGTGTCGCAAGGGCGTAATCTATCAACGCTTCTCGCTCGACCCGCTCAGCTTCCTGCTTCAGCAGAACCTCTTCCAGATCGATGTCGCCGGATGGAACAAAAAAGTTCCGGTTCACCTGCGGCACTCGAAGCACGTAATCGAACGCATTGTCCGGATTCCGGTCATAAGCGATGACGAAACCATATTCCCCTACAGGAAGATTCTGCTCAAACGAATCCGCGACGATGACAACCTTCTCTCCTAATCGCAGCATCGTCTAACCTCCTAGTAGTCTATCTTTTTATTATTTGTATAGTCTACTAGAAAAGAATAACGATGTCTAGGAATACTAGAATTAAACAACATATTTGTGCAAAATCTTTTTTTCCATTTTTAAAATGATGCTATTTCTGCTTTCGTGCACCTGGTTTGCGCTAGTTAATACGACAGGCTCTGCAAGAAACGTTCAATGTGATCAAAAAAAAAATTAAACCCGACAATTTCCCGGGCAATCAGACTTCATTCCGGTAATCTTGCAGCTTGTCGAACCACGGTTGGTTGCGGGCTCCGTTTCGTAATACACGACTCGTCCATATATTCTGCTGAGAATTCATCCCTTCACTGGTCACACTAGGGTTATGTATTGAAGCTCGCTCAGTACCTTTTTCTCTTTTTCCACTTTCTATTATGCGACGGTTTTCTTCAATAATCGGATACTCGACACGCTGTCCCAACGGAATAACTCTTGTTTTCTCCACTTTGATATTCCCCGCTCTCATGATCTACTATTTTCTTAAACTCATCATTTCTAAACAATCTGTGTTTGCTGCTAACTTGCTATTGGTCTCAAACTGGCTTGTGATGAAGCACATCATGTATCTCTATGTAGGGTAAAACAGGCTGATTCTGTGATAAAAAAGGGGCTGAAAACAAAAAAAGAACGCAAACCGGGTATAGACCACAGTCTGCGTGCTTCGCAAGGTTGGGTGTTTCTTGGTAATGCTTCAGTTAGATGATGCCTTAACGCTTGTAACAACTAATTGCTATTCTAATGAAAAAGTTGTCACTTGTCCAGACTTTCTTCACATATCATGTCGGATTATCTTGCGGACACGTAAGGATTGTTCTGTTTCTCATAACCAATAGTCGTTTTGGGGCCATGACCTGGATACACTTTCACGTCATCAGCAAAGGTGTAAAGCTTGTTCTGGATCGAATCAATCAGATCCCGTTCACGCCCTCCTGTCAGGTCCGTTCTGCCCACACCCATGCGGAACAGCACATCACCGGCAAACAGATCGTTATCACAAAGCAAACTTACACTGCCTGGTGAATGTCCAGGTGTATGGAACACTTTAAACGTATGTCCAATCAGATTCAGCTTCTGCCCTTCGTCCATGGCATATTCAGCAGGATCTGTCGAAAGCGGTGGTGTCGCCTGCGGCCAATTCAAAGATCCATTTAATTTCGGGGTTGTCAGCCAGTCACTCTCCAAATCATGAAGATAAACGGGACATCCCTTCAATTTACGGATCTCATCTACCCCACCCATATGATCAAAGTGAGCATGAGTCAGGAGAATGGCTTCGATCTCCAAGTCTTGAATCGCCTTAAGTAGCGGCCCTGGATTCATGCCCGGATCAATAATGACAGCTTTACCCGGGTCATCTCCTTGTAGGAGATACGCATTGGTTTGAAGCGGGCCAAGTGTAAACGTGCGAATGTTAAGCATATCGGCTTAGTAACCCGAAATCAGTTCACGCAACTCACGGATAATGGTTGCATGTGACTCCGTTCCTTCCCCATAACGTTTACCTATCTCTTGACGCGCTACAGCCAAATTTTCTTGATAATCGGCTGCTTCACGATCCGGATTAAGGCGTTTGAATTCAATCATAACTTCCTGTACATGCTGCGGACGAGGTCCCCACTGACCCAATACATGACCACCTGTATCTGCGAAAATAACGACTGGCACGGAACGGCCACCCATCGTCAGGAACTCATCCATCACTTCTGGATGGTTTTCCATAATCAGAACCTCTGTTGGGATTCCTGAGATTTCAAGCGCCTGGAACACAACCGGAATATTACGGACAACATCTCCGCACCAGTCCGCAGCCAGAATTAACACACGCAGATCATCCCGATGGTTCAGGCTCTCAAAGAACTCACGATCCTCTTCGTTCGACCAAGTAAAGCTATCATAGTTGGCCTGGAATTCACTTTGGTTCTTGGTCATACTCTCGATAAAATCTTTCGGTGGCAGACCTTTACCGAATTTGTGAGACAAGTTGGGTTTACCCATGACTAGACACTTCCTTTCTTTTTACGAGCATTCATCCATTTAATAAGTACATAAACGATCATAAGGGCGAGAGCGACCAGCAAAATAGGCATAACATATGGTGCCGCTTTCTCATCAATATGCTTCCATTGATCTCCAAGAATCATCCCTAAATATATAAACAATGCAGTCCAAGGTATAACAGCGAGTGTAGTAAGCAAGATGAATTTGCCTGCGTGCATTTTCGTGATGCCAGCCGGGATGGAGATTGCATGTCTTACCACTGGAACAAAACGCGCCGTGAAAATGACACCTGTACCATACTTGCGGAACCACTCTTCGGAATGGTCGATGTGTTTTTTCTGGATGAGTATGTATTTACCGTAGCGTTCAAGCACAGGTCTGCCGCCATAACGGCCAATCCAGTAAATAAATAATTGGGCAATCACACCGCCGATTGTTCCGAAAATCATAGCACCGAAGAAGTTGATATTACCTTGTGAAACGAGAAAACCTCCATACGCCAGCACAATTTCGCTCGGGATGACTTCCATCATTAATCCAAGCATGATTCCAAAGTAACCAAGACTTTGAATCCAATCAAACAATTGGCCGACAAGGTTATGAATAAAGTCCATCTCAACCCTCTTTCTCCATCCTGATTGGCGGTGCCCCTCCGCACCATGGATGTTCGTCCCTATTTTATCACAGGGCTGTGGACGTTGCTACTTCACAAGGCTGGGATAGTGTCCCGTTCGCAGCGGTTCGCATATGGTATGGGGAGAGGAGCGTGAAAAGATGTCACACAAGTCAATACCCGGTTCTCCACCGGTCAAACATACGCAATCTGGTCAAAACCTTCCTTCCGCCAGGGGGATTCGCAGAGCATGCAGCAAGGAACTGTATCGAACAGCCAAACGGCTGAAAGTGTATGTCTCCCCCGAACGGATGAAGCAGGCGGAAGAATGTTATTACGGTAAGGTGATTACGAATCTGCTCTGGATCGGAGAGAATCGCGACAACCGCAAAAAATTATGTGAGTGGTGGAACACGGATGTCAGTGCAGAGATCGCTGCGCTATGGGAAGTGGATGTTGAGCCATTAAAAGATGCGTTTCAGCATGCATTTGGCGGGTATCGTCTGTAAATATGCCACAATGAAAAGCTTTGCTCTGGGTGGAATTCGGGGTTGTCCTCTGGCTTACGGTTGGAGCAGAGCATGGAGCCAACCACTCCAGGGAGCAATGAGCACCACGGTGGGTATTAGCGCCACAGGGAGTATGAACATAAACACCGAGTAATTGGTGATGATTAAACACCACGAGCGGTAACGAATCTGAGGCGTCTTATTCAGGGATTTTAAGCCTCCTTAGAAATCTAAGGAATCTCAGACACGTTATATCGGGATTTTTGGCTTTTTATAACGTTTTTGTCAGGAGAATTGGGAAAATAACTTGTCTGAAGTTCCTTACAATTTAAAAGGAGGAGCTAGAGGCGATATAAGACGTCCTATGTTCCTTAGAAAATCGGACACCCATCCGCCAGGAGTAGCCCCCTTGGACTCCCAGACTTTTTAGACGCTGACATCCATTATTATATCGCCTGGGTAAGCGTCAAGATCCAGCAGTGATTCAAGGGCTCCGCTTGGTCAATTCTGGAGTAAACGGAATAGAAGAAGCATAAGCGGAAGCAAGCCTGCGCAGGTTCTCTCCATAATCTAGAGCATGTTCTTCCAGTACAAAACGACGATCATTGCGAACGTTGCCTGCTTCCACCTCCTCAGCCAGCAGCCGATAACGTTCATACATCTGTACACCAGCGGCGGCAGTCTGTTGAGCTCGATCTGTGAATCCTGCCTCCCATTCCCGCCGCGCTGCCTGCTCCATCCAATACAAAGCCGCAGATTGGCCGATGCTATCATACCGATTCAATGCGATCGCTTGTGCAAAATATTCTCCAGCCTGCTGTCCCTCGCCGAATTGGGCTGCCAATCGTCCCAGTTCGATGTAAATCTGAGGGTGCACTGGGGAATGGGACAGGCTGTTCAGAAGGGTTGATTCTGCTTCTCGTCCCGGGAGCGTTCGCGCAAGAGATATCACGATATCCGGTCGATTCGGGTTAAATTGAAAGGCAGACATAAGATGTACCTTATATGCTGGAGTGCCAGCCGGTTCAGACATCGCCTGGCGGTACTGTACTTCTGCTACAACGTATCGGGACGTCAACCATACTGTTCCGCCAAGCCAGAAAATAATGATCATCACTGTCGATACCTTTATTACACGAACAGTTACTCGATGAAGAATATGAAAGAAGGGACGTATCGGGAAAGTAGATGGACGGGATTGGGTTGGTAAATATCGCAAGAAAAGATATCTGGATATAGAGCTCAATTTGGATCTGGAGGGAGTGTATTCCACAGTTCCGTCGGATCGTTGGACTCCCTCTGCTTCCGTCTTCAATGCGGCTGCCCAAGCACCCAGCCAGATGAAGAGCATCCAAAATAGTGTGAAGCTCCAGTCAAAGTCCATCGCCCCATGCAGACCAAAAATAAGTACGGATGGTATGAGCTGCGGTGCAAAATGAAAGATGCTTCGCAGGGGGAAGATAAACCACCCTGCGACAAGCAGGATGCCGATCATGCCCGTGTCCAGGGCATGATCGAGCAAGCCGTTGTGAACCTCGCCTCCAACATAAGGCGAGGATTGAATGGCGCGAAACATGTTGCGCCATGTGTCTCCACCGTGGCCAAGCCATGCGGCCTCGGTCCACAGCTGGAGGGCGTCCCGCCACATCTGTAGGCGGGACACCCCCGTGCCGACACCAGCCGCGAGGCGATCGGCGGTGGAGGCCACGGCCATGAGTGCGGCGGCGGCTCCCGCCAGCACGATGGCCGTCAAGGCAGCGGCGCGTGCCTTGGCGGCGTCGCTGTGCCACAGGCGGCACAGCAGCAGCGTGCCGAGCAGCGCAGCTGCCCATGCCCCGGCCAGTGCCAGCAGGCCGGGCACGGGTGCAGGCGCCAGCTGTGCAGCAGCCAGCTGGCGGTACAGCCAGGCCGCGCACGCTAGTGGGGCGGCCGTGGCCAGCAGCAGCGGCAGGCAGGCACCGCGCCGCTGCAAAGCGAAGGCGGCGACCGCGGCGCAGCTGGTCGCCAGCCAAGCGCCGCGCGACTCGCTCAGCAGGAGCGCGGCTTGCGCAGGCATGAGCGGCAGCACTGCCGCGATGAGTCGCCCGGCCGACACCGGCCGGGCTATAACTCGCGCGGCGGCTATCAACCGCTCCACGGCGTACATGCCGACAACGGCACCGTACGCATTAGGGTACTGCAATAATCCGCCGAGCCTGGCCCCGGCGGAGCTGATCTCGGGGTCAGCAGTCCGCATCACCCCGAAGGGCAGCGGCAGTACTCCGCACACGGCGAGGATGCCGCTTAGCACGAGCAAGCCGCCTGCCATCTGCCAACCGCAAGCTAACCAGCGTGCGCCACCCGTGCGCGCAGCCAGTACTGCGGTGAGCAGGGTAAACATCGCAAGCAGGCTCCACCGCAACATCTCATCCATACTACTCTGTTTACTCACCGAGCCTGCCCATGCGTGTAGCCCAAAACAAGTCATCATCCCCAGCGGCCACAACACCCGCAATATTCCCGGGATTCGAATCATTCGCCCAACCATTCGTTCATTGTTCCCTACCCAATGTACCGGTAACAGAGGTACTTGTTTTCTTGCTTGCTCTTGCTCTTTCTCTGGACGAATACCGACAAGAAATAGCACAATCATGATCAAAGTACTTCCTGCTGCGATCAGAATTACAGGATACAGATCGGCCGAATAGTACAGCCCACGACTCAGACACCCGGCAAGTAGCAAAACAATCATGACTATGGCCAACCCAACAGTACATCCCGAACCTAAAATACGTTCACTCCTCAAGGTCCAAGAAAAAATCCCTGACGCATCGGTCTTGATAGCTCCATTTGGATTATTTTTATCCTCTTTATTATACGTATCATCTTTGTTGTATGTATCTTCCCTACTATATGTACTGTCTCTTCTGCCCTTACTGTCTCTACTATCCCTATTGTCCCTATTACATAAGTCCCTGTTATCTACAGATTCTGTACCATTTGCGTGGTGAGACCGTTCAAGCGCCTGTTCCATCATTTCCTCATTCGCCGCATACCCTCGTCTATACCTTACAACTCCGTGATCCATTGTCCTCTTCTTCAACCGCCTCCACCCTCCTTCCACCGCTCCCCACGCATAACAAAAAGACAGAAGATCCCGATAACGGGTCCTTCTGCCTGATATATATCTGACAGCTATGATGTTGCTTGCTACAAAGTATGTGCATTGTATTGAAGTTTACATTCAGGTACCCTAGTTGCAGTATGCCCCTGAATTGTCATTGGCACACTCAGCAAAGGTCGCAATTTGCGGAATCTTGAACGGTTTCTTTGCTCGAATTTGATTTCCCGTCGGCCTGCTTGCCATCGCCAGGAAGCAAATCGGCACAAGCCCGCTCCAAATATGGATCGGCATGAATGAAATCACGGAAAGCCGTATATTCATTCCACATCTCCGTCACTTCGCCGGCCTGACCGCGAACAGCACGAATCAATATGTTTTTAGGCGTATTCTCCATATCGATGAATTCAAGCAATTGTGTCTTGTATCCCATCAGATCAAGCAACTTGGCACGAATCCCATCCGTAGCCAGTGCGGAAAAACGTTCCTTGAGGATGCCATGGGACAACAATGGATTCATCACGGAAGCTTCTACTTGGTCAAACAGTTCATGCTGACAGCAAGGAACAGACAAAATAACAGAAGCCCCCCAACGAACCGCCTTCTCCAAAGCAGCATCGGTAGCTGTATCACAGGCATGAAGCGTGACAACCATATCCACTTCGTTCAATTCATCGTAGTCCGCGATGTCTCCAACCAGAAACTTCAGATCGCCATAATGCAATCGATTAGCCAGATCATTACAGTGTTCAATTACATCTGCCTTTAAGTCCAACCCAATAATCTTGAGTGAACGCCGTTGTTGTACAGACAGATAATGATATAACGCAAATGTCAGATAAGACTTGCCACAACCAAAATCAACGATGGTCAGTGGACGTCCCTCCGGCAGATGCGGAATAACATCCTGCACCATTTCGAGGAAACGGTTGATCTGTCTGAACTTGTCATACTTGCGGGCGAGCACACGACCTTCTTCGTTCATAATACCAAGTTCAACGAGGAACGATACAGGTACGCCTTCTTCCAATACATATTGCTTTTTGCGATTATGCGACAGATCCACTGCAGTCTTGGAAGCAGATTTGGTCAAAATGGATACTTTATATTTTTTGCTGATCAAAATTTGATAGTCTGCCTCGGTCGTACAGAGCAGCCCTTGACGAAACGTCTCTTCGCATAGCAAAGTCATGCGCTCAGCCGCTTCAGCCGGAGTCAAATTCTCGTGCAGCACTTTGTTGTTATAATGAAATGCAAATTGATAATGCAGCTGATTCTTCAGTGTCACCGGCTTGACTTGCACTTTGGTATACGAGACATTGTCCCGTCTGCGCAGCTGGCTCCAGGTCGCTGTAATCAGCGAATTCTGTTCAAAGATGTCTTGTATAAGCTTTCGCAATGAATCCACGGGGTACATCTCACTTTCGGTTTGATTTGGTCAACCGTTACCATACCACAATTCCGTTCCCTCTCCAAGTGAAGGCATGTAACAAGCCCTGATCCAATCCATATTTTATGAGTTCATCTCTTGACGACTTAGTTCAGCTAGTCCCTCTTCAACTTCGTTCCGTGGCAGACCGCCCTGCTCCAGCTGTTCATCCGTGAGTTGGCTCAACCTTTCGTAGAACGCCTGTACATCATCTCGGTAGCTCACCGGGAATTCAACACCAAGCTGGAGCAGTCTGTACCAACTGTTCTCTGCCTGGTCGTAACGTCCTTGTTGTTCACGATACAGTGCAAGCTGTCTTTCGGTTCGAGCAGGAAGTTCATATTCTTTCGTAAGCCCCAGCACACCCTCCACTCGTTCCGGTGCGTCCAATAACTTGGGATTAGCTCCATGATTCAATGCATACAGGTAAAAATGAAGTGATCTCATCAATCGAATGAGGGCGTCATCCTCTGCGTCCATTCTCTCCTGATCATCGATGCCTTCCACTCTGGCCTTTTCTTGATAAATATATGCCTCTTCTTCAATTAGCCTGGCGGCTTGCTGTAGATTGTCTACTTCAATCATTCCGCGAAAACGGAACATTTCAATAACATCCTCTGCTGGCAATGAGTTCAGTAATGATAAGTTCAATCCGAACTGCCTGCGCATCAACTCATCCAGCTCAGACAAAGCCTCCGTGTGCTTACGCTGCTGTTTGAGCGTGAACACTTTGCCAATTGCCTCTGTCATTTCCTCCATCATGCGGAGCAGATAATCTTTTCTGAACATGCTGTATGCCCCCTCATCATTCGACCCTATACATTCAATCGTTCTCATAACGTTCCTTTATAGTTATTTTAATTCATGCCATGACAAAAAGCCAAAACAAGACGCGCGCGTCTAAGCTCTGTCTATAAACACACTGAACCCCTGCTATCCCAAAGGGACTTTGCAGGGGTTCAGCTGGAATGGAACTGAATCCCCCTCCTCTACAAGAGGGTAGAATCATCCAGAAACCAAACTATATTCTAATTTCTAATGATATCAACATAAATCACTTCATCAATTACTTCGATAATCCAGCCATAAATTGTTTAATGACCTGAATTAACTCTTCAGGCGCTTCATACATGCTCATATGACCTGCACCCGCAATAACGGCTTGCACGATATGTGGCTTGTCACTTGTAAATGTGCGTTCTGGCGGGATAACCGCATCCTTCTCTCCCGCAACCAGTAATACAGGTAATGGGGTAGCGGACAATACATCGCGGCGATCCGGGCGTTCTCGCATTGCAAGTGCAGCGCCAACAGCACCTTGAGGGGCTGTCTGGTAACCAATCTCTTTCACACGTGTTACATGCTTAGATAACGATTCCACATGTTCCGGTGCAAACAGTCCGGGAACCAGTCCATCTACAAAATTTACGATACCTTCGGTCTGAATGGTGGATACAGCACGAAGGCGTTTTTCCTTGGCTTCTTCACTGTCCGGATACGCTGTGGAATGAATCAAGCCAAATGCATTCAGGCGTTCCGGGTGGCGTTGTGCGATCGAGAGCGCAATATATCCTCCCATGGAGTGTCCCAGAAGAACCGCCTTTTCCACGTTCAGCTCATCCATCAACTGCAATACATCATTGCCCATCTGTTCGATGGTATAACTTCCTACAGGTGCATCTGTTTTTCCATGTCCACGCAGATCAGGTACGATACAGCGATAGCTGCGTGCCAGCTCAGGTACGACCTCATCCCAATACGATGAACTGCCACAGTATCCGTGGAGCAAAATGAGTGCTTCTCCCTTACCTTGTTCGGCATAACAAATCGTCGTTCCATCACACATCACTTTTTCCATATGAATCCCTCTCTCTGCGCGAATTAAATAATTCAGGTTGTATATTATTAAGCCTACGTATCATGAATGAAACGTTTGTCTCCATTTCCATGCTTCAATCGCGGCGTCTGCAATCGTTCGTGACATGCCCATAACCAAATGAAGCGAGGTCATCTGTAATATGGAATAAGGCCTTGGTCCATTGGCATTAACTACAGCTGCTACACTGTATTGTCCGACAGGAGGCAGTTTGCCCCCAACCGATTGAGCCGGAATGAGTGGGTTATTCGAGAGATAGTATGTACTTACAGCATGCTTTGGACCCAGACACGCGTCAATCGCTATGATGGCATGATGTGCCGGAATATGTGCCAATTTCTTCTCCAGCGTATCTGCATCACAAGGGGAAGACAGCGTGCCAATCACGTTCTCCACTCCACTCTCTTGCAGTAAACTTCCTGTCAGTGGACCCAGAGCATCCCCGGTGGAACGATCGGTACCAATGCATACAAACGTGATTTCATCTGGAGAATGAAGTTGAACGATGTTTTTGAAAAATAAGACCAGATCCTCTGCAGGCACGCCTTTACGGACTTCCCTTCCTTGATGGCGAACCATTTCTCGCTTATACGCTGCCAAGCTGTATTCCCTCCAGTACCTCAGGTCTCCATTAACCCCTGTTGTTGTATCCATCATTGTAACCGATGCTTCATTTCCCCGCAAAAGCATTGGCCTGAGCGCTTCCAAACGTGATACAATAACAAGAGTTTCCGATACGGAAGGGATGAAGTTAACGATGGATTTAACACAAGCAACAGCAGCCAATATGGAATATATGATTGAAGCGATCAAAACCAAACTTCGGATGGCAAGCGGTGCCGCAATGCAGGCTTCATCATTCCCACTTGAGAAATATGAAGATCTGTTTGACTTGTATGAAATGATTTTGAGCAAGGAACATCTCAGTATCTCTGAAGTGGAAGCTGTCGCTTCGGAACTGGGTAACCTTCGTAAATCCTAAGCCCAAAAAAGGACCTGTCTTCCACATCAACGTGGGAACAGGTCCTTTTTTGTATATTTATATTTTAGGACTATTCTTACTGGATATACATGATCCTTAAGGCAGGTCAACCAGAACAAATTCGGCAGGTTCACTGCCTGTACTCGTCATTTGCAGATCACAGCTTTTACGAATTCGCGCAGCATCCCCCGGCTTGAGGTTGAAGTTGCCGTCCGAACAATGAATCTCCACATGTCCACTGATTAGGAAAAGATGTGTACGCCGATCTTCGTGTTGCGGGTACATCAACTTCTTCCCGGATTCCAAATGGGACAGGTAACAGGTTACATCCTGGGAAATAGGCAACGCGCCCTCGGTTCCCTCGCCTCCTTGTCCTGATACAATCGGACATAGACGATTCAAATGCTCCTGCGGCTCTACCCTCCGATTCGCATAGGAAGGTTTCAGCATACGCTCCGATGGCAAAAACCACATCTGGAGAAAACGTACCGATTCATCCGCTGACGGATTGGTCTCGGAATGTTCCACTCCCGTTCCCGCACTCATAACCTGGACCGTTCCCGGTTCAAGCAATTGTTCTGTTCCCATACTATCCGTATGCTTGAGTGTGCCTGAGATGACATAACTAACAAGTTCAAGATCATGATGTGGATGTTTCTTAAAGCCTTCTTGCGGCATCAGCGTGTTGTCATTATGAGCCAGCAAACAGCCAAAATGGGCGTTGCTCGGATCATCATAATCCGCAAAGGAAAAGCTGAATTCACTGTGTATCCAACCTCGATCCGACGTGTGCCTTTCTTCCGACGTCACCACTTTAATCATGTTCATCCACCTCCAAGGGTTTAGAGCTGCCACATTACCGCGGCAGTCCATGCGTGTATATGAATTGTATAGATGAATACCAGTTGGTATGTCATCTTTACCCGGGGTCCGGCAACTCTAATCACGCCCCTTCTTAAGGTTATACGCTATCTTCAAGTGAGTGCAGTAGGAACTCACTATCTGCATGACCCACAAAGGTACCTGCGTCATTTCGGATGTCCGAAGGGAACACTTCAGCCAATCGTGCAATGGTTCTTTCATTGGAGTAACCAATTTGTTTCAGAATGGATTGGGCAATGAAAGCCCACTCTTCCTCAGAACCATCAAGCACCTTGAAAGTAATTCCCAATCGTTCTTTTTTCAGACCAAATCCGAAGACCCCCTTGAATCCACCCTTCGCTACAATGTTATCGTCTTCCAGCAGCACTGAATCTACACGCTCCGTGCCACCTACCATTAACGGATGTTCATTCATGGCCGATGTAATCGTCTCTACAGCTGTTCTTGTGGAAGGATCAGCGATAAGATCCGGACAAGCGAGCTTCAGATAGGCGTTCGACAATGCTGACAACGGCAAAGAAAATACCGGAAAGCCGCAGCCATCCGTCCCAAGTTCAATCTCTTTTTCCTGAATGCCTGCCAGGTCGGCAAATGTTTCGAGAATTTCACGTTGCACCGGATGATCCGGTTCAGCGTAACTGCCCAGATCCACCTGCTTCATCTGACTATATCCCAGGATTCCCAGATGTTTGCCGGAGCAGTTGTGCAAAATGCGACGTTTTTCCCCTTGTGCACGTAACCATTCATTACGGCTTTCTTCATTAAGCGGATAACTCGGCGCGCAGATCAGGCATTCTTCTCCTAATCCGATTTTACCAGATAGCTGCTCCAGCACCCGGATATGTTCCGGTTCCGAACGATGCGAAGAAGACATGATCGCAATCTCCTGTGCTGAAAGGCCGTAGTGAATCGCAATTCCTGCCCGAATTCCTGGAATAGCTTGAAAAGGTTTGGCAGATGAGCGAGTGAACGCTCGAAAATGAGGATCACCAGCCGAGTATACGATTCGACCACGCTCATCCGTAATACTTATGTGTCCGTAGTGGGCGCATTCCATAACGCCTGCACGGTATTCTTTAATTAACAAGGCACTCTCCATGCGAGTTCTCTCCTTTGTGCTCCCGAATTCATCTCTGCTTTGCGTCACGACGCCGCATGGGATATCTTAAATAGTATAGTACAAAAGCGACGTTTTTACAGTTTTTTCGACAGGTATTTCGGGTATAGCTTTATCAATCTATGTTCATCTACTACAACTACTGAAGGAGAAACTCACTATGCCGCGCAAAACGTATTCACCAGCCTCATTCAGTTCAACTCCCGACACGTCGTTACGTCCACTCCTCAACTGGGGGTTGGCTGGAATGGCTATCAGCGCTTCGGTCGTATTTATCCTGGCTGGTCTGGGAGCCTGGTTGGGTGCTGATGTTATTATTCGTTTGGATGATCAAGTTCAGCAATTATTTTATCTGAATTCTGATTCACGTCTTCATCTATTCTCTTACACTGCATTCATAACTGCACTGGGCTCATTCAAGATCTCTGCTGTTGCTGCAGGAGGTTTTGCTCTTCTTTTGTTCATGCAACGCAGCCCAAGGTTTGTTATATATGGATATGCGATCTTGGGGAGTTTTGCCATGATGTGGATTCTGAACACGTTATTGAAGGAATTTTTCAGACGAAGCAGGCCTGAACTGGATCATCTGCTGGTCGTTCACGGGTACAGCTTCCCTAGCGGACACGCCATGATCTCTATGGGCTTCTACGGCATGCTATTTGTAATCTGGGCTATTGAACGACAACGGCATACCACTTCCGGTGTATGGATACCTGTTCTATGTGGCATCAGTTTTATTTTCTTGATCGGCATCAGCCGCATCATGCTGGGTGTTCATTACCCTACGGATGTATTTACGGGATTTGCCGCTGGTTTGGCATGGATCTTCTGCATGATTAAAGGCATTAAACGAGCCCATTAAAGAATGAATTCCTCTAATTTCCAGTTCATTCATCCTCATCTTTATTGTTTCACAGGGTTGCACGGCGTTTATATACGAAGTAAGCAAACGCGAACAGACAACATCCTACATCAAGTTTAAAGGAGGCGGTTGTTATGTGGGGCATCATTATCAGCATAGTGATGGCAGTCATCATCGGTTTGATCGGAGATGCACTTGCCGGTCACAACATGCCTGGAGGCATCATCGGTGCAATGATTGCCGGATTTGCCGGAGCCTGGCTGGGAGCACTTTTGCTTGGTAACTGGGGACCGGTTATCGGTAACTTTGCCATTATTCCTGCCATCATTGGTACAGCGCTCTTTGTTTTCTTGCTGGGGCTTGTGTCCAGACTGCTAAGACAGGCTGCCTGATTCGGGCAACAAGGTGTTCGTTGTTTCGTATTTGTTTCTTAATTTGAAGAAGGAGTGATTAGACATGAATAAAGCAGAAGAGCAATATCCTGTACAGACTGGTTCGACTTTCGCCAAAGGAATTTTCATCGGGGGTTTGCTGGGAGCAGCTGCAGCACTACTCTTTGCTCCTAAACCAGGACGTGAATTGCGTGGTGACCTTTCCGAGAAAGTGGGCATCGTTACTGACCGCACCAAAGAAGTGGCAACCGTTGTAGGTGATAAAGCCTCTGAACTGGCTAAAACGGTCTCTTCCAAAACTTCTGATATTGCGAAAACGGTAAATCAAGGCCGCAATGATGTCATGGACTCTGTGAGAAAAGCGTCCGCCGATGTGGCTAACGAAGCTTCCCGTGCATCTGAGGAAGTAGCTTCCGCTTCCGTGGAAGCGAAGGAAGATGCACGTAAAGAACTTAACTCGACTAGCCTGTAAGGCTATACAGATCGAGTGACCAATAGCCAGCTGCACTCCAGCTGGCTATTTTTTATCCAATGCGAGTTGAGGGGGAAGAAATATGAGTAAAGTTACAATCAACGGCAATACTCCAATTACGGGAGGAACACCGGCGCAGCAGTATGATACAAGCGAGCATCCTTTTGAATTGCGGCATGAGGTAAAGCGATTGAACACACGTCTGGACCAGATTGCGGATAGTCTGGAGAGAGCACAGATCAAGGATATTATTGAGAATTATAGCAGTCCCAAAAAGCGGATTATTACGAATTTTACAGCGGGAATGGCACGTGGACTTGGTCTGACCGTAGGTACCTTTGTGGTTCTTGGTTTGCTGGCGTTCATTCTCAGTCAATTCGTCAATATGCCGATTGTGGGACAATATATCGCTGACTTGCTTGGTTATATTGAAGATTACAAAAATTAACTAAAATGAACTAGCAGAGTAGGTCAAGTCTTACGCTTTTCAGTCGCTCCTCTGCTCTGTCCTTCTTCGGCAGAAGACTGAGATGATTTCACTTTCAATAGATCCCCTGTCCATCCTTTCATCATCAGCCATACATACATGCTGATCATGCTTAAGATAATGACGACAAGGACCAGTACAACTCCCCATGATTTGTCGATAAAGGGCAGGTTCTCGAAGTTCATCCCCCATATTGCACCTGCTGCCGTGGCGGGTATGAACACAGCGGTAACGATGGTCAGTGTCTTCATGATTTCATTACCACGTACACCGGAGATCGCATTATCAATCGAGATTAACGTATCGATCTCTTTCTCGTAGTGACTAAACAAACGTTCCATTCGCTCTACTCGATGTTGAAGCTGCTTAAAGTATCGATTTTCGTTTATTTCATCGAGGTAAGCCTCATGGGCAGCAGCCATCAGTTCCGAGTAGGGTATAAACAGATTGCTCCAGTACAACAATTCAAATCGGGCAGCGAGAATCTGGTCCATCAAGGTGCGAGCATTGCGGGATTCCATCTTACGTTCCAGATCACGCAGGTTCATCTCAAAATGATCCATCCCCACATGGTAGTAATGCAGTATAGCTCGAAAAAGTACAAACATCCCGTCCCTGGCCTCACTACATTGCTGTAACATATGAGCACGTTCATCCGTCTTCATAATACATCGTGTATTGTCATCCATATTCAAGGTAACCAGGTTATTGCGATCGACATAGAAAAACATCTGATTATCTTGGCGTTTGTCGTCTCTCTCATTCTTGATCGCATACAACAAGGAGCCAAATATGACGGGCTCTGTACCATTCACGAAACGGACGGACAAATAATTCGATTCGACTTCAGGAATTTTATGAAGCCAATACTGCATATCCGGAAATGCCGCTATCAGCTCCTCCAAAGCATCGTTCATGCTATCCGGGTCAGGTGCGACCCAATCCCACCATTGCCAATGGTCCGTGCAAGATAACTTGTCGCGGCGAGCTTCCAGCTTTATTTGATCCAGAATCACCATATCCACTCCTGCACTTATGTTCGTTCATTGCATACCCATCTTTTCGATCCCAAAAAGGACACGTATGCATTTCAGTGCAATTACGTGTCCTTTTTTATGCCGTACTCAACAACATCAGGGATTCTTTTATCATAACATTGAAGCATTCGACATAATCTGTTTCAGCTTCTCTGTAGCTCGCTTCTGAATCCGCGATACACTCATCTGTGAAACACCAAGCTTCTGGGCAATTGCCCGCTGAGATTGGCCATCTTGGAATGCTAGAATAAGTACCTTCTGTTCTTGTTCCTTCAATTGTCCCAATGCCTGTTGCAAGTCCATCCGTTTTTCGACTGAATCGAAGTCATTCACATCTGCACTGATCAGCTCACCCAATGTCGCTGCACTGTCATCCTGAGATAACGGAGAATCCAGTGACACATAGTGATAACATTCCCGACCAGCCAGAACTTCAATCGTCTCTTCCGCGGTCAAATCAAGGTATTCAGCAATCTCGTTCACACCAGGTGAGCGCTCCAGCTTCACGGTTAACTCATCAATGGCATGTTGCACAAGTGCACCCTTTTCCTTAATCCTCCGGGGCACCTGAATATACCAGGATTTGTCTCGCAAATAGTTCTTCATATGACCGATCATGCTCTTCATGGCATATGGTTCAAACGGAATACCCAGGTTGATATCGTATTGCTTGAGCAAACGAATCAATGCCATCTGCCCGGTCTGATACAAGTCTTCGTATAGATCGGGGCGATTCCGAGCAATTTTACCTGCTGCCATCTTTACCATCGGTTCATATTTACGGATGAGAACTGTTGCAATTTCATTATCTTGGGTCTGCTGGTATTCCCAGATCAAACCTATAGCTTCAGACATGGACTCTGGGGGAGTCACTTTTTCATTCATACTTTCTCCTCACTTCTTGCAAGACGTTTTACGAGTACTACCTTCGTACCTTTGCCCGTCTCACTTTCCACACTGACATCGTCCATCAAGGCTTGCATCAGGTAGAACCCAAGTCCACCAATCTGTGCTTCTGTCAGTTCTTTGTCGTGAAGACCGGCACGTGACACAGCAGGGTTCATATTCTCGAAGCTGGCACCTTCGTCTTTGACAGTAATGGACAGTGTTTCGCCATCCACTTCAAATACGACTTCAACCATGCCGCCTTCGTGTGAGTAGGCATACAGTACAGAGTTGTTACAGGCCTCGGATACAGCAACTTTCATATCCTCAATGTCTTCATAAGAGAATCCCATTTTGGATGCTACTCCATAAAGATTGAGTCTTACAATATCAACGTAATCAGCTGTCGCCGGTAGATTAAGGGTGACTCTTTGAACTTCTGCATTCATTCCTTTTTCGATCCTTTCCTATTGGGAATTCTTCTGTGTGACAAAGAATTTGGCGATGCCCGTCATGTCAAAAAGTTTCTGAATTTGCGCAGGAACTTCCTGTACTTCAAAACGAGCTTCCATTCCATGTCTTGCCTTCAGAACAGATAACAGGATACCAATCCCTGTACTATCGATATACTTCAATTCTTTCATGTTAATCAAAAGATCTTGTTCCTTGTTATCCACGAGCGGCTCCATTACCAAACGGAAGTCAGGAGCAACCGACAAATCCAGTTCGCCAGTCAAATACACCGTGCACACGCCATCCTGTGTTTCAGTTCTTGCATTGAATTTTTCATTCTTATTTGTATTCATTAGACATCTCTCTCCTGATCAATGGTTTCCTTACCTAATAACCCAACTTCAGCACGAGTGAAACAAAAAGAAGTTTGGCAAATGTTTCAATTGGCATGATTCATGGCAGATGGGCCTGAGTTTAACATTTGTCGTTGTTTTTGAAACTGGGCTATTTTTTGTTTTACATTGCCCATTTTCACTGGTTTACTAATATAATCATCCATGCCTGCGGCAGTACAACGTTGCTGAATACCTTCCATAACATTAGCCGTCATCGCTATAATAATAGGCTGAGTAGACGGGGACAGGCTCTCTCGTATCCGCCGTGTGCACTCCAGACCGTCCATAACAGGCATCTGCAGATCCATGAACACATAGTCATAGGGATAACGGCTGCTCAGGACCATGTCCAGTGCGCTCTGTCCATCTTCAGCGATGTCCGAGAGCAACCCAAGCTTACTGAGCATAATCGCCATCAGCTTCTGGTTAATGGGATGATCATCCACAATTAATACGGTGGGATATTTATTCTCGTTCTTCACATCCGTCAGCTTCTCTTCCCCGTTCCTCTGGACCAGTTCTGTTTCTACATAACGTTTCGCCTGAATCGTAAATACAAATGTTGCTCCCCGTTGCTCTGTGGTGTCGAGATAGATCTGTCCACCCATCATTTCGACCAGCGTCTTGCAGATCGCCAGGCCCAGGCCTGTTCCGCCATACTTGCGTGTCATGGATGTATCAAGCTGAGAAAACGGCTGGAACAGGCGGTCAACTTTGTCTGACGCAATACCTATTCCAGTATCCTTAACAGCAAACTCCAACGCCATTTGTCCGTCCTTTTCCTCATTCACTGATACGATCAGATATACCCCGCCCTGGTCGGTGAATTTGATTGCATTAGCAATGAGATTCAAGAGAACCTGGCGTAGCCTTGCCATATCTCCGTAAATCAATTCAGGGACCGAATCTTCCAGGAAATAATCCAGTTCCAGATTCTTTTTGCCTGCTTCTGCAGCAAACAATCCCAATACTTCCCGAATACAGGAGACCAATTCAAATGGATGCTCTTCAAGTTCCATTTTGCCGGATTCCATCTTGGTGAAGTCAAGAATGTCATTGATGACCGTGACCAGTGCATCCGCACTGCGACGAACAATGTCTGCATACTCCTTCTGATCGTCCTTCAATTCCGTCTCCATCAGCAGATCCACCATGCCGATCACTCCGTTCATCGGTGTGCGAATCTCATGGCTCATCATCGCCAGGAATTCAGTCTTCGCATTGGCTGCAATTTCCGCTTCTTCCTTGGCTTGAATGAGTTGTTGGTTCATCTTCTCCAGTTCCTGTGTCTTCTGGTGAAGCAGCATGGTCTGTGTCTTCAATCGTTTATTGGTGATAAACATCTCCACAAAGCCCTCGATCTTCGATTTCAAAATCTGAGGAATAAATGGCTTAACCATGTAATCAATGGCCCCGGCTGAATATCCCGCAAACAAATGTTCAGCCTCTCTGCTATTCGCAGAGATGAATATGATCGGCACATCCTTGGACTTGTCCCGTGCCTTAATTAACTTTGCTGTCTCAATTCCGTCCATTCCAGGCATCTGTACATCAAGTACGATAACCGCAAATTCGTCTTTTAGCAGACAGCGGAGTGCCTCTTCTCCGGAAGTTGCCTTAACGAGTTTATATTGTTCCGATTCCAGAACCGCTTCAAGAGCAAGCAAGTTCTCAGGGCGGTCATCTACCAATAATATATGGATTGGTTCATTGAGCCCCATGGCTAACCCTAACCCCCTATTTGATCTTCCGGTATATTTTTTCGGTCCGGTCTAATGGCTCATAGGTATCACTGAACTCTGTAAAATGTATCGATTCTTTCGACCCCAGAACCAGAATACCAAAGTGGCTCAAGCTCTCGTGAAACAGCCCATGCACATGGTTCCGCAGTTCATCATTGAAATAAATCATGACATTGCGGCAAAAGATAACATTAAACTCATTAAATGACCGGTCTGTTGCCAGATTGTGCTCGGCGAATATGATGTTCTTCCTTAGAAAAGGATGAAATATCACCGAATTATATTTCGCTGTATAGTACTCGGAGAAGGCTTTGGTACCCCCTGCCTCCAAATAATTTGTAGTAAACAGTTTCATCTTCTCAATACCGTAGACGCCTTCTTTGGCCTGCTGCAATGAGCGATCATTCATATCCGTTGCGTAGATTCTTGCCTTGTCATACAGCCCTTCCTCATGCAACATGATGGCCATGGAATAGACTTCTTCTCCCGTAGAGCAACCCGCATGCCATATTCGGATATACGGGTATGTTCTCAGAATAGGAATAATCTGTTCCCGAAACATTCGGAAAAGCGAGGGATCTCGAAACATTTCCGTCACAGGGATGGACAAATTCTGTACAAAACGTTCAAACGCGGAACGGTCATGAAGCACACGCTCCTGCAAGCCGGATATGCTCTTAACACCTTCGGCATGTGCATGATGCCAGATTCTTCGTTTCAGGGATGGCAGTGCATAGTTTCTAAAATCATATCCATATAAACGGTGCATGCCTTCCAACAGCAACTCAATCTCGATCAGCTCGCGCTCTTCATCTTGCGGCATACGGACCAAATCTGCCCCCGTCTCGGTAGGTTCCCACGGTGTCATAAATTCTCTCCACTTCTTCATTTGTTACTTGCGTATTCGTCGTATTGTCTTTCATTACCCAAACAATGTACTTACGAATAATGAACTTACGAATACAACCATACCCGCATTAAGGATAATAATTGATCCGTCTGGATCGGTTTTTTCACATAATCAGATGCTCCAGCCTCAATACATTTGCCTCGATCCTCTTTCATGGCTTTGGCCGTAAGCGCAATAATCGGCAATTTTTCAAACTGCGGGATCTGTCTGATTCGTGTCATCGCTTCGTAACCGTCCATTTCTGGCATCATCATGTCCATCAGTACCAGATCAATTTCCGGATTTTTCTCCAGGATATCCAGAGCCTCACGGCCATTCTCTGCAAAGGTTACATCCATGCGATAGCCTTCAAGGACACTTGAAAGGGCAAATACATTACGAATATCGTCATCTACAAGTAATATTTTCTTGCCTTCAAACAATGTTTCTTTGTTGTGCAGCTTCTGTAAAATTCGACGCTTGTCTTCCGGCAAATTGGCTTCTACCCGATGCAGGAACAATGTGGTTTCATCCAGCAAACGTTCCGGTGACTTCACATCCTTGATAATGATGGATTCCGCATATTTACGAAGCTTCATTTCTTCCTTGGAATCCAGTTCCTTGCCTGTATAAATTATAATCGGCAGATCGTTGAGATATTCATCATCCCGAATCTGGTCGAGCAACTCGAACCCGGTCATATCCGTTAACATTAGATCCAGTACCATGCAATCATAACGCTGGGTGTGTAATTCATTCAAAGCTTCACTGCCTGTGGATACTGCCGTGATTGCCACATCGTCATGACCAATCAATTCTATAATGGCTTTACGCTGAATCTCATCATCTTCCACAATCAACAATCGTTTCAACTGATTCTCGGTATAGGATTTGATATGCGAGAAAGCTTTATCCAGTGAATCCTTGCTGGAAGGTTTTTTCAGATACGCAATAGCGCCCATCATCAGACCTTGCTTCATATCATCAATGACCGAAATCACATGTACCGGGATATGGCGTGTTGCCGAACTGCTCTTCAGCTCGCCCAGAATGGTCCAACCATCCATAACCGGCAATTGAATATCCAGGATAATGGCATCAGGAAGATATTGACGAGCCATTTCAAGTCCTTTATCGCCTTGCAGGGCAACAAGTGCCTTGAATCCTCTTCCTCTGGCCATATCCATCAAAATATGTGCAAAGTTCACGTCATCCTCAATAATGAGAAGGATTTTGTCACCTTCCATCAGATTCTCCCGATCATCTTCGATCTGCGTCACTTCAGGCGTATGGGTAGGAGATAGATCCGTACCCACGCTTCGCTCCGGATCAGGAGAGAGAATGGACTGATGGCTTGAAAGCATGGTCCGTGTTTCCATGGACTGTTCATAAAGCGCCTCTGAGGATACTGCCGCTTCTCTTGAAGCACCTTCACCGGCCAGAGCTTCCTCTTCATGATTATCGGGCAGGTACAAGGTGAAGCTGCTACCTTCCCCCTCGGATGATTCTACCTGTATTGCACCACCAAGCAAACGTGCCAGTTCTCTGCTAATGGACAATCCCAGACCCGTTCCGCCGTATTTGCGACTTGTAGTCCCATCCACTTGCTGGAACGCTTCAAAGATCAGATCCGTCTTGTCCGATGGAATACCAATGCCGGTGTCTTTCACAGTAAATCCGAGATATTCCTGATTGGTGTTCATGTAACCCGGCAGTTCTTCCGGTTTCATCCGTTGTCCAATCAGACTGACCGAACCACGATTGGTAAACTTGAACGCGTTCGATAACAAATTCCGCAAAATCTGTTTGACGCGATGACTGTCGGTATATACCCATTCCGGTAAATTGCTGTCGAACTCGATGTTCAAGTTCAATTCTTTTTTATTCGCCATCGGTCCAAAGTTTTGCTGAACAAAGCTGGTCAGCTCTTCCATTCGAACCGTCTCATAATTGATATCCATCTTGCCTGCGTCCACTTTGGACAGATCCAGAATCTCATCAATCATCTTCAGCAGATCCGCACCCGACATGTAAATGGTTTGCGCGTATTCCTGCTGCTTGTCAGTCAGATTTCCACCCTTGTTCTCCGACAATAACTGGGACAGAATGAGCAAACTGTTCAGTGGTGTACGAAGTTCATGCGACATATTCGCCAAAAATTCGGACTTGTACTTGCTTGTCATCGACAGCTGTGTAGCTTGCTGTTCCAACTGTGTCTTCGTTTTCTCAATTTCGTCATTCTTCTCTTCGACTTCACGCACTTGCTCTTCAAGCGCCCGCGTCTTCGCAATAAGCTCGGTATTGAAATGTTCCAGCTCTTCCTGCTGACGTTGCAGTAATTCTTCGGAACGTTTAAGCGCCTCTGTCTGCTCCTCTAGATTCTCATTGGAACGGCGCAGTTCTTCTTGCTGTGTCTGCAATTCTTCGGATTGAACTTGCAGTTCCTCAGTCAGTGCTTGAGATTCACGAAGCAGTTCCTCCACACGCAAACGACGTCGAACGTTGTTCAAAATTACGCCCAAGTTCATGATCAGTTGAGCGAACAATTGTTTATGAAGTTCATTGAACCCTTCAAAGGAAGCCAGTTCAACTACACCAATCAGTTCATCTTCAAATACAACAGGATAGATCATAATGCCCGCAGCACGTGTTGAACCTGAGGCTGAACCAATATGCACGTAATCTTCCGGCGTATTTTCCAAAACGATTGGTGTCATATCCAGCGCAGCTTGACCAATCAGGCCTTCACCAATCCGGTACATTTCTTTACCAACGTCTTCGTTCTCTTCAAATGCATATGCACCGTAGCGTCTCAGTTCGTCGGGATGTTTCTCCTCATCAATGAGGTATACAACACCCAACTGAGCACCAAGAACGGGTGTAAACTCACTAATAAACATCTGGGAGATTTGTCGAATGGAACCAATGCCCCGAAGCAGCTCAGGAACTCTTGCGATGTTCGAACTCATCCAGTTCTGATCCTGTTGAGCCTGCACATAGGCTTTCTCAACTTCCAGTTTTTCTTCCAGATCGCTCGATACATCTTTGAACACAGTGGCAATCTGACCAATCTCGTCCGTCGACTTAACCTGAATGCGTCTGATTGTACGATAGCGCCCTTTGCCAAAACTGGTGATCATCATGGATACGGTATTTAGCCCCCGCGTAATACTCGGCAGTACCCACATAATGACACCCAGAGCCAGCAACAATCCGGCAATCATGATACTTATGGTGATCTGTACCGCTCTCGTATACGCTGCGTTAGCGTCCTTAATCTCCGTATCAATCTCTTGGTCCTGGTAGCGGGAAAGAGCATTCAAACTATCCACAGCTTCTTTTTGCACCGCAAGCCCTGTTGAATTGCGGTAGTTATTCGCATCTTCTACCCGATTCTGGGACATCAGGCTAATCTGTCTCGTAGCATAGGCTGTATAAGCATTCCATGCGGCATTTACACGATCCACTAGTTGATGTTCAGGTGCACTGTCCGCCCGGTTTCTTACTTCTACGAGATAACCGTCCCCCCGATCCTTCATCTCCTTCAAGTCACCGTCAGCTGCACTAATTGAGTTATTCGGATTCAATAACAAGTTAGCCAGCACTTTGGCAATATCATTAACCTCTCCACGTGCAGCAGACGTGTATCTTACTTTGAGATAACGCTCCTGATACATCTGATCAATCTGCTGATTACTGCTGTTCAGCCGTTCATAGCTCACAAATGTGAGTACGATCAAAATGGCCATCAGAGCGGTAAAGCCAATCAGCAGTTTATTCCTGATCTTCATTCAGCCCCCGCCCCTTTATCCAAAGTAATCCAGACCAAACATTTATCATCATCCCGTTCCTGGGGAATTTCGTCGTCGAAAAATAGTGCCTGCATGGCAGCTTCATTCCACTGATGTGAGCCGGTCAGTTTTTCGACCAAGAATTCATGTTGTTCCTCTTGCCCGCCCTGAACAGCTTCTAATAATCCATCCGTATAGAGTGCAATATGCCCGTCACCCTCGTAATGAATCGTTTGTGGTTCAATATCCATTTTGTCAAATAAACCAACTGGACAGCAGACGCTGTCAAATGTAGTCACACTGCCGTCGTTTCGGAAAAATAAAGCAGGTGGATGTCCTGCGTTAACATAATCAATACGCTTCATCCGTGTATCAACGACCAGATAGATTGCCGTGAAATAGTACTGCACCAATTGTTTCTCTAGGTGGAGCTGGTTAAAGCGACGGTTCAGCTCCTGAATGACCTTCTCTGGATCGACATAGGTGGTAACCGTATCTTTCAACACAGAAGCAATAAACATGGTAAACAGGGATGAAGATATTCCATGTCCCATCATGTCGAGCAAGAGCACTCCGTAGCGGCCTTCCCCAAGGGGATACCATGAATAGAGGTCACCTGCAAGTTCGAATGAAGGTTTATAGATGGCATGCACTTGAAACAACGGGTCCCGGATTGCCGGACTTAATACGGCATTTTGGACCATTGCTGCAAGCTTCAGTTCATCCTGAATACGTTGATCACGCTCTTTGTGCCAATCCTTCTCCTGTTTCAAACGAAGCGCGAGTCGAATTCTGGCCATCAGCTCGACTTTGTTAATCGGTTTGGTCACATAATCCGATGCACCTGCATCCAATGCTTCGGCAAGTTTTTTGGAGTCACCGATGGCAGTCACCATAATAATCGGTATATCCTTCAGATTTTCAAATTTCTGCACAATACTGCAGGCTTCGATGCCATCCATCTCAGGCATCATCATGTCTAGCAAAATTAGGTCAATATCCGACGGTCTTGGACGAGGTTCGTTGCTTTCCTCCCCAATTCCCAAAACTTCAAACATTTCCATGGCGGAACTTGCCGTTACAATGTCACGATAGTTTTCTTTTTTCAGAATTTCTCGAATGATAATGACATTCGTCGGATTGTCGTCAACAATAAGTATTCTCATTGATATCTCCTTATCTGTGGCGTCCGGGTTTGTCGATTCTTATTAGGTTAAAACGAACGTTGATTATACAAATTTTGCATACAAAACGGCAGTAGACATAATAATTCCTAGTATAACTATAATCTTAAACGCAAACTTTTTGAACATCCTTTATCAGTAAATGGCACCATCGCAGAGTAATCTCCCCGCTTGTTACCCTGTTTTTGCAGCGTCCTGATCCCGCTTCCAAACTTGCAAAAACATAGATAAGGAATGGGGCTTTCCCCATTCCTTATCTATGTTTTTGATTAAGCATTTTACAGAAGTGATTCAGAAGCTCGTCCATGTTCAGCAAGCTTCAACTTGCGATGTATATCGGTTAATCTTTCTTTTTAGCAATAACAAGCACTTTACCCTTGTCGAGCTCACTCTCGTAGAAGTCGGCCTCGGCTTCGGTAAAGCCCATCGATACAATTTTGGCCCGGAGTTCATCACCACGTGAGCGGAACAGATTCGCCAAGGAATCAAATACGCCTTCTTCCTTAATGCCGATTTCTTTGGCATCTGCTGTATCGGCAATTCGATCTGTACGATCCTTCTCATGGGCGAGAACAAAGATATGATCAGCAAGGTATCCGGTAATCTGCAATTCTTTCACCGCTTCTACCGCCTGGACTCCGTTTTCTACCACTTTTGCATAAGCTTGCGCATTGGTTGAATTCATCGTTTCCACTCTCCTCTGATTTAATCTTCTATATCGAGCTACTTAGTATATAACCATACTATATGGGGTTGAAACGATTTGGTAATAACCAATCCTAGGAAACCGTTTCATCAAAAAGATCAATACCATCGATCTGGCTGGAGCCTGACTTCATATATACCTTTAACGCCTGGTCTCCACGGAGAAATACTTCTCCATCCTCAGCCACATAATAGGGTTTGCCTAAAGCTTGATGGATCGCTTCAAAATTCATCTCGATTCTCTTTCCGTTTAACTTGATGTGATCCTCAGATGCATCGATATGCACATAATGAATAACATCTGTATCTTCACACAAGCCAATCTTCACATCTTGAAAGTGATATTCAGGGCACCCCAGATAAGGATCTTCCTTCTTATGCACCGGCTGGCCCTTCTTGGCAAACAATTCGTTCATGCTGTCATCCAGAGAAACGCCATTCAGAGTCCGAAAATGCTGGAAAGTCTCGGATCGATCAACAGCCAGAGTCACCTCTGACGCCTTCTCTTCCATTGCCGTCCATTGCATATCGTGAGCAGCGGGTACCGCTGCCGGTTGAACGGAAAAGGGAGAAATTACGCTAAACATCACAAGCAGTAGTTTCATCATGATTCTCACCCTTTCATCAGGTTCATCACCGCTCTGAAGGTTTCTTTTTGGATTACAAAGCGATCATGTTATTTACGCATCCGTTGCCATACATTCGCTGCAACATCAATATACTTCATCCAGTTTTTCCCGCCCTTAGCTTCACCATTATATGTAGCTTCATAGGATTGCAGGGTACGATCCGTTGATGTAGCAGGCGGTGCAGTTACATGAACCGATTCAGCATGCTTGGTCTGTTCAGTGTTGTTACGTTTGGTCTGAAATTTTGCCATCAGCGTCGTGGAGACTTGTTTGGCTGCTGCCGTCACTTCATTCAACACTTCTCCCAGATTCTCAACAGATTCCATAACAGGATCGATTTTTTTCATTTTGTGCTGTACATCCACCGTAATATCATTGGCATGTCTTACCGTCTGCTTCACTTCATAACTAAGTTCATCAATGGTCTTCTGTACCTCCTGTAATGTCTGTGAGACATTGTCCAAAGAACCTTGGGCGGATTTCAAGGTACGAATTAAAAAGAAAACCAGTACTGCAAATGCCACTGCAATCAGGGCCACGCTAATTTGATAGATCATAGAAGAACCTCTCTTTCCATATGTGCATCAGTTTGTTATTGCTATAGTTACCCGGCGATTTCCCGGACGAAACAAAATAACAGTTTACTTCAACTATGCCCGCGGTTGGAAAAAAAACCAATGTTTCAACCGGATAGCCCCCGGTTAAAGTTAGACTACACAAGGCGGTGAGGTGAACACAACTCACTCCACAATTAAGTAAACGAAAGGATGAAACCTCATGTTGAAATGGTCTGTATTATTTCTAATTATTGCACTGGTAGCAGGTATTTTCGGATTCTTCGGTATTGTTGAAGCAGCTGCTTCAATCGCTAAAGTACTCTTCTTCATCTTTGTAGTACTGTTCGTAATCTCCCTCATTACAGGACGCAGCCGAATGCGATAACCTCAGTCTCTGTTATGACTGAATGCTGAATAACGAATACATACAAAAGCCGATCGTGCTACCAAGCCGATTGGCTTTTGTGCGTTCAGGCATAGGTCAACTTTTCTATATTATGTATTGCACTCCCTCCCGCTTTATTCCAATCCGCTCGCCCACTGAATCCTTAAAAACAGGACTTTTTTGAGATAGCCAACCCGGTTTTATCCCACCGAAGTATGATATTTACAGGCTTGCTATATACCCACATATGCGCCAGTTGACACTGGAGAATGCAAGAAAATATTGTTATAATTTATGATTCATAGGGTAGCTTGCTTGGTTACTTTTAACACAGGACAACAAATTACATAACAAACCGAGGAGGAAATACAAATGAAAAAAATCGTAAGTTTTGCCGCTGCATTAACGTTGATGGGTTCGATGGCTGCCGCTGCTGGTGCTGAGGAAGCGGTTACTGGAACAGTGACTCCGGAAACAGGAACAGAAGCTACGACAACAACAACTCCGGCTGTTGAAGTGAACAAACCTGCTGTAGAAACGGTAGAAGGTACTGCTGAGACGGTAACAGGTACAACAACAGAAACGACAGCCACAGAAGGCACTTCAACTACAACGGAAACTGAAACTCCAGCTACGACTACAGATGACAAAATGTTTGAAGAGCCACTTGTAAAACCAGGCGATGAAGTACTGGTACCTACGATGTTGCTGAATCTTCTGGAGCGCACTTGGTTCTATGATGCACCTAACGGTAAACCAATCGGCGCACTGGGCTCCCAAATCATCGATACAACAGGTGAAGTGGTAGACGGATTCGACGGCGGTGAATGGGTGCAAGTGTACACGTGGAAAGGTAAAGCTTGGATCCACGTTGCCATTCAATAATATCGTATAATCGTTCTAACGATAAGTAAAGAGGACAGCGCGTATAATCGCAGCTGTCCTCTTTTAATTTTCCAACATGTTCACGCCCTGTTCAAGGGTTTCCCGTGACCTCATCCATCTTCGGTTCCACATGTACATGCACATGCATGATGTTATGTGATCGCTTCAACCGCTCTTCCACTCGGTCACAGATCTGATGGCCTTCAATCAGGCTTAGGCCTCCGTCCACTTCAATAACCACATCCACAAGTACATGACTGCCATGCACACGTGCCTTCACATCCTTGATCATCTCAACGCCGGGAACCCGAGCCACAGAGGATCTAAGATCCGTCAGTTCTTTCTGATCAAATCCATCCGTAAGGCGATGTGTGGAATCGCGGAAAATCTCCCAAGCCGTCTTGCAGATCAACAGTCCTACAGCAATCGCAGCTACTTTATCCAGCCAAGGAAGTCCAAACTGCGCACCTATAATCCCAACTGCAGCGCCTATGCTGACCCAGGCATCCGAGCGATTATCTTTGGCCGCAGCCATAAGAGCCTGACTGTTAATTTGTTTAGCCAGACGATGATTGTAACGGTATACGCCCAACATAACTAACGCACAGACCACAGCCACTGCTGCTGCCCACAAGTTAGGAGCAACAAAGGCTCCTTCATACCAGGAACGAACGGCTTCAACCAACACTTGCAGACCAACCATAGCCATAATAAATGAAGCCACCAAAGCAGCAACAGTTTCCGCTCTAAAATGACCATAGGCATGATCCGAATCAGGTGGTTTCTGTGAGATCCGAAGCCCGATCAAAACTGCAATGGACGCCACAATATCCGTAAGGTTATTAAAACCATCCGCCAGCAAAGCGCTAGAAGCAAATAAATATCCACAGATCAGCTTAAAGGCGGACAAGACGAGATAGGCTACGATGCTAACCCAAGCCCCTCGCTCCCCTTTTCGTATTTCTTCATAAGCGTTCAAACCGGGCGACACTCCTTTTACGTTTCGTATTACGGTTTTTCCATGTTACCAAATGCATAGCGTGTGGGTCTACAGAAACAGTGTTGCCAGGCTGCATTGCTGTAGGAAAGCCGAAACAAAGTTGCCAGATGGCAGAGCTGTAGGTGATGAGAAAGAATGTTGGCCCCGGTAAAACCCAAGGGATTTGAGCATTTTATCAGGTTGCCCTTGTGGGGCTTTTGTAAAACGTATAAAATAGGTACATCCCGTCCAATCTGGACGGCTTACTGTAAGACCGGGAGGGAAATAACGATGAGCGAAAATAACGAACCAAAAAAGGTCAGTTTGCAGGATGCTATACGCCAGAAGCTGGCGCAAAAGAAAGAACAAGCAAATTCCGGTAACCAATCCAGCGCCTACTTTGAAGGCGGACCGAAAGCGATGAAGAGTCAAAACAACAAGAAGCCTAACAACCAACGTCGCCGTACTGGTGGATCTTAGGTCTTAGGACCGTAGAGAAACCCATTGACTGCAAAAAGAACCGCAAGCCCTCTTCACAGAGGCTTGCGGTTCTTTTATGTTCCTATGCATAATGTGCCTGTAGATCAGACTTAGTTTAAGCTTCTACCGGATACATTTTTTTGCGCAGTTCTTTGATTTCATCACTTTCCAGATATTCGTCATAGCTCATTTGGCGATCAATGATGCCCGTCGGCGTAATTTCGATAATCCGGTTAGAGATAGTTTGAATAAACTGATGGTCATGGGATGTAAACAGCATGGTGCCGTCAAAATCAATCATACCATTGTTCAATGCTGTAATGGATTCGAGATCCAAGTGGTTGGTAGGCTCATCCAGAATCAATGCGTTCGCACCAGTCTGCATCATTTTCGCGAGCATACAGCGAACTTTCTCGCCCCCGGAGAGTACACTTGCCTTTTTCAGGGATTCCTCACCTGAGAACAGCATACGTCCCAAGAATCCACGTAGATACGTTTCATCCTGATCTTTAGAATATTGACGGAGCCAATCGACGAGAGTCATGTCTACACCGTCAAAATATTGGGAGTTGTCTTTCGGGAAATAAGCTTGAGTTGTAGTTACGCCCCAAGTGAATTCGCCGCTATCCAATTCCGTTTCACCCATAAGAATATCAAACAATAGTGACTTGGCATTCCCGTTCGGTCCAACAAATGCAATTTTATCGCCTTTGTTCACCACAAAGCTGATATCATTCAGCATGTTCACACCATCAACCGATTTGCTGATGCGATCTACGGTCAATAATTGTTTACCCGCTTCACGCTCAGGCTTGAAGTTGATAAACGGATATTTACGGTTCGAAGGACGAAGGTCATCCAGCGTGATTTTGTCGAGCTGTTTCTTACGGGAAGTCGCCTGCTTCGATTTCGAGGCATTCGCCGAGAAGCGTTGAATAAAGGCTTGCAAGTCTTTAATCTTTTCTTCTTTTTTCTTGTTGGCATCACGCTGCAAAGCAAGTGCCAATTGACTGGATTCGTACCAGAAATCGTAGTTACCTACGTACAACTGGATTTTACCAAAGTCGATATCCGCAATGTGTGTACATACTTTGTTCAGGAAGTGACGGTCATGGGATACGACAATAACAGTACCTTCATAGTCCATCAAGAAGTTCTCCAGCCATTGAATGGATTCGAGATCCAAGTGGTTGGTAGGCTCATCGAGCAACAGGTTGTTTGGACGACCAAACAAGGCTTGTGCAAGCAGAACACGAACTTTTTCGTTTCCGCTCAGTTCAACGATTTTCTTCTCATGCATATCACGATCGATACCAAGACCGATCAGGAGTGCCGCTGCATCCGGCTCAGCATCCCAGCCATTCAACTCGGCAAATTCACCTTCAAGCTCACCTGCACGCAGGCCATCTTCTTCCGTGAAATCCGCTTTGGCATACAGCGTATCTTTTTCTTTCATAATGGCATAGAGACGACTATGACCCATAATTACAGTTTCGAGAACCGGATACTCATCATATTCGAAGTGGTTTTGCTTCAAAACGGCCATACGTTCGCCCGGGGTGATGTGCACCTCTCCCGAGTTCGATTCAATTTCACCGGACAAAATTTTCAAGAATGTTGATTTGCCGGCTCCGTTGGCGCCGATCAGGCCGTAACAGTTTCCTGGCGTGAATTTGATATTTACATCTTCAAAAAGTGCACGTTTTCCGTAGCGGAGCGTGATGCCGCTTGTACTGATCATTAAGCATACCATCCTTTATTGGTTAATCTGCATACTGCATGAATAGCAAGTTGCGTAAATCATGGATTCAATATCCCGATGCCTATTCTGGCACCATATTATAACACAAAAAAGCGGCAAATTCGAAAATTGGCCGCTTTTTACTTATTAAAGATTTGGTAAATATACTGTTCATGCAGGCATACCCCTACATTAACATATTTGGCTCGCTTTTGTTAGGGCGTGTCTGAAAACTCCGAAGGAAGCTCCAAGCAAGGAAGTTTTCCGCAGGCGTGCCGGGGCACGTCAAGGGAAAGTGACGCAGCAGGGGGCGAAAAGGCGGTAAAAGATGCACTTCAGCGAGTTTTGAGATATGCCCTAGTCCTGTTTGCCTTGCTCGTGGTGAATGCGGAGCGTTTCGCCATGACCAAGCACCCGAATCCGCTCTTTGCCGATACCAAGCCGCTCACGTTCGACTTCCAGTCGATCCAGTGCTTCCTTGGGTGTATCATCCGCCAGCTTGAATGTGCCGTAATGCATCGGCACCATGAGCTGGGAACCGGATTCAACGAATCCTTGCAGCGCTTCTTCTGGTGTCACATGTTGAGAAGTCATGAACCATTCTGGATCGTAGGCACCGATTGGCATCAGGGTAACACCTATGTCAAAGCGCTCTCCAATCGTTTTGAAGCCCTGGAAGTAACCTGTATCACCCACAAAATACAACACAGGCGGGCCGCCAGATTCTTTAGCTGTTTCGTTCTTCTCTGATTCCGCGGATGATTGGTCCGGATCACTCGTTGTTGCAGCACTTTCCGTTGCTGATGGCGTAGCCAGATGGCTCTGTTCCAATACATAACCTCCCCAATGGGACGTATTGGTATCGAATAGCGTTCGGCGCGTCCAGTGCTGTGCCGGCACAAAAGTTATTTTGACTCCGCCAAGTGTCATATGATCCCACCACTTCATCTCCTGGCAGCGATGGAACCCTTTGCGAATCATTTTGCGCTTCAGACCATCGGGTACGATCAGCAACGTCTTGGCTGTAATCAGCTTACGCAAGGAAGCCAGATGCAGATGATCATAGTGGGAATGGGATATGAGAATGACATCCAAAGGTGGAATGTCCTGAATCGGAATGCCAGGGGCACCGAGCCTTCGTTGAAATCCCATTTTTTCGGCCCACACCGGGTCAGTCACGATGTTCAATCCATAATATTGAATGAAAAACGTGGAGTGACCAATCCAGGTAATACTCGTGTCATCCCGATTGGCATGCAGATAATCCAGTTCAGGCGGGTGTTTGGGCACGGTGTAGGAATAGTCCTTCACTTTGCTCCGCCGTTGCTCCCTCCATTGCTTGAATTCCTTCAGCGTTTTGTCCGTACTTACATTATCAATGTTGTTATAACGGATTTTAGGCATGAAAGGGCCCTCCTCCCTTCCTCATTTCTTAACAACTGATTACCCTAAATGGGAATGCACGTACCAACCAATCAATCCTGCGGATTTTTGCATACGGCCAGATACACGAACAGAAAGGCAATCGCAGCGATAATAATGAGTGGTGGGGCATACATAATGGTGAATGTCTCAAAAAAGCTCAATCCGGTTATACCAGGTATCCCCGTGACTCCCTCAGTAAGGACCATGAACAGACTCATCCTTTCTTTTTACCAGAATTACCGCGTACATAATTGGCATCAAACAGGAACAGCTTCATAATCAGCACAAGCGAAGGAATGAGCACAAGCAGCCCCAGGCTGAACGCCGTAATCAGCGCAATCCCCATCGTGCGATTCGTAAAGCTGTCGTAAATATTAATGTAGGGATAAAGGATATACGGAAGGTGGGATCGCCCGTAACCATACCATGCAAAGGCAAACTGAAGCATGACAGCGATAAAGCACCAGCCCAGATATCTGCGTTTCCACACCAGCGACACCGCAATGACAAAACATATAAACGAAGCGATGAACATCCATGAAATATTCACCATCTGCTCAAAGTGTGCGGGATTCTGTTTGTTAATCTGCAGAAAAGCCAGAAAGCTCGCGAAAATAGTCGGCAAGCTCCAGAGCAGCGCGTACTCTCGAAGTACCTCGAATGCCGGCTCATCCCCAGCTCGCTTTGCATAGTAGGAAAGAAACATCGCCGAGATGTACAGCACACTAACCAGTGCAAGCAATACAACTGACCAGGTATAAGGATTCGTCAAGAATTCACGCCAACGAAAAAACACCTGATCGCCCACCTCTTCAATGATCCCGCCTTCGGATATCGCCAAAATGGTGGAGAACACGGCTGGAATCAGCAATCCCGTCGCTCCATACAATGCCATGTAGATCCGGCTGTTCTGCCCATGGTTGCCATAGGTATTGTAGGCGTAATACACACCCCGGATGGCAAGCAGTACAATGGCTAGGGAACCCGGAACCAACAAAGCCGTCCCGTAATAAAAGGCGCTGTCCGGATAAAACCCGACCAGTCCGACCACAAAAAAGATCAGAAACACATTCGTCACTTCCCACACGGGAGACAAATAGCGCTGAATGATGTTATGAATCTTGTTCTCGTGCCCGGTCAATATGCTGTAGAAGCTGAAAAAACCTGCACCGAAATCAATCGAAGCCACGATCAGATATCCGAACAAAAACGTCCACAATATCGCAATGCCTGCAATTTCGAAACTCAATGCACGATCCCTCCTTCAAGCCCCAGAGACTCCAGTTCCTTCTCTGCTTCCTTGTTACGGAACAACTTGCTGAGTACCCGAATGCACGAGAAACACAGGATTAGATACAACAAGATGAACAATACCAGCATCCACCCTACCGATGTTGACGTCGTTGCAGCTTCCGATACCTTCATATACCCGCGTAAGATCCAGGGCTGCCTGCCGACCTCAGCGAACATCCACCCAAGTTCGATCGCAATCATGGCCAGTGGCCCCAGCAAGACAATACCGAGCAGTAGCCATTTGGGATATGGCTTACGTCCTGGCAACCAGCGCCGCAGTACATATAACACAGGAATCATCAGGATGATCACTCCGGTTGTGACCTTCAGGTCGAACATATAATGTATGGACAGCGGTGGTCTTAGATCCGCAGGATACTCTTCGAGACCTTTCACTTCCGTATCTGGACGATTACCCGCCAAAATGCTAAGGGCATAGGGAATCTCAATGGCGTATTTCACTTCATTATTCTCATCCAGAATACCGCCATAGACGAGCGGTGCCTTCTTCATTGTCTTGAAATGCCATTCTGCGGCAGCCAGCTTCTCCGGCTGATATTTCGCCAGAAATTTACCGGAGGAGTCTCCGATCATGACGGTACTGATCGCAAATACGAGTGCAGACACCGTCGTGAGTTTCAGTGCTTTTTTGTAATACACATGGTCCCTTCCCCGGAGCAAACTGAAGGCGGCTATCCCCGCCAGGATACCTGCACTCAGGGTGTAGGATGAGGCGAGTACATGAGATACCTTGGTTGGCGTCGCCGGATTTAACATCGCAGCAATCGGGTGGATGTCCTTCATGATGCCATTAATCAAGGTGAATCCCTGAGGCTGGTTCATGAAGGAATTCACCGTCGTAATGAAAATCGCAGAGGCCGATGATCCCAGTGCGACTGGTATCAACAGCAGCATATGCGTATATTTCTTTTTGAAACGATCCCACGTATAGAGGTAAATCCCAAGAAAGATCGCCTCGATAAAAAAGGCAAACGTCTCCATAAACAGCGGCAGGGCTATCGCCTGACCCGCTACCCGCATAAACATCGGCCACAGCAGACTGAGCTGTAATCCGATGGAGGTGCCTGTAACGACGCCCACGGCAACAGTAATGACAAAGCCTCGCGCCCAACGGCGTGCCAGCAAGGTGTAATGGATATCATTGGTTCGTAGCCCTCGCCACTCGGCCAAGGCAATCATGAGGGGAACGCCTACACCGATGGAGGCAAAAATAATATGCACAAACAGGGTAAGACCGGTCAGTATCCGGCTGAGCAAAACAGGATCCAGGGATGACATGGTTACACTCCTCTTTCACATAATCGTTTATGTACGACAGCAGATCACTCTGCTTGAACGTGTATCTCAATAACTCATGATTCGAATGATGCTTTTCACCACGGCATACAGTACAACCACAGCTGCGACCAGACAGACGATGATGAGTGTTTTCTCTTGTTTACGGAACATATAGCTGCCGTCCTCCTTTGGCATGGGATGCAAATTATGGCTCTATATACAGTGTGCAAAAGAATAGGTTTTTTTATCCGGGACATTGAAAAAACAAAAAAAGCCTTTACCTCTCATCACGCTTGCGCGCCAAAAGGTAAAGGCTTCTTCATTCCTAATCATTATGTTTAAAGCAGCACATCCTGTTTCGGCAGTCGAACCTTGAACGTGCTTCCTTTGTCCGGGGCAGATATGAAGGTCAGTGTACCGTTGTGATCCTCTACAATTTTGCGGGAAATGTACAACCCGATTCCTGTTCCACCAATCTGTCGATGATCCGAATTATCCACACGATAGAATTTGTTGAACAACATGTCCTTCTCTTTCTCGTCAATACCTATACCGTAATCACGCACGTCGATACATAACCATTCCTCTTCTTCCCATAATGTAACATCAATCCGATCGGCTCCCGGTGAGTATTTGACCGCATTACCCACCAGATTATGAAGAACTTGAACCATCCTGTTCTGGTCAGCATAAGCAAAAAAGTCCCCATTAAACGTATGCACATGGATTCGCTGAACGGACTTCATATTCCATTGATCAACTACGCCTTCTACCAGTTCAACTAGCGGTACATAGGTCATATGGTAGGCCATACCTTCATTGTCGAGGCGCTGAATATCAAGCACATCATCCAGCAAACTGCTCAGCCGCATGCCCTCTGAGGAGATGGTCTGCATGAATTCCTGCCTTTGAGCTGCCGGAAGGTCATACATCATCATGAGTTCCACATATCCCATAATGGTAGCTACAGGTGTTCGAAGTTCATGAGATACCACGCTAATCAGCTCATTTTTCATCCGATCCAGCCGCTCTTCTCCTGTCCGGTCACGGAAGACCAGCAGGAATCCATGATTTTTACCGGGAACATCCATCTGCTTCATGTACAAGGAAAATACACTTTTCTCCACATTGTTAAAAATAAATTCAGTCTCGATAAATGCCGTTTCTCCATCCAGGAACGCTTTCGTCTGTTCCAACAGATTGAAGTTATCGGTCAATACCATCGTATCAATTGCCTGAGCCAAATCTTCAATGGATCTACCCAGGAAATTACCCAGACCAAACATCTCTTCTATCCTTCGGTTGACGATGGTTATCGTGCCTGATCGATCTGACATGACGAGCCCTTCCCGAACGGATTCTATAAATTGCTCGCTGATATCCCGCTGTTCCTGGATGGCACTTTTTTCATGTAACAGCTCCGAATTCAGCTTTTCCAGTGCAAGGGCATGACGTACACGGTCTTCTTCTGCTCTTGTTCGCTCCGTAATATCCTTAATAAACAGGTTATACAACGTCTCATTCTTACCGAGCTGAATTTCAACAATTTTGTACTCAATCGGAAAGACGGAACCATCCCGGCGAATACCTGAAATTTCATCTACGATCGTGTATCTCTTGCCTTCAACATATTCGAATCGCTCCAGCAATGTCTTAATCTCCATGCAGCTTGCCCCTTGAAAAAGAGACGGTGCTTCCTTCATCAGGATCACTTCTTCCCGAAGCAATCCAAACATTCTTTCGGCCTCCGGATTAAACTCAACGATGATTCCATTGGAGTCCACAGCGATAATCGCATCAATCGACGATTCAATAATCGCACGTTTGACTTCTTCACTATTCTTGAGTTCCTTGGTCCGCTCTATGACCCTGTCCTCCAGCGTTAACTTATCGTGACGAATCTGTTCGAATTGTTCCAGCAATACATCAGCCATTTTACGCAAATTACCAATAAGAATCTGCACTTCGGTTACATGGCTCGTTGGCCATTCCATCTTCCCATTTCGAAACAACAGCCTCGGAAGAGAACCTGTCATCCTGGTTAGTCTTAAGAGTGGACTAACGACCTTACTGCTCAGAGGAGCCGCCACAATCATGGAAGCAACGATGATGATGAACAGGGATTGCAACGTTGACAGGTAGATCGATTCTATTCGGGGATAATACTTGGCTGAGCCGGTCTCAATGAATACCCTATAAGGTGTTACAACTGTCATCTCCGCTTCATAGATGAAAGATGCCTGTTTCCAGTGATTCAATACATCGCTGTAATGGATATTCTCGGAGCTTAACAGAATAAGGTTATCTTTCGACTTAAGGAGACTGTATTTATCCATGTCCAGATACTCGCCAGCCTGCAGTGTATTCAAACCAGAAGCGACGACTGTATCATTCCGATTCAGCAAAATCACATTCACACCCAAAAGATGATGATACCGCGCCATGTTCTGATCCATATTCTCCGAGGTAACATACTGTTCGTCCAGATCCTGGACAACGGCATTTGCTGCATGTTTCATATCACGTATAATGGCATCATTTATTTGACTCAATTGTCTGCGGCTATCTGCGGATAACAATAGGAGAGAAACAAACACCACGAAGGCGACTACGTATTTAAATGCAATTCTTGTGAGTGGAATGGTTCCTGTGCGCTTTGATTTGTGCTCACCCGTAGTAATCCAGAAATCCACCACAATACCCGCGATCAGCGCATTCACCATGCCAATCACGGCAATATACATATACTCATACTTCAAATCTTCAATATTCAGTCTCAATAGATAATGTCCGCAATAGATGACTGGAAGTAGCATCACTACCCAGAAGACAGCATTAGCCTTGATTAGGCTGCCATTCTTCCAACGCAACTGCCAACCGAGCATCCAGATCAGTTCAATGAAATGCGCAATCATTACCGTTAAGTTCCGCGGCTCGAAGCCAACAACGGTGGTATTCAGCAGATGGATGACTGTAAGGGTGACAAATCCATAGATAGCCCCATGTAAACGAAGAGCAATGAGTGCTGCTGCGCTGCCAACCATAAACTGTACACCATAGAATAAAGTAAGTGGAAAAATAGTACTTAGTGAGCCAAGAATGATCAGAATACTGGTTCCAATCCAGGGTATCCTCAGCTTCAGCACGACCCACTCCAGCAGTTGGCTTGCCTTTATACGATCCATAAGCAACTGCCCTCAAGGTTATTTTTTTGTTCTATATTTAACAACAACGTTGGTTCCCCCCATAAACTTCAGCGGATACAATCTACTTTTTTTCCCCTCAAATCGTTCTGATCTATTATACTGTAATTAGCACTTGATGTAGATTTGGGAAATTCTGATCGCTCGGCAAAAAAACTGCATTCATGCTAAAATATTGAAGTTCATCTAAAAAGCCTGCTTTCCATCTACATATACATTCTATATTCTGGAATAGAAACATTAAAATTTTTGCAGTATTTCTTAGCAAATCACAGCTTTTTTTTAGTATTTTCTTAACACATTATTTTCACCAGGAGTGTGACTCTATGACGATCAAAGTACTTCTTATAGAAGATGAGAAAAATCTGGCTGACATGATTGCTTTCTTTCTTGAGGAGGAAGGATACATCACGGAACGGGTTCATCATGCCCGCGAGGCACTTCAACTGTTCCCACAATTCCAGCCTGACATTGTTGTAACAGACCTGATGCTTCCTGAAACGGATGGCAATGCTCTTGTAGAAGCCTTTCGCCAGCACTCCACTGTGCCGATTCTAATGATCTCAGCAAGCACGATGCTGAATGATCGACTTCGTGCTTTACATAATGGTGCGGATGACTTTCTGTGCAAGCCATTCAGCCTCAAAGAGCTGGACGCCAGAATTAAAGCGCTGCTACGCAGATCCATCATTTCCTATCAGGATAAACCAGCTAAAGAAGACAAGCAGGCCGAGGTTACTGGACATGTGAATGTAAATGAGTACAGAAGAACCCTGTTTGTGGATGGCGTTGAGATCGAGGTCACTCATATTGAGTTTGAAATAATGAAGGAATTGTACCGGAATCCAGGTAAAGTGTTCACCCGCAATGAGCTGATGGATCGGATCAAAGGCTCCGAACGTGCCTATCTGGATCGTACCATTGATGTTCATATCTCAAGCCTGCGTAAAAAAATTGAGCCTGATCCCAAGAACCCCCGTTATATCAAAACGGTGTGGGGAACAGGCTACAAATATGTGATCTAATTCGATCGTAACATTAAAGTTAAAAACCTTTGGCCATATCCCTCTCTTATCTCATGGATAAGATGGGAGGTATGGCTATTTGTGATTCATATACAGAGGGATGCAGCCACTGCTCCATGTCTTTGATCAGCTGATCTGGTTCTTGCTCGTTCCAGAGGATCATCTTCATCTCACCTGTACCTGTAATCAGTTGCAGGTGTCGCTTCCGAATCAGCGATTTGAAATCCGTAATGACCAACAACGGAATCTGCGGCATAAAAGCCCGAATAGCATTTGCCGCTGACACTGCTTCTTCCGCAATCTGATAATCAACAATACAATAACGGGAGTTTTCCCAACTTCCCCGGTGTGTTTCTATTATTGAACCGGATGGTGCATCAGCCATCCATTCCCTAAACAATTGAATAATATTTTCATATGCAATACGACGTTTTCCATCCGAAAGCACGGTAATGGGTTCCATAGGTATAACCTCCAGTTGTTTCTTCTTATTATTGTGCCAATTTTCGTTTAAAAATGTTTGTGCGTGAACATGAAAGAAGTGTTAACAAATTTCGTACTTCTTCACATAAAGTGTCATTCTCGTGCACTTTGTGTCTCGATGATTTCGCAGATTCCACACATTGATGTAAAATAGAGAAATACCCGTGTGATTTAACTTACGGGAAGTTAAGGATGAATCTGGTATTATAGGAGGTTACACTGATGAATATTGTTTCCATTGAACCAACACCGAGTCCAAATACGATGATGCTGCATCTCGATGAACGTCTGGAGGACGGAATTCGCAAAACATATACACTGGACAACGAACGATCCGCTCCGGCGTTCATTCGCCAGATGCTTCATATTCCCGGCGTAAAGAGTGTATTCCACACAACAGACTTTGTAGCACTTGACCGTAAAGGCAATGCAGACTGGTCCGTCATTTTGGGGGAAGTCCAAAATCGCCTTGGACAGCAAGGCATTGATCTGGACTGGATTGAATCCGAAGATGGTTCAGGCGAGCACTTCGGAGAAGCACAGGTATTCGTGCAATTCTTCCGAGGCGTACCGATGCAGATCCGGGTCAAGGCCGGGGTCAAGGAAGAACGAATCTCGTTGTCGGACCGCTTTGTCAAAGCCGTGACGGAAGTCGCCAGTGCGACGATGATCAAAGAACGCAAACTGAGCGATTACGGTGTTCGATATGGTGAATTGCCTGATATTGCTCGTGAAGTCGAGCAGGAATTAGAAGCTGCTTATCCGCCAGAACGACTGGAGCAGGTCATCCAACAGGCCATTGAACATGGTACCAAATCAGAAGAGTTCGTCGAGCGCCGTCGTGAATTGGATGGAGCCGAACTTGAAGAGGCTCTGCGAAACGAGGACTGGAATGTTCGCTATGCGGCTTTTGACGGCATGGAGCCTACCACCGAAAGACTGCCCCTCGTAGCACATGCTCTGCATGACAACAAAATGCAGATCCGCCGCTTGGCCGTGGTATACCTGGGTGACATTCGTACACCGGAAGCGATGGAATTGCTGTATGAAGCACTCCAAGACAGTTCTCCTGCGGTACGCCGTACTGCGGGGGATACCTTGTCGGATATCGGTGATCCTGCCGCCACTCCAGCCATGACAGCAACGTTATCCGATAAAAGTAAACTTGTACGCTGGCGTGCAGCTCGTTTTCTATATGAGGTCGGAACAGAAGAAGCAGAACAAGCCTTGCGAGTTGCAGCCGATGATCCCGAATTTGAAGTCAGCCTACAGGCTAAGATGGCTCTGGAGCGGATCGAATCGGGCGAACAAGCTGCTGGAACGGTATGGCAGCAGATGGCTGGCCGTAACAAAAAAGAGGAGTAGTCGTCCCTCAGACCTCACATCCAACTATTGTTATTGCACTGGAAAACCATGCGCGTTATACTGATTGTCTGTTTACTAAACAGGACACATCGTGTTAAGTTGTGTTGATTATAATTTCATAGACAATAGATACACCTCATCCATTGATGGTGAGGTAGAGGTCGCGGGTGCGATCAGTACGCTGATGGAGGCGCTAAGGAGCCGCTTATGAGATCAGCCGAAAGGTGTACCCGCCGAAGCTAACTGGACGTTCCTTATACGGTCCGGTGGGCTGGGGCTGCTGTCGAAAGGCGCAGAACTGTCACGGAAGTACATTTCCTCTTATGGAGGTATGAATTCTTCTGTGTTGAGCTATCTTAATCATCTGGGACATGGTGCGGACATTGAATATAGAGACCGCAGGCTGATGCCTGTGGTCTTTTTTGTTTATGAAGTCAAGTATTGCAAACATCAGTATATCGAATGAAGGAGTGTTTCCATGCAAGACCGTAGTAACCCAACAACAACTGGACCTTCCCTGAAAAAAGGATTACGCGCACGCCATATGACGATGATCGCCCTCGGTGGCTCCATTGGTACCGGGCTGTTCCTCGCAAGTGGTACCGCCATCTCAACCGCAGGCCCTGGTGGAGCTTTAATTGCCTATGCGGCTGTGGGCATCATGGTCTATTTCCTAATGACCAGCCTTGGTGAGCTTGCTACCTTTATGCCGGACTCCGGTTCATTTAATACGTATGCCGCACGTTTTGTCGATCCCGCCCTCGGATTCGCCATGGGCTGGAACTTCTGGTACAACTGGGCGGTAACCATTGCAGCAGAGCTTGCTGCCGCTACAGTACTCATTAAATACTGGTTCCCCGACAGTTCATCCATGTTATGGAGCTTGTTATTCCTCGTGCTGATTTTTGCCTTGAACATCCTGTCGGTCAAAGGCTACGGGGAGTCCGAATACTGGTTCGCCATTATCAAAGTAGCTACCGTTATCATCTTCCTGGCCGTTGGCGTGCTCATGATCTTCGGTATTATAGGCGGAGAAGCGGTTGGTTTCAGTAACTTCACCATCGGTGATGCGCCTATTCATGGCGGATTCTTCGCCGTGCTTGGTGTATTCATGGCCGCTGGATTCTCATTCCAAGGTACAGAGCTTATCGGTGTAGCCGCGGGTGAAAGTGAAAACCCGCGCGAGAATGTTCCCCGTGCGATTCGTCAGGTATTCTGGCGCATTCTGATTTTTTACATTTTGGCGATTACCGTGATCAGTCTGATCATCCCGTACACTCATCCGAACCTGCTCAAAGGTGATTTGGAAAATATCGGGGTTAGCCCGTTCACGTTAGTGTTTGAGAAAGCTGGACTCGCCATTGCGGCTTCCGTCATGAATGCCGTCATTCTAACTTCCGTACTCTCTGCTGGTAATTCAGGTATGTATGCTTCTAGCCGGGTTCTCTACGCCCTTGCCCGAGATGGTAAAGCCCCTCGCTTCCTCGGCAAGTTGAACAAAAAGGGTATTCCCATGAATGCCCTGTTGCTCACGACAGCCGTTGGTATGTTGGCATTCTTGGCTTCCCTGTTCGGCGATGGCATTGTGTATACCTGGTTGCTGAATGCATCCGGGATGTGCGGATTTATCACTTGGCTGGGAATCGCCATAAGTCATTATCGCTTCCGCCGTGCATACGTTGCACAAGGCAGAGACCTGAGCGATCTGCCTTACCGGGCACGTTGGTTCCCGTTTGGGCCGATCTTCGCTTTTGTCCTGTGTATCGTCGTGATCATCGGACAGAACTACCAGGCATTCACGGGTGACCAGATCGACTGGAGTGGAGCCATCGTCGCTTACTTGAGCGTACCGCTGTTCCTGGTGCTGTGGCTGGGTTACAAATGGATCAAAAAGACCAAAGTGGTGCCTCTACAGGAATGTGATTTTACACCTACCGATTCACCAGCTGATAAGCACTAACGAAGCAATTTTACACTTGCCACTTCGATGACAGAATAACCTTCCGATCGCTGTTATCCCCAGATTTTTTGATTCACTTTTACAAAGGTAAAAATCTGGGGATAAAGGCGAAGCGTATGCTTACGAAGGAGCTTTCTTGCAGAAAGCTTTTAGCTTCGCTTCTTCACGCTATTTCTGTCCTCTACGTTCTCATGTAAATGGTTAGTTTAACTTATACAGCTGATTCGATCCGACTCCATATAATAAAACATCCCCGTGGTGATACGGGGATATTTTATTTTGGGACGGCTCTCCCTATGAACATTCCTCTATGCCCTTTCGTCCCTGTCCATATTTTGTATAGGTCGGTAAGTACAATAGAGAAAGGTACATTATTTTTCTTGGACAACGGGAGTTGATGCATAATGAAAAAATTCTCTATCCTGCTCATCCTGCTGGGCGTTCTGATCATCAGCTTGCCTTTCCTGCGGGAAACGTATTATGACTGGCAGCAAACCCAGGTCATGAACGATCTGGAGCAGTTGCAAAACGGCTTGTCTAAGCTGAATCACTCCTTCGAACAAGGTATACAGGATGCAGCTTCTACCGAGCCGACTGCTGACAATACAGGTACAGTGCAGGAAGCCTCTTCGGATACGTTGGGGGTACTATCGATTGACAAGATTGATGTCCGCTTACCGATTCTGGAGGGTGCAACGGAAGACCATATGAAGGTAGCTGCAACCCATCTTGTGGAAACTACCAGCATTGGAAACAAAGGTAATGCAGCCATAGCCGCTCATCGCGCCCACAAAAAAGGACGACTGTTCAATCGCCTGGGGGAACTCCAGATTGGTGATTCAATGGAGGTCACTCTGGCAGATCGAACGATTATCCGGTACAAGGTAGATCAGATCTCCGTTGTGGAGCCGAATGACTTGTCTGTATTGGAAGACCCGGGGCTCGGACAAGTCCTCACCTTGATCACCTGTGATCCACTCATCAATCCAACACATCGGCTAATTGTAAGAGCCATTGAAGTGAATCCGGATGTTGCCGGATTTTGATCCTCCCTAAGGTTTTAGCCAATAAAACACCCTCTAGTATATTCACACGGTGACTCTGAGTCACCGTTGTGAAAGCTAGAGGGTATTTTTATCTGAATATGATCTGTTTCTGCATTACGTGCTGCGATCTAGCGTTGAAACGATTGTCTACGTCTGAAGTAGGCGTATCCCGCACTACCTAATGCCATCAGCATCATGCCTGTAACAGTGAAAGCCAATGTGCTCTTTTCACCTGTCTGCGGCAGCATTCCCTCTGATCCAGAGTTTCCGGCCTGCTGTGATGCAGAATTCCCAGTCCCCTGTGCCCCATCTGTGTCCGTTCCAGCAGGAGGTGCCAATGCACTATTTCCACCCTGTGTCTCTGTATCCCCAGCTGGAGGTGCAGTGTTATCACCGTTCGAAACGCCAGGTGAAGGAGGAGCTACTCCGTTATCTTCATCTGTTGGAATTTCGGTTCCGTCGTCAGGTTCTGTAGGTTCTGTAGGTTCAGTAATAACCGTGCCTGGAACCGACGGTCCTGGCGTTCCTGGTTCCAGTGTTACTGGTTTTTCCGGGTCTGGTGTTACACCCGTAGTAGGTGTTCCCGGATTATAAGGTCCACTCGATCCACCTGATACTGGGATAACCTGATTTGTTTTTTCTACAACTACAGCTTCGGTTTGTATGTTCGTAATTTCAAATGGTACTGGTGTTGTGTCCAAGATATATCCATTAGGCGCTTTTATTTCAACCAACTGATAATTATTGATATCCAAGTCTTCAAGTACAATTTCACCTTGTTGATTGGTTGTCAGTGTAGCTTCATCTAGACCTGTTACCTTGTGGAACTCCCAATTCCCATTTGCGTCCATCAATGCAGTTTGGGCACGTAATTCAAATACAGCTCCTTGAAGATGCTGAGTTCGACCCGCATTGTATTTAATCAATTTTACAGAACGATCATTTTCTTTATTTGCAATGGTCAATTGGGTTTCCGGTTTGGTAATAGATACAACCATCTCGGGCTGTTCAATCACAAAGCCTTCGGCCTTGGTTTCTACCAATGTATATGAACCATAGGCCAAGTTATCAAATTCAATAACCCCGTTTATATCCGTAACCCGTGTGTCAACCACCGCATTTGTACTGTCATGCAGTTCGAATTCAATTCCAGCTAACACGGATTGATCCTTAGCGTTCACTTTAGTTACCAACAGCTTAGCATTCGTACCCTGCGTATTGGTTTGTGTGAGCGTAACAATCTGTGTTTGATTGGCTACAATCGTAAGAGGTATAGGCGTTGAATCCAGTTGATAGAATTCAGGTGCCTCGACCTCAATCAATTCATAATCCCCTGGCTCCAGATCTGTTGCTCCGATCTTTCCATCCTCACCCGAAGTTATCGTATTGATCAACTGTCTGGTTTGACCATTTAGCAGGTACAATTCGAATGTTGCACCTTTTAGCGTTTTTATACTGTCAGTAGCATCCACCTTGGTTAATTGGAAACCTTGACGAATTTTCTCGTTAACCACTTCAAATGATGCGTCAGCATCCATAAAGAGGATCGTTTTACCGGCAATAGCACCATAGTCTGCATCAATCAAGTATCCCGCTGGTGCTGAAACTTCCTTCAACTTATAGGCTACACCATCGGTTGCATGTAATCTGTAGTTTCGAGAGGTGCTCGTCTCACCCTTCACATCCGTTGGTTTCAATGTTTCCAGAAGCGTAGTTCCCGAAGCATTATAGATCGCGAACACCGCTCCCTCCAGTGGAAGACTTGCATCATCGACTTTGTGAATTTTCAATTTACCTACACCCGTAGATGCACCACCGCCAGCACCCGCCATGGAAACACGAATTCCACTCTGCTGATCTGAACCCGTCACTGAGGACGATTGACCTGCAAACTGAACATTATTCTCTATTCTTGCACCACTATCGGCATTAATAAAGGATTGATATTCCAAAATAAAAGCGGTTCTCATTTCATTCTTAAAGGTGAATGTAAAGGTGTTATCCTCCACAACCAGTTCATACTCATTGGAATCAACCATACCTGCCTTGGTCGATATAGTGCCAGAGTTGTTTGCTGGCAGATTGGTCGCATATAACTTCAACGTATCGGCAAGCAAAATTTGGTTATCCGATAACGTGTCTGTTAATACGGAACCTGCTGTAATATAGGATTGGCTTGGGTTGATATTAACAGTCCAGGAAGCTTTATCACTTGAGCCGATCTGCTGTCCTGTTTTGTGAACGTATATCCCACCATGAGCGGGTGTCACAGACACTGATTTTTCGAATCGCAATGGGCCGCCAAGGCCATCGTTCAGCGTTGCATGATTGGAGTATGTGCCATCAACATCATATGCCCCATCCAAACTGGTCTTATATACGATTCGATAGGCTTCTTTTCCTATGTTGCCGAGGTCTAAAGCAAAGCCCTTTCCGTCAGTGTTCAATTTGAAATCCCCTGCTGCAGGAGTAACCTCATCACCAATCGCAGTGACATTATTCTCTCCCTCCAGCTTGAGCTTGTTCACTTTTAAAGATCCGTCTACAAAAGATTGATTACCTGTATACGCATCCTTGAGAATAGCATTCTGGATCTCATATAAATTATAATTCACATCGATCGTCCAGGTGATCGTTTTATCTTTAGCGCTATATTCGCCTTTTTTATTACCGTTCTCAATCGTATAACTTTGTGGTTTGACCACAGCCGATTTGGTAATCGAAGCTTGAGGTACATTCGCTTCGTTCCAATTCAAAGTAGCTTCGTTACGATATTCATTATTCGTTGGCATACCTGCCGTTGGATCAAAGCTGGTTTTGTACGTGATTACATGTTCTTTATCAATCATACCACCAGCCTTCAATTGAAGAGAGAAGCCTTTTTCAAAGTTAAGATCACCTGAACCAGCTTCTGGCTCAGCCTCAAACTGATCCGCTTGCTCTCCACTAATTTGCAGACTGCCCGGAATCAGTTTCATATTTCTACCTTCGTAATTGTCTGTAATAACGATGTCCGTCATTTCCTTCAAATCACGGTTCAACACAATCTGCCATTCGATTTCTTTTGTGTTGAAGTTTTCACTTTTTACGCTCTTTGCAAAAATAACTTCCTGAATATCTCTTTTTCCTTCTTTCGAAGTGTCATCATACATCTTCACCGTATTGGATACGGTAGTGTCTGCATACACACGGTCAATCGCTTGGGTTTGATATTCAATTTCATAAGCCTCGGCGATGCCATTCTTAAATTGTAGCTTTAATCCTTCATCGAAGCCTGTACCAACTCCTTGCAGTGTATAAGATTCTGGAGCTAACAGAGTAGTCCCCGCAGGCTTTCCACTAGAATCAATATTCACTTGATTTACTTTTACCGAACCTGGAACCAATTCCTGTTTTGCAGTATCAAAACGGTCTTCAATCCATGCATTCGTCTGAGTGATAGCTTGTTGATTGTAATTATATTGTACTTTCCATGTGATCGTCTGGGTCACCGGATCATACGTACTATCTTGCCCGGATTTATTCAACGGCTCATTAAAGCTTACAGTTACCCTATCGGTGTCTGTTTCTTTATCCATCTGATCCCCTGTAAGTTCTACCTTATTTTCATATGGAACGTTAGTAAAAGATCCGCTCGTCGGGGCTTTAATACTCGTTGTGTATGTCACCCGGTAAGCTTTCTCGATATTGCCGAAGTTAATTGGAAATTGAGTTGCTGTTCGGTCTATAGCTCCTTCTTTGACAGTTCCGTTCAATTGAACCTGTAATTCACGAATCTCAATATTCCCTTTGAGTTCCAGACCTTGCGGAAGTGTGTCCATCAGAGAGGCATTTTTGATTTCCTTTTCCCCTTGATTAAAGTCAACCGTCCAGTTAATTTCATCTGAGTTGAAATTGTTATTATTTGCAAAGCCTGATTTCGTGAGTTCATCCTTGGCCGTGTTAGCAAAGTGTACATTAATTATGCCTTGCCCACTAGAGCTAAAATCTATCGGTTGCTTCAAGCCACCGTCCATCTTGCTCTCGTCAAACTTGATCCAAACGTAAAAGTTACCTTTTAATTCCGAACCAACGATTTGATCATTAAACGTAAACGTGACCGTACCATCGGGATTCACCACATATTCCCCAACATCACCATCCAGTGTTCCTGTTAATTGCGATTCAATCTTGAACTTGTCTGGGAGGTCGAACGTGTACGTAGATCCGTCTCCATAACCATGGGAATCGTTTGGTAGTGCCCATTTAAAGAACACAGCTACCTCATCCTTGATACTTGGTCTGACTGTCTCAATTTCATCCCCTTGAGGCTGAACCGTTCCGTTTACCACTTCAGGTACTTGATTGTACATTTGTACACTTGTAATTAAATCTTCCTTGATCTCAGAGCCTGCGGATGCATTAAGCAAACGCATCGCATTTCCTGCCTGATCTCCTGGAGTACTCGCATCTTCTTCCAGAGTAGCAGCGTCACCGTTGTTTCCCTCTCCCGAAACTGCCGAACCTTCTTCTGATGCTGTATCGCTCATTGCACTGGCTGGCAAATTAGTCATTTCATCCTGAGCATGCATCGTTGGTGTAAATATCCAACCCTGCATCATTTGCGTGACCAGCAATAGAGCAATGATCACTATGCTCACTTTTTTCCTCATTTTTTGCATTTCCTCCTCTAACGTAGTGTTGGCTTACGCCGAAGATTAGAATAGCAAAGCGACATATACAAAAAATAGACAACCTATAAACCCTTGTCATTGAACACAAAAAAGAACGCTCCTCAAACGGAGCGTCCTGTTCAAAAACGTTTGTTAAAGTTTCCAGTTAATTTTAACGCGTAAATCTGTGGTACCTTCCATTTTGGACACATAATAGGAAATCGATTTCATGCCAAGCTGGTACAAACCCTGCAAATCTTCAATCAGCCCAGCCTCAGTACCCTTGTACCTGAATGTGAGCGAGGTTCCGCCTTCCTTCAGCGTGCTTTGAACCTTGGTCTTCAGCGCAGCATGGCCTTTAACCGCATCCTTTTCATCATACAGGGAATAGTCGAGAGCGTGGTACAGCTTCTGATAGGCAGCCTTTTTGCTATCTCCGGCCTTCACCAGCTTCAATAAAGCTTCCCGATAAGGAGCTGACGCAGCAGGGTACTTGCTTTTGCCTGTCCAGATATGGTCACGTGCCATCTCATCATCGCTGAGCAGATAATAGCTGTGGCTTACCTTACCTTTGCGGTCAGGGGTTGGATCATCCCAGGTGGTATCCATGTGATACCACTTGCCGTCCAGGTTGACGATATTCCAGGCATGAAGCTGTCCACCTGCTGTGCCTTCCACAATCCGATTATCAATGCCCACTCGCTCCAGCATCCGATAAGCCAGCAGTGAATATCCCTGACAGACGGTACTGCCTGTAACAAGCCCGTCGTAGGCCGTATATTTCTTCAGAGAGGTATCATAGGAAAGGTTAAGCACAATCCAATCATGGATAACCTTGACCTTCTCATGATCCGTCATGCCTGGTTTGATGATTTCTTTCAACACGTTCGTGACTTTACGATTCACATAATCGGTCTGTTCCTTGGTCTCCCGGTAGGAGAGCGTCACATGTACTTCGGCCGACACATTGGAACCTTTATAATTAAATGCATAACTTTTAACGGTATATTGAATATAGGGGTCACTCTTCATTGCCTCATCGATGGAGGTTTGCAATTGTTTTTTCAGGCCTTTCACATTGCCTTTGTATGTAAAAACAAGTTCCTCCGTTCGCTGTGACATTGCCGTAAGCAAGGTCTGGCGCAGATCCGTAGCCGTAGATATATCTGATGTACCCGATGCAGCATACAGCTGATCCAGATCAACCGTACGTGGTAACGCTACAGCAATCAGACAGCCTGCCAGCAATATGGTGAACATTCGTTTCCCGTTCTTACCCATGAAAGGAACCCACCCCTCTTTGCAAAGTTCTCACGCCCTATTGTATCACAAAAGGCTCTGTCGTCATTCTTCTAGTTTTGTCAAAGCAAATCAAAAGAGACCTTCAATGGAAGGTCCCTCTGATCTTCAGTTCAATGAATCACGATTACCCGTTATCTTCATCCTATGATTCACACGGGCACGATATGCGTCATTCCTCGTCTAATACAGACGATTACCACTCATAAACGTATCTGTCTTGCCTTGAAGCTTGGCAAGCCGTTCCAATACCTGTGATGCTTCAGCTACCGTCACTTTGCGTGCAGGCATGAATCGTCCTTCAATCGAAGGAAGCAAGCCGAGCTTCAAACTCAGGGAAACCGCTCCCTTGCTCGTAATGGCACTGGCATCCGCAATGTTGGGAAGATCCGATGGCAACGTGTAGAATCCGGCCAGTTTCTCATAGCGTAAAATACGTACAAGTAGCACTGCCAATTCTTCACGTGTCATCTCTTCTTGCGGATTCAAATTCTGTTCAGGGTCCGCTCCGGCAAGCCAGCGCTGATCAATTAATGCCCGAACTGCCTTATAATACGGGCTGTCAGGCGTCACATCAGCGTACAGCTTGTCATCTCCGTCCCCACTATAGTAGAGATCCATATTCGGGTTAATCGCTCTTGCCAAATAGTTAAACCAGTCACCTCGGGTGATCACACGATCCGGGAATACACGTCCCTGCTCATCCGCAAGCAACACGCCATGCTGCATCATATTACGAAGAGCTGCTTCGGCCACATGGCCGGAAATATCCGTGGGATCGGCCTTGGCTACAGAGCTTGTGTCCCCGTATAACAACGTCCATTCTCCTGTGTTAGCATCCAGCACTTCATAGTTGCCGTAGATCGAATGATCATCTCGTGTAGGCATATAAGCCAGGTTAACTCCCACCGGTATGATTTCACCGCTGTTCGTACCCCATCCACCGTAACGCGAATACGCCAGAACCAGCTTGAACTCTTCCAGATAGATTGCCTTTGCCTCATCGTAACTGATAGCTGGCTCTTTCTCTGCTGGCAGTTGTTCAGGCGTAGCGGCAATACGCGTATAGAATTCGTTAACTGTTCCGTTGTTCAACACCTGTACTTGTGCCGTATCATCCTTAACCGGAATTCCGTTCAGATACCGTTGGAACATAAAGGTGCGGGCATCGTCTATCTCAATAACGTTAGCCAACCGGAACTGCTCCGTTGCATCTGGAACTAGCGCAATAACCGTGTTCATCGCCAGTTTCTCAGCCTGTTTCCGGGTTACCAACTTCTCTGCCTTCTCTTCAGTTGGCTTCTCCTGCTCCATCTCCGGTCCCATTCGTTGCATCATTGTATAGCTGTAGATCTGTCCTGTAACTGCATCTACCTGTGCTGAGATATCCCGCATGAACATATAGGACATATTGGCACTTCGATCACTCCAGCTCAGACTCCACACCTGATTGTTCGGACTTGTGTACAATCCCTTACTTAACTGGCTGTGCTCCAGCTTGTAACCTTTCGGAATATCAAAGTTCGTTGCCACCCGATTGGCGGCCTGCTGTACATTTAACCTCGTACCCTTAGCCGGGACAAAAGGAGTTACATCACCTTTCAACTTCGTATCCTGCTGTAAAGAATCTTCATCTACGGCTTTACCTGTTAAAGTATTAATCCGTTCCAACGTATTAGCCTCAATCGGAACGATACTGATATTTTTCGGTGTGTAGCCAAGGTAATACTGCTGACCCTGTTTGGAAGACAGTCGGTCTTTGGAGATATAAGCTAGCTCCACATCGAACTGTTCTTCAAACTGCTGTCTGGCTTTCTCTTCTGAAGCTGCCGGTTTCGATGAAGGATACTTAGCTGCGGTAGTACCTCGTGAGTAACCTGTCACCAAACCACTTTCATCCACATTTATGTAGACTGTCTCTGCGTCAGATAACAATCCGTCATGTTTTAACTGGTAAGCATATCGGTACTCTGTTCTGCCGAACAATGACTGTTGTTCAATGGAAGAATACAGATCTCCAAGCGGAGCATACTCCGTGTCCTTCAGACCTGGAATCGCTTGGTACAACAGTGCCACTGCCTTCTCTTCGGCTTCAGCTTTGGTTAGCTTCACATCCGATTCCGAGATATGCTTATCCATGACATCCGACGGCAAATGTACACTTAACACTTCCCCTGTGCCTGCATGTACCGTTGCATTGAATCCTGACGTATGATTGCCTTGTGTGATCTGGAACCCGATCTCCCATGCCTTGTAGTCTGGCGGTGGGTAAGAATTAGGTGAATCGAATCGTGCAGATGAGATTTTTGCTTTCTTTAACAAAGGAAATAGCTTCAGTATATTTTCACTGGCTTGCCTGGATGAGATTTTTGCTCCCTCAGGCACGTCATTGCTCGTTGCGTCTAGTTGTTCATTATCCCCCGTTGTTGCTTCGGTCACCTGTTCAGCTCTCGCGGCTGATGCGCTGCCTGCAAAACCTGGTGTTTGCGAAGCAAGTAGCAGTGTTGCCATCGCTGCCGTTGTTGCTTTGGTTGCGAACATTTTGAAACGTACATTAAACTTCCAATTCAAACTCAAATCTGGACCTCTCCCTTCAATTTCATACAAAGAAGCATAGCAAATAACCTCGCATGAATATTGCCAGTCTATTCTATGATACCATAAGCTTCCTTTTTAATGGTCGTTTTCCCGGCAATTTTACAAATGTGAATTTCTGCATATTGTTCATAACAGCAAAAAAACGCCAACCACGTTGGCGTTTTCTCTGTTAGCCTGCACTCTTATGTAGGCCTGATTCTATCTGGTTTAACTGCTCACAATCGTGGAATCGTTCGACTTAGACCGACCTTGGACATGGGTTTGCAAGAATGGAATAACCGTATCCCAAAAGACAGGGTCTTCCTCGGAACAACTGTGTCCTCCGCTGTTGACCCATAGATGTTCCACAGGCGGATCGGCTTTGGACATAAAATATTCTAGCTCACTCGGGGGAATGAAATTATCTCCCTTGGAGTGCACCATAAGCATCGGCAGTTGCATTCCCCTGCGCCGTTCATTAAGCATCATCACCGGATCACGCTGACGATAGGATTTGAGAGATTCACCCAATCGCCAGAACCAGATTCTCGGAATTAACTGGGCCAGTGGAAAGAGGGGCAGACGCCGACGTCTCAGCTCCGAACTGACGATTACCTCAAATTGCGATGGCATCGAGTCCGTAATCACTGCTGATACAGGTATTCCCTCCGTCACTGCAAGAATCGTACCCAGTCCACCCAAAGAATGTCCAAGCACTCCGATGGCATCCGCATCAATCTCTGGTCGTGCAGTCGTATACTGCAATGCTGCCAGCAGATCATCCCGGAACAAATAGGCAGATGCAGCACGAACCTGATCACTGGCCCCGTGACTGCGAACATCATACATAAACAGGGCATATCCTGCTTCCCAGATCGGACGTGCGTAACGAAGAACACGGGAGCGATTGGAGCCCCAGCCATGGGCAATAATAACGAGCGGCCATGGTTTCGGAATGTCAGCTCTGGCCGGGATGAACCAGCCATGCACTCGACCGCCCCCACTGTCAAAGGTCACATCCTCAAATGGCATTGGAGGCGTCAGGGTGATTGGAATCTTCTTGGGTGTCTGGCTCTTCACAGCCGCCTTCCATAATCCACCTGCCGTTACTGCGGCCACGGCAAGCATGCCGCCAATCATTGTTTTAGCTTTCACAGGGCATCTCTCCTCTCCGAATTCTGGCATACATCCATCATAAGACAATAGAATGAACGGCACGTTAAACGACATCGGTATTTATGATAACGATTGATCTAAAATAGTTCTAAAAGCCACCTTCATATATATACCCAAATCTACGTAACTCTCGTCCGTCGCCTGTGCCTACACCTTCGTTGCTTCCACAAATTTCTGTGCGCAGGCTGCAATCTGCTCATGATCTCCTGCAGCAAGAGCCTCTCGTGGCAAAAGTGCACTTCCCAGACCGACTGCCGCAGCGCCTGCTGCATAATAATCAGCAATATTCTCCAGTGTGGCACCACCTGTTGCCAGCAGTGGAATATGATTCAGTGGGGCTTTGATCTCCCGCAGATATGGAATGCCCAGACTCGCCATTGGAAACAGCTTCACTACTCGTGCTCCCGCTTCATGAGCAGCGACAATCTCTGTGGGTGTCATGGCTCCAGGCCAGATCTCGATACCATGTTCTACAGCATATTCAATTACAGACAGATCGACATTGGGGGACACCAAAAATTGTGCCCCTGCAGCGACCGCTTCCTTGGCCATCTGTACATTCAGTACCGTACCCGCTCCAACATAAGCCTTCCCTTCATGCCGCTCACGCCAATCTGCAATAATATCATGTGCTCCAGGCGTGTTCAGTGTGACCTCCATCAGTCTGATTCCACCACTCGTCATACCTTGTCCAGCTGTTACTGCCGCTTCACGGCTAATGCCACGCACAATCGCGACCAGCCTCGACTCCAATAATACTTCCGTCAGATTCATATCCAGTTCCCCTTGCTTCATCAATTCGGCAGCCGAAGACAGGCAATCATGTTCACCGCTTTTCCGTTACTATTATTGTAAAGCATATCCTCCCCTTGATGAAATACATTAATCCATTTCCGAAGTGAATGCGTCTGTCACCAACTCTATGATGTACTTTTATCACAACGTAAAAAAACCTCTTCATGGAACATGGGCTGATTCACCCACTCAATTCCACAAAAGAGGTATCCATTTTGATCGGAAATGCTAAGCATTTTCCAAGACGTTATCCTTCTCCAAATCTTTAAAGTAACGATCGTTATATAACATACTCGGATGTGTTGGATGGTAGGCGAGTGCGATATCATTATGTTCCCGCGCCTTGGCACGGTTACCCATCCGGTCATAACACACACATAGTTGCAGATGCGGCATCCAGGTCCACGCTGCTTCATTCAGCACTACCATAGGATCATCCGGACGTACAGCCCGAGTCGCCTGTTCGTACCAGAACAGGGCTTTGCGATAATCTTCACGGTCGGCAAAATAACCACCCAATCGACAGCAGATCTCGGCTCTTGGCAAATCATAGGCAAACGATCGGAACAACGCCGTTACTTCCTGTTCCGGACGTTCACGTGCGGCTTCACAATCCGCAATTTTCTGGCAAGCAGCGATCTGATCTTCTACCCAACCCAGCCCGGAATCCAGAAACTTCTCATAGTACTTCACTGCATCCTCATGTTGTCCATGGTCCTTTAATTCATTGCCGAAATAATACAAGTCGCGCGGTGGGAAGTCCTCTCCGGCCTGCTCCCTTTTGCGATAGATCCGTAGATTCCGATCGGTATATTCTTTGTCTTTCTTATGGGTAACTGCCACATCACTATGCAGCAGATTGCCCGCTACAGCCAGATATTCATGCACCGCACCAATCCAGCGAAATTGCCGATCTCGACGCACCAGACGATTCCGGCGCAGGCTGTAGGCGACCTTGCCGTCTGCTGTGAATGACAGATTGTAATCCATCGTGACACTATCAATATCCGGGTCCAGCGAACGTTTCAAAGCAATTAGCTTGGCGCGGTCTTCCGCTTCAAACACATCGTCGGCATCCAGCCATAGAATATATTCACTCTTTGCTTGATCGAAGGCAAAGTTACGTGCTGCTGCAAAGTCATCCACCCATTCAAAATCAACGATACGATCCGTATATCTGGAAGCGATCTGACGGGTACGATCCGTTGATCCGGTATCAACGATTACAATCTCATCGGCAATACCGTTGACCGAGTCCAGACATCTGGCGAGGGAAGCTTCTTCATTTTTCACAATCATACACAGCGTAATACTGATCGTCTCTTCGCCTCGTCTGGCCCTGCGGTTAAAGGCAGATACCCCCGGTAGCTCAGACAGACGATAGATGTGATAGGCCGGAAGATGTGTATCAACGAACAAACGAAAACCCAGTGCCTGAGCACGGATGCAGAAATGACGATCCTCGCCCCAGAAGGATACATTCGGAATCTGGTCATAGGAAACCCCTGCTGCCAGAACATTTTTGCGAATGAGCGTACATGCCCCCAGCCCTCCAACTTCGTAGCAACCCGGGACACGTAGCTGATTCAGAAAAGCAGTCGTTTGCGCCCCCTCGTCTTCCGCCTCGTTCCCGGCTGATGATTTGCCGCCGCGACGATACAAAGCATACTCATCCTGCAACCATACCTGCGGCATCTCCCTTGCACCCGGCTGCCAGCGGGTCCAAAAGATATTGGATACAATGTCTTTGCCGCTCGATACGAGTTGCTCCAGCGTCCGCGGATGCATCACCAAGTCAGAATCAATCAGGAAAACCGCATCGTAGTGGTTATCACGTGCATATTGCAGAATATGATTTTTCAAACCAGCTACGCGCCAAATCTGCTCATCCTGCCAATAGTGGCCTCCCTCATCCTTGTTGTATACCCCTTTGTTGCGAGGACTGTTGCCGTCAAGTTCATCTGTATGAATAACCGTCCCTTCATGCTGAAGCACAAATTCACGCAATATATTCGATGCGGCTTCTTCCTCGTTATCGTCTACAAACAGATAGTCCGTCTTCACCGTTGTTCGTTCCAGTGCATGCAGAGAATCCAGAAATTCACGGAGCACCGCAGCGGTCTGGCGAACCGGGCTCGCGATCAGTATTCTTTCCTGTCCAGACTCAGAAAGCTTTTCCGATTGAAGGGTTTCCCGCGATTTAGCAGAACGTCTGGACGGTCGATTTTCACTCTGGCTCACATGCTGGTTCTCTTTTGTTTTCTCATTCTGCTTCTCTTTCTGATTCTCTTTTTCTTGGGAATACGGCTCTATTTGAGGTGTGGATTCTTCTTGCGATTTGCGTACCTGATCTTTCTTCAACTCCCTCACTCCCCCTCTCCATTCTCGGACCATAACAACAGTCGTGGCGCTTGATCCAATATCGATTCATACTGTTCCTTCCAGCCGTATCTTGCTTCAGGGTCCAGTGCTTGATAGCGATCATATTTGCGAATACGGTCTTCTTCCCGAGCCCAACCATAGTGCTTCACCCGGGGAGCATGACATCCATAGGACCAATGCTGGATTGTTAACGGAAAACGACCACAATGCTGGGGAGTTTCTTTCCATTCATAGCTCATACCCGGGTGATACCGAATTAAAAATGGCCGATAATAAGCGTGCGCCTGCCAAAACTCATCTTCCCGGTAATGCGTCTCACTCCACATATCAAACAATCTGAAATAGATGGCGTCTTCATGTCCACTGAGCAACAAATCGCGCACAGCCCCAAAGTCACGGGTTAGAATCTCATCTGCATCCAGATTTAAAATCCATTCCGGTTCAGTCGCCACTGTCTCTTCCCATTGTTGTTTTCTCAGGCTTACCTCATCTGCAAAACGTGAAGCAGAATTCTCCACTAATACGAGTGGAATACCGTCCAGAAGTTCCCGGCACAGTGCGACCGTTCCGTCTGTGCTTCCGTCATCAATGATGACCGCACGATCAATCCAGGTACGGTGTGTCTCCAAAGCCTGCCTGAGATATCGATTCTCCTCATTACGAACGATCATCGACAAGGTGATATGTGGTCTTCCATGCTCCTTTTGTTCATCCAAAGCTTCACCCCCATGCTCAAGCTTCTACCTATTAAAATCATCGAACATCGATGCCTGGACAAATCACAATCCTCTATTTCCAATCTATGCAGAGCTAGAATGCGGATATGCAGGCCAAGAAAACCTTTCATGAGATTAATCCAGATGAACGACAAAAAAAGCACCCGCCTGCGCGGATGCTTTAATGTAATCATGAGATTAATGTAGTGAAGTAAATGAATTAACGGTATTCAGCCAAACGATCATTGAGACTACGTGTCTGTCCATAGACTTCCTGGTAGAGTGCGAACAGTCCATCATAGACCGCAACCGTTTCCGGATTCGGCTCATAGGACTTCGCTGGACGAATAAACGCCGCTGCACATTCCTGCAAGGACGGGAACCATCCACATCCATAAGCGGCCAGCATTGCTGCACCCATCGCAGGACCCTGTTCGCTCTCCAGCTTCACAATTGTGGCGTTGAAGACGTCCGCCTGCATTTGCAACCAGGCTTCATTTTTGGCACCGCCACCAATGGAGATGACTTCATTCACGGTTTTACCTGCACCACGCAAAATATCAATCGACTCACGCAGCGAGAATGTAATGCCTTCCATTACCGCGCGTCCAAAGTGCTCCAGCTTGTGCCCCGCATCCATACCGATAAAGCTACCGCGAATATTCGCATCCGGGTGAGGTGTACGCTCCCCAACGATATAAGGTGTGAACAACAATCCGTTGCTGCCCGCCGGCACCTGATCAATGCCCTGCAAGAACACATCAAATGATTTGTCCGCTGCAAATGTATCCTTGAACCAGGACAGGCTGTATCCTGCCGCAAGCGTTACCCCCATAATATAGAAGGCATCTTTCTCTCCGTGGTTAAAAAAGTGCACTTTGCCTTCAAAATCGAGATCTTTGCGCTCTTCGTAGGAAAGCACAACCCCGGACGTTCCGATGCTGCACATCGTCTGTCCTTCACTCAGAATGCCTGCGCCAATGGCACCGCACGCATTATCCGCACCGCCTGCGTATACTTTCGTCGCAGTCGCCAGACCCGTTTGATCCGCAATCTCAGGCAGCAATGTGCCCACTTCCTCAAACGATTCCACGAGACGTGGACAAAGGGAGATCGGCAGCTCGAATGCTTCTGCAATCTCGTTGCTCCACTGCTTGCCTGCAACGTCCAGTAGCAAGGTACCCGCTGCATCGGAATAATCCATGGCGTAATCCCCTGTCAGACGATAACGCACATAGTCTTTTGGCAACAGGAACAAGGATGCTTGCTGTAACAATTCAGGCTCGTTCTCCTGAACCCACAGAATTTTCGGTAATGTAAAGCCTTCAAGGGCACGGTTCCGGGCAATACTTAACAGCTTGCCATCCAGCACTTTATCGATGCGGCGGCACTGAGCCGTTGTGCGTGTATCGTTCCACAGGATTGCATTCCGCAGCGGTTTACCTTCAGCATCCACCAAGACCAGTCCGTGCATCTGGCCTGAGAAGCTCAACCCTTCGATTTCCGAAGGCTGCACGCCAGAGACTTCCAGCAATTTGCGCAGGGAGACAATTGTCTGCTCTACCCAATCTTCGGGATTTTGTTCACTGTATCCAGCCTTGGGCTGGTACAACGGGTATGCCTCGGATGCTTCAAATGCCACTTTTCCTTCACGATTAACCAGTACGGTTTTGACCGCACTGGTTCCTAGATCGACGCCAATGACGTAACTCATATATATCCCTCGTTTCTTAACATGGTTATATAAAAGAAGCTTGTTTAGCATGAAGTCACTCCGTGATCAGAAAACCCTCGGATCGCCGTTACCCCCAAATTTCCTTTATACCCTTTAGCAAGGGTGAAATCCGGGGATAAATGCGACCGCTTCGCTTCCTCGGGTCCTTTCTGCTCACTTCGTTTAGCATGCAAATTATTCATTTATATCAAAAATTTAAAAACCGCGTTATTTGTTTAATCAAAAACCGCCCACGTCTTCCCAAGGGAAAGTCGGGGACGGTCCGAATGTCATGCTTGTTCAGGCGTTCCGTGGTACAAGCTTGTGCAAGGCAGGCTTAGTTAATCACCAACCACATATGAGTAACCATCAGTGGTCGGCGTGCACCAACCCTGCCTAATCCGTTATTAGTCAGCCAGGATGTACTGGTTGAGTTGTGCTCTCAGCAATTCCTGACGTCCGGATTGATTTTTGCGTGGGTTTTCGTTATTCAACGCGTACTCAGCAAGGGAAGCCAGTGTTGCTTTACCTGCAACTACATCTGCGCCAATGCCTTCGCTGAAGCTGCTGTAACGTTTTTCGATGAAGTCATCGAATACGCGATCTTCGATCAGTTTTGCTGCTACTTTCAGACCTTTCGCATACGTATCCATACCTGCGATGTGTGCCAGGAACAGATCGTCTGCTTCGAAGGAACCACGACGTACTTTAGCGTCAAAGTTCACACCACCACGGCCGATACCGCCGTTTTTCAATACTTCATACATCGTCAATGTAGCATCGTACATATCAACCGGGAACTCATCCGTATCCCAACCGATCAGCATATCACCTTGGTTCGCATCGAGGGAACCGAGCATACCGTTTGTACGAGCAACGCGAATTTCGTGATCAAATGTGTGACCAGCCAATGTAGCGTGGTTCGCTTCCAGGTTGAGTTTGAAGTGTTTGTCCAAACCGTATTTTTGCAAGAAAGCAATGGAAGTTGCTGCATCATAATCATATTGGTGTTTTGTTGGCTCTTTTGGTTTAGGCTCGATCAGGAATTGTGCGTCAAAGCCAATTTCCTTCGCGTAGTCAACAGCCATGTGGAACATGCGAGCAATGTTGTCTTGCTCCAGTTGCATGTCTGTGTTCAGCAATGTGTCGTAACCTTCACGACCGCCCCAGAATACATAGTTTTCAGCGCCCAGACGTTTACCGACTTCCAGACCTTTCTTGATCTGTGCTGCAGCGTGAGCATACACGTCTGCGTTACAAGTGGAAGCTGCACCAAACATGAAGCGTGGGTTTGAAAACATGTTTGCTGTGTTCCAGAGCAGTTTTTTGCCGCTGGATTTCATGTGGTCTTCAATCAGACCAACGATGGTATCGATGTTGCTGTAGAATTCACGCAGGTTGTTGCCTTCTGGTGCGATGTCTACATCGTGGAAACAGAAGTATGGAAGATTCATTTTTTCCAAAAATTCAAATGCCGCTTCCACGCGAACTTTCGCGAGGTCCAGACCTGAGTATTTATCCCATGAACGAACAGCTGTTTCCGCACCAAACGGGTCACTGCCGCCTGCAGTTAATGTATGCCAGTAAGCCATACCGAAACGGAAATGTTCTTCCATCGATTTGCCGGCTACCACTTCTTCCGGATTATAATGTTTAAAAGCAAATGGATTCTTGGAATCTTTACCTTCGAATGTAATTTTATTAACGGATTCAAAATAGGCCATGTGTAAAATGCCTCCTCAATAGTTTTAAAGAAATCGTTTACACCGTTATCCTATCACATCGATAATACTTTGTCTATTGGTTAAACAAAGTAAAAATAAAAATGTTTTTTGCCTGTTTGTTTACGCTATAATAGTCGAATAACTTGTTTCGGATGTGGGTCAGAACCCTTTTATCAGAAGAATAGGAGTGCCTTAACCATATGAAAATTACCGGAGACCAGATGCTGGTCAAAAAAATAAATAAGTCGATCGTGCTGGATACGATCCGGCGGCATGCCCCTCTTTCCCGCGCGCGCGTGTCTGAACTAACAGGCCTCAACAAAGCAACGGTTTCCAACCTTGTAGCCGATCTGATTAACGATGAACTCTTGGAGGAGATTGGCCCTGGAGAATCCAGTGGCGGACGTAAACCACTCATGTTACTGTTTCGAGGGACATCGGGATATGCTGTTGGACTGGAACTCAGTGTAACCCACTTGAAAGGTGTACTGACGGATCTGGAAGGTCACGTCATCACAGAGTATGCCGTTATCTTGGAACATCATGATGTATCCTCTGTCCTGGAGCAATTGAAATTGGCGGCAAAGCAACTCATTGAAGCAGCTCCTCCTTCCCCTCATGGTGTCATCGGCATTGGCATCGGAGTGCCTGGCATGGTTGATGAGGCAGGAACGGTCCTGTTTGCACCCAACTTGGGGTGGGAGAAGGTAGCACTGCGCTCCATGCTTGAAGAAGAATTCCAACTACCTGTAACTATCGATAATGAAGCCAATGCTGGCGCTCATGGAGAGTTGAATTTTGGAGCAGGCATCGGTGTTCGTCATATGATCTATATCAGTGCAGGCATGGGAATTGGTTCAGGCATCATGGTAGATGGTGAATTATACAAAGGAGCGTGGGGCTATGCTGGGGAAACTGGCCATATGTCCATTGAAGCGGAAGGTCTGCCCTGCTCCTGCGGTAATCGTGGATGCTGGGAGTTATATGCATCGGAAAAAGCCTACGAGCATCCGGATCATCAGCTAAACTTACCTGCTCATACCACACGAGAGCTTATTCATTATGCGGAGCAAGGCGACGAGGCTGTTCAGGCATTATACGACACAATCGGGCGCAAACTGGGGATTGGCATTACCAACATCGTGAACAGTTTCAACCCGGAACGCATTATCATTGGTGGCCCGCTCTCTGAAGCAGGTCCCTGGATTGAAACGGCGTTAAAACAAGTTGTTGAGGAGCGTACGTTACCTTATCACCGCCGCAGTTTGCAGATTGAGTGGGCAGCTCTAGGTAGCCGTTCCACCCGTGTTGGTGCCGCTTACTCTGCGATTTCCCAATTTCTAGGAAGAATAAGGGTTTCCGTCTAATAACAGATGAAAATTGACATCATTTTGCCCCATTTCCTCCCTTTTTGTTAAAGAAATCCAGATGTATAATGGGGTTATGTGATTTTTGTCATGGCTATGTGAATGCAGCTGTGTTAATTCCGATAACGAAACGGAGTGAAAAAAGCGTGACCTACGTGGATACTTCAGATATCTCGGCGCAAATGTTTGTCACCGTACTCCTGTTCCTGATTGTGCTTGCGCCCCTGTTCAGCCTTGGCATACTCCGATTGTTTCAGAGCAAAAAGAAGGCTGGTTTCATGTACATGCTGTCAGGATTGCTGGTGTATGTTGTATTTCAGACTTTCATGAGTATTTTTTTCTAGATAAAATAGTTTAATTAAATGCAAAATCCCCTTTCGCAGTAATTCCTGGAGTTCATGTTACCATGTGCTCCTAATTACAGCAGTAAGGGGATTTTTCACGTTACCTGTGTTAGATCACTACTTTTTAGACTTCTCCAGAGCGCGTTCTTCCATCATGTCGACAATATCCTGAATCTGACCCATGACGGAAATTGGATCTGAAAAGTAAAATTTATAGCCATCAATTTCGTACAACTCATTGTTTTTGACTGCGTCTAACGTTCCCCACAGCGGATCGCTCGCATAGTCAAATGATTCCGCTTTGGCATCTACGGCCATAAACACACGATCACCGGCGTATTTCTCCACAATCTCGCTTGAGATTGTAGCCCAACCCACGTTCGGATCAATTTCGTTTTTTACATTTTCGTTCATGGGAATATCCAATTCACCATGGATACCTCTGCCTGTATACGCATTACCGTAGAGTGTAATGTTCTTGACAATTCCCCCGTCAAAGACCGTAGCAGTTTCTCCCTCTTTGATAATGCCGCTCAAACGGTCCTTGGCTGAAGCCAGATTCTTTTCAAACTGGACAAGCCATGCTGATGCTTCCGCCTCTTTGCCAAGTATGACGCCAAGTTCCTTAACCTGATCACGAACCGGTGCCGAGTTTTCCAGATAGACGGTTGGTGCAATTTTGGAATAAGCCTCGTAACTTTTAGCATCCCCTGTAACAATTAGATCCGGATTCAGACCCGTGATTGCTTCCAGATTGTCCGAAACATCCTCAATACCGGAGACTTGTTCCTCCAAATACGGATTTTGCATGAACAGGCCATTACTACCGACCGGCTTAACGTTCAATGCCAGAATATGCCCCAAAAAGAAGTCCGTTACGACACGCTCCGGATTAGCTGGCACTTCGACCTCACCCATGGATGTGCTCACTTTACGTGTTGTCGCTTGGACATTTTCATTTGTATTATTTTCGCTTGAACTGTTTACTTGGGAAGTTGGTGCTTCCGATTGAGCTGTACTTCCATCTCCTGTTGCAGCCCCTGTATTCCCTGAAGAACCGCCACTGCATGCACTTAACAGCAACCCAAAAGCCATCAGCAAAGCCATCGGGACTCTCTTTATATTTCTTAACATTTCATCAGACCCTCCATCTAAATATTGATAATAATTATCATTATCATATGAAGGAATATAACATGGACCTGAAGAGCCAACAATATAATTTCTTCCTGCTGAAGATGTAACATCTTCCTCTACGCATTGCTTACGATACTTCTGCGGGGAAATTCCCATATACTTTTTGAAGGCGTTGCTGAAATAGTACGCATCCTGATACCCAATAGCCGACGCAATCATTCGTAAGGGAAGCTTTGTTTCGGCCAATAGCTTGCATGCTTTTTGCATACGTAAACGGATTAGACAGTCAATCGGTCCACGATTAAGCACTTGTTTGAAACAATTCGAGAGATGGCCCGGACTCCGCCCCATTGCTGCCGCCAAAGAGTCCAACGTATGCGGTTTTGCATAGTTCTGCAACAGGTACTCCAGAGTCTGTATGACCAACTCGACGGGGCTGCTTACTTTTACGACCAGAGGCTGTAGATAGTACTGCTCCACCAGGTAATAAACCCATTGATAGAACGATGCTTTGAGTTGAAGTGGTACCGAAAGTGCCTCCTGCTGCTGGACCTCTAACATACGATCTGCAATCTCATATAACATCATTGGCTGCGTTAGTATCACGCGGTATGTAACGTGAGTTGGATATCTGCGTTCGTCTACAAACATCGGCTCATCGCCGTACGATGGTCCCCGTTCTGCTTTATACGAAATCAATATATACTCCGCTCCGTCTGAACCTGCGTTAACTTCAAACAGACTTTTGGGAGGTGCGTGAATAATCTCAAAAGGATTAATGGAATAGGTCTTCTGATTGAGCAGTACCAGCACGTTCCCTCTTTTCATACAGAAAAAACTGCTCAACTGTACCGTGAATAATGTTCTTTCCCCCTTTGCAAGGGTAACTCTTTCAACATGGATATCTCGTATACTCGCCTGTTCCCAGAAGCGAAAATGCTCCTGCTGATCTATAATCATGCTGCTTGTTCACCTCAATTGTGCTCTGCGACTTAAGAAAAGGATATCGCACTTCTGTATATTGGACAATTCCGAATTATGCTTGCGAGCAGATAGCAATCCGTCCGATTCACTCAGCGAAAACGCACAAAAAACCGTACCCAATCGGGTACGGTTCTTTCTATATCCTAACGGCTCGCGAAAACCGGAATTGCATATGAATCGAATCTCTCTTTCATCACATGATGATTCAGATGATCAGCCTGATTTAAGCGTCCAATGCTTTAGCGAATTGGGTTTTGTTCATACCCAGGATGCGATGTTCACCAATAACAGTCAAAGGCACGGCACGTACACCCATGTCCCATACTTGTTGTGCGAATTCGTCGCTAGTTTCGATGTTGCGCTCTTCATAAGCGATGCCTTTGTCAGCCAAGAACGTTTTTACGGATTTGCAGTTCGGGCAGTTCGTTGATGTATATAAAATTACGTTTTCCATGTTTAATTCACCTCATATGTTTTTTTATTAATCTATCGTTTGGTTGGAATCAGCTCATTCTATTACAGAACAACTGCGCTGTGCTCCAAGCTTTCAATGTATTTCTCTGTGTCCATGGCAGCCATACATCCGCTACCTGCAGCTGTAATCGCTTGTTTGTAGCGAGTATCCTGAACGTCACCACATGCGAATACGCCTGGGATATTTGTCTCGGATGTACCCGGTGTAGTCAGGATATAACCGTGTTCGTCCGTTGTAACTTGACCACCGAGGAATCCAGTGTTCGGTGTGTGACCAATGGCTACGAATACGCCGCTTGCCGGGATCACTTCTTCTTCACCTGTCTCGTTGTTCAACACTTTCAGACCTGTTACGCCGTTGTCGCCAGCAAGTACTTCGAGTGGTGTACGGTTCAAAGCCATCTCTACTTTTTCGTTGCTGCGTGCACGATCCTGCATAATTTTGGAGCCACGCAGTTCTTCACGACGGTGTACCAGGGTTACTTTGGAACCGAAACGGGACAGGAAGCTTGCTTCCTCAAGGGCAGAGTCGCCACCGCCGATGACGATGATCTCTTTGTTACGGAAGAAGAATCCATCACATGTTGCACATGTGCTGACACCGCGGCCCACATTCGTTTCTTCCCCGGGAATACCCAGGTATTTAGCAGATGCGCCTGTAGACAGAATCAATGTTTCGGATACGAGTTCACCCATACCTTCAACTTGAATCTTGAATGGACGCTCGCTCATGTCGATGTTGTTCACCCAACCTGTGCGGAATTCAGCACCGAAGCGCTCAGCTTGTTTACGCATGTTATCCATCAGTTCAGGACCCATAATGCCATCAGGGAAACCTGGGAAGTTCTCCACTTCAGTCGTTGTTGTCAATTGACCACCAGGTTGTGGACCTTCAATAACGAGCGGGTTCAAGTTGGCACGTGCCAGATAGATTGCTGCTGTCAGCCCTGCAGGGCCTGTTCCAATAATAATTGATTTATACATGTATAGTTCCTCCCCCGGGTTCTACAAAAAGGTTAGGCCCTCCGGCATCAAAAGCTTATGCTTTTGCATACACTAGAACGAAAAGCCTACATCATGTCCACAAGACCTGCCTATGTAATGACAATTGCCCTATGCAGAAACGGAATTCTAATTTATAATCATTCTAATCTGTTGTTCATTATGATCTCTTTTATGTACGGTGTCAATGCTCGGCAGCGATTATGAAGAAGTCTTCATCAGGAGGGAAAATGGAAGCATGAACGATGCACTCATTGGCAGTTTTATATCAGCCATGTCTACCGGCCTAGGGGCCGTACCGATTCTATTTATGCGCAAGATATCGCACCGTCTGCGTGATATCCTGCTGGCATACGCCGCAGGTATTATGACCTCGGCCTCGGTGTATAATCTCATTCCCGAAGCGCTTGGCCAATCAAACCTCTTTGTACTCGCATTTGGTATTATGCTTGGTAGCCTGGTGCTATTGGTGCTGGAGATGAAGATTCCACACGTCGATCTGGAGAACCCCGAGAAAATGCCTTTTAAAATTGAAGCCAAAGCTTTCATGATTATTGCAGCCATCACCATGCATAACCTGCCGGAAGGGTTATCGGTTGGAGTCAGCTATGCAAGCTCGGATGAGAATCTGGGCAATCTCATTGCCTTCTCCATCGGATTGCAGAATGCGCCGGAAGGATTCCTGGTGGCCCTCTTTCTCGTGAACCAGAACATTGGCCGCTTCAAAGCGCTGGGTATTGCCACCCTGACCGGAGCGGTAGAGATTATTACAGCTATGATTGGTTACACCTTAAGTAGTCTCGTATCCGGTCTTGTCCCTTATGGTCTGGCTTTTGCAGCAGGTGCGATGATGTTCATCGTCTATAAGGAACTCATTCCCGAGAGTCACGGTGATGGCAATGCACGTGTGGCGACCATTTCGTTTTTACTCGGACTCATCACGATGATCGGTCTGACCGAACTGTTCTGATTGCAGAATGTATACTTACAGTACAACTAATAAGACACCCTTATAAGCACAACATAAAGAACCCGAGCGAACAGTCCAAGACTGTCGACCGGGTTCTTTGTTTAGCCACAAATGAAGATTCCATGAAATTACTGGGATTGTCTGTATGGGGCATTATGCCCCTACATGATCAAGATTGAATAAATCGGATCAGTTCCGAATTGAATTTCTCCAATTCATCATAGAATGCGCCATGACCACTCTCTTCAAAAGCAATCAATTGCGATGAAGCGATGCCTTGGTGCATCTGCTCAGCGAATTCGAACGGACAGATCTCATCCTTTTTCCCGTGCAAAATAGCTGTCGGCACCTGAATCGAACTCAGTTCATCACGCAAGTCCTCATCCCGCAACGCAATTGCACTGCGAATGGTACCATAGGATGAAGCTTCCATGCCTAGTGCATGGAACCAATCCATGAATGGCTGGCTGTGTTCCTTCGCGAAGAACATGCCGCCAAACGTCTCCAGCAACTTCGGACGATCTGCGAAGATCGGCTCAATAATCTGCTCGTTCAGCTGCTCCGGAGTCAATCCATACGGATATCCTTCGCGCTGTGTGAACACAGGTGCTGCCGCAGATAACAAGGCCAGCTTGGATACACCATGTCCCTTATGACGAGCCATATAATGTACTGCAATCGCTCCACCCATGGAGAACCCTGCGAGTACAGCGTCTGTCAGCTCCAGATCATCAATAACGGCACGGACATCGTCTGCCATACGATCATAATCATACCCGGTGGAAGGCTTATCCGATAAGCCATATCCTCTAAAATCTATCGCAATGGCACGAATGCCATGGTTCGGAAGTACGTTCAACTGATATTCAAACATTTTATAATTAACAGGCCAGCCGTGCAAAAAGACAACCGGGGTTCCTTCACCAATATCTTCAACATATACTTTCACATTCGGTTCCACTTGTACATAACGTCCCATATTTCACAGCTCCCTTAGTATCGAATCATCTCTTCGAATCATTACCCGCTGACTCAAGGTTCAAACGTGAGCCGTTCAACCAGCCGCATGCTACCAGCAAAACCAATTAACCATTTTCCTCTCCATGTCTGATTACCGTAGCAGTCTAAGCCCATTCAGAATAACCAGAATTGTACTTCCTTCATGACCTATCACACCCAGAGGCAATGCGACGTCTTGGAGGAAGTTACCAGCAATTAAGGCCAAAATAACGGTGATGGCAAAAAACATATTTTGTTTCACCGTGCGCTGTGCTCGACGAGCCTGCCCAATCACCCAAGCGATCTCTTCAATGTTATCGTTCATTAATACCGCATCGGCGACCTCCAGTGCAGTTCCGCTGCCGGACAATCCCATCCCCATACCCACAGTAGCTGCCGCAAGGGCGGGTGCATCATTGACACCATCCCCTACCATCAGCACAGGACCATACTGTTTGCGGAGTGCTTGTACCTGCTTCACCTTATCTCCAGGCAGCAAGTCTGCATAGATCATGCTTACTCCTGTTTCACGCGCAATCACAGAAGCAGATCTGGCCCGATCACCTGTTAACATGGCAACTTGTACACCCATCGCTTCAAGCTTCTTCACTGCAGCTACTGCCTGTGGCCTTACGGTATCCCGCATGGCGATCAGCCCGACTAATTCACCATCAGCCATAACAACGGATACGGTTTTGCCCTCCCCCTCAAGACGGGAGCGTACAACGCCCCACTCAGAAGATGCCTTCACATGGTTAGCACCATGCTCATCTGGATCAACGTTGCTGTCTTTCATCTCCTCTGACTGCATCGATTCCATTACATCTGTTTTGCCAATGCTCCAGACCACATCGTTTACAGTTCCTTCGATGCCCCAGCCTGTTAAAGCCTGTACGTGCTCCGCTTCCTGAAGTGTGATGTTCTCCTTGTTCGCCTGATCTACGATGGCACGAGCCAAAGGATGCATGGAGAGGTTCTCAATCGCCGCTATTGCACCTAACAGCTGGACGCGATCTACATGTTCAGACGTAATAATATCGGTGACTTGCGGGGTGCCCATGGTCAATGTACCTGTCTTGTCAAAAGCCACGACCCGCGTCCGAGCCATATTCTCCATATGGGCACCTCCCTTAAAGAGAATGCCCCGGCGGGCGCTGCTGGACATCGCGGACAGCATGACAGGCATAATCGAAGACACTAATGCACAAGGCGAAGCCACAACTAGAAATACCATCGCTTTGTAAAATGCCTCATTCCATGTCCAGCCAAGCAGCAGTGGAGTTCCTGCAATGACAAGTAAGGTCACCCCTACAACAATACGTGCGTAAATCCCTTCAAACCGCTCCATAAAACGCTGGGAATCCGGCACTTCCGCCTGCGCTTCCTCCACCATTTTAATGATTTTGCCAAACAGTGACCCTTCAGCCGATTTTGTGACCTCTACGTATATTGCACCCTCCCCGTTTACCGTACCTGCATAGACTTCATCCCCCGCAACTTTGTCCACAGGCAGGGATTCTCCAGTGATGGACGACTGATTGATAAAAGAATTCCCCCGGTACACCACGCCATCTGCTGGGATCAATTCTCCCGGTTTGACCAACAGCAGATCACCAGATTGCAGATCATCAATAGCCACGAGATTCATCTGTCCTTCCTCAATACGCAGTGCAGTCTCTGGCTTCAGCGCCAGCAACGATGAGATATCCTTATGACTGCGCTCTGTCGCGTAACTTTCCAATGCACCACTGAGTGCAAAAATAAAGATCAGCATCGCACCTTCGTTCCAGTAACCAATGGCTGCTGCCCCGAGCGATGCGGCAATCATCAGCAGGTTTACATCCAGATCACGGTCCTTGACCAGTGTCTCGATGCCTTCCTTCGCTTTGGTCCAACCGCCAACGGCATACGCCACAATGTAGAGCATGATGGATAAGGTACCAAAATACGGTGCAGTTCCCCAAGCAATCAGCATCAATAGCCCGCTGCCCAATGCAGATTGCATCTCTTTATTCTGCAACATGGCTCGAAAATCAGGCTTGCGCCCCCGGTTTGGGCCTGGTGTTTGGGATGAGCGCTGTTCTGCTTGTTTCTGTCTGTGTAGTGGTTGATGTATCGCTTGCATATGAATCACGTTCCTTTCGAATGATAGGTTTGCGGATAGTGATTGTGCTCCAGTTCCGCTTCCAGAAATGAAGTTGTATTGAGAATGAGAGCCATTGTTAATGCCCTAAAAATGACATATGCTGCTGCGGGAATCCCGCAGCAGCATGGTTTTGTGAATGATTTTGAAATAATCTCTAATGAGAATGATAATCATTTTTGCACTTATGCAATTGTTTTTACTCAATACAACTTTTAACCAGTATATGCCTGTGATTTACATTTGTAAATGGGCTTTTTTCGATGGTTACTCATAAATGCATATTCAAAAAGGAAAAAAGCCGCTGTCCCGGAGGACAACGGCTTTAACCATCTATTGATATTTATATGACCTGTTTATGGGATATCACTTAAGTGATTGTTTACACATCCACCCAAATGCCATTTACGCGCCTACGCTTGCTCCCTGACTTGCTTTGATGGCTTGCTCCAGATCATAGATAATGTCCTGAATGTTCTCCGTACCCACAGACAGACGAATCAACTCCGGATTAACCCCTGCTGCAGTTTGTTCATCTTCGGTCAACTGCGCGTGAGTTGTGCTTGCCGGGTGAATGATCAGTGACTTGGAGTCACCGACGTTTGCAAGGTGAGAGAACAGTTTGACACTTTCAATCAATTTGCGACCCGCGTCCGCACCACCTTTGATTCCAAAGGTCAGAATGGCACCTTGACCTCTTGGCAGATACTTCTGTGCAAGCTCGTAAGAACCATGGCTCGGCAGACCTGCATAACTTACCCACGACACATCCTCATGTTTCTCAAGGAATTCCGCAACAGCCAGGGCATTGCTACTATGACGCTCTACGCGCAGATGCAATGTCTCCAGTCCTTGCAGCAGCAACCATGAGTTGAATGGAGAGATCGTTGCACCCAAGTCACGCAGAAGTTGTACACGAGCTTTGATAATATAAGCAATCGGTCCAACCGCTTCCGTATATACTACACCGTTATAACTGGAGTCCGGCTCCGTCAATCCAGGGAACTTGCCACTTGCTTTCCAGTCAAATTTTCCGCTGTCCACGATAACGCCACCAATGGATGTACCATGACCGCCAATAAATTTCGTTGCAGAGTGAACGACAATATCTGCGCCATGTTCGATTGGACGAAGCAGGTACGGACTTGGGAATGTGTTATCCACGATCAAAGGAATTCCATGTTCATGAGCGATGGCTGCCACCGCTTCAATATCCAGTACATTCCCCTTTGGATTACCGATCGTTTCGGCATACAATGCTTTCGTTTTCTTCGTAATCGCAGCCCGGAAATTCTCAGGATCACTTGAATCCACAAATTTTACGTCCAGACCCAGTTTCGGCAAAGTCGTCGAGAACAGATTGTATGTACCTCCATACAAACTCGCCGAAGATACGATCTCATCGCCTGCACCAGCAATATTCAGAAGTGAAAACGTAATGGCTGCCTGACCGGAAGCTGTAGCCAGCGCCCCGGCTCCGCCTTCCAACGCCGCAATGCGTTGCTCGAACACGTCGGTTGTTGGATTCATCAGACGGGTGTAGATGTTGCCAAACTCTTTCAAACCAAACAGATTAGCGGCATGCTCGGTGTCCTTGAATCCATAAGAAGTTGTCTGATACAAGGGCACAGCTCGTGCGTTGGTGGTTGGATCAATCTCCTGGCCTGCATGAATTGCCAATGTTTCAAATGAAAGCTCACGTTCGTTTGACATAAATCTGAATCCTCCCTTGGTATATACGTTCTCTGAGTCCCTGATGTATTCGCATGGTGGCGTTTGTTTTCCATATTCTCTCACAAGATGTCGGATTTGAAAAGAATTATTTCCGATTTTTCCGATAAGAAATATTTAATATGTAAATTATCGATTTCTGTACCAAAAAAACCTTTGCCCTCGCAAAGGTTTTTCAGCTACTTTGGCTTCGGTATGCAATACCATATCTAGGTTTTTACTTAAACTCGAACTGCACTCCATACTTCACGCAAATGTTTGGCCGCAGGCACAGCTTCCTCCGCAGTTACGCCTTCAAGTGAAATATCAATATGTGGCTTATACGTTTTTAGCAATTCAAAAAATAACGGGTAATCCAGTATGCCTGCCCCAGGTACCGGATTGAACTTCTCTCCCTGTGCATCAAAGGCTACATCTTTGGCATGGATCACAATCATGCGCTGATACAGCGATTCCATCACCTCGCGCAAGAAAGCCCCTTGATCTGCTGCATGTGGTTGTTTGATCAGATTGCACGGGTCGAATAGCATTCCCAGATTGGATGAAGGAACCTCTTTAAACAACCGTGTCATATGTTCATGGGTATGAAGGGTATGGGTAGATACAGGCTCAATCGCCGCATGCACACCCCACTTCTCCGCTTCCTCAGCCAACTCCTCAACCGTTTCTTTCAGCACACTCCATGCCTTCTCTTCATATCCATCCGGATGTGTATCCTGATAGGTGTCCAAGCCCCCGGTCTCCGTTGCCACCATGCTGCAACCAAAATCCCGGGCATAACGCAGATGCTCCTTGAATCGATCAATGTCCGCACGCCTTGTTACCGGATCAGGGTCAATCGGATTAATATAACAGCCCAGTACCGCAATCTTCACCCCGCGCTGTGCAAATTGATCTCCAATCTCATTCGCCAGCCCCGGGCTCAGTTTGCCATTCGATGAGTCCACATCGGATAATGCTTTGGCAAGCGCCAGTTGTACGGAATTAAATCCGTTATCGGCAATCGTCTGCGCAAGCTGTGCTGTAGGCTGCTTGCCAAATGTATGTGCCAGAATACCAAGTTTCATCCCATTGCCTCCTTATGCTAATCCGATTATCAAGCGATTAACGTGCCATCCAGCCGCCATCGACATTCAGCACATGACCATTCAGATAATCCGAAGCGGCAGATGCCAGGAAGACAACCGGTCCTTTCAGATCTTCAGGAGTACCCCAACGTCCAGCAGGAATGCGGGCTGTGATATCCCGGTAACGATTCTCATCTGCACGAATCTGGGTTGTATTATCCGTTTCCATGTAACCAGGTGCGATACCGTTAATCTGAATACCCTTGCCTGCCCACTCATTAGCGAGCGCTTTGGTTAAACCAGCAACGCCGTGTTTACTTGCCGTATAACCCGGCACATTGATCCCGCCTTGATAGGACAACATGGATGCAATATTAATGATTTTGCCGCTTCCGCGTTCAATCATATGTCTGCCAGCCAATTGGCTTAGGAAAAATACAGTGTTCAGGTTCAGGCCAATCACATCGTGCCAGTCCTGTCCTGCATGATCAGCCGCAGGTGTGCGGCGAATGATTCCCGCATTGTTAACGAGAATGTCAATTCTGCCCTGGAACGCAAGCGCCTGCTCGAACACAGCCGACAACTTATCTTCACGACTTAAATCCGCTTCAATCACATAGGCTTTGCGCCCAAGGGCTTCAATCGCAATTGCCGTTTCCGCAGGCTTGGAATAGGAGACCAGCACCACATCAGCACCTGCTTCTGCCAGACCAATGGCCATCCCTTGTCCCAGTCCACCTGAGGTACCTGTAACTAGTGCAACTTGTCCGCTTAAATCAAATGGGTTCATGAATGATTCCTCCGCATGGTTTGATATGCAAACAATAGATCCGTCCGTTCTTTAATCCCATGAATCATGAATGAGGTTAACTTTGATAATCCACTGTGACACCGCTCTGCTCGTACAAGGCAGCCGTCTCTTCATCCAGACGACTGTCACTGATGATGTAGTCCAGTTCCGAACACTGAGCAAAAGTTCGCAGTGCAAATTGTCCGAATTTATAATGATCCACAACGCCGTATACCTGCTGCGAGGCGGATATCATTGCTTTTTTCAAAGGAACCAGATCTCCCGTGTAGATCGATAGCCCAAATTCCGGATGAAGGGCTGTCGTGGATATAAAGGCTTTATGAATGTTAAGACTGGATATAAACGCAGCCGTGTCATCCCCAACCAACATATTCCGTACACGAGCCCCGCCAGGCACAACCAGCCGCACCTGCTCCTTCTTGGTTAGCTCCGCAATGATGAATAGATCATTAGTGACTACCGTAATAGGCTGATTGTCGAGACGTTTGGCCATCTCCAGCGTGGTGCTGCCACCATCGAGAGCAACGATATCTCCAGGTCGAATGTAAGCAAGGGCACGTTCAGCAATCTCCGTCTTCTCTGGATGGTGCTTCTCTGTAACTCCACGGCTATTCAAGATGCCATACTGGTCATTCTGAGCCAGCATAGCTCCTCCATGGACACGTACGAGCAGCCCCATGCTCTCCAACTTGTCGAGATCCTCTCGTACAGTCTTCCCCGTCACCTGCAACAGCTCACTTAGATCACTGACGGTTACTTCCTGGCGCTCCAGCAGAGCCTCCATAATCTTTTCATGTCTTTTCAATGGATTCATCATAATCAACTTCCTATACTACCTGAGTTAAATGAGTAACAGTTTCACACGTACACTTCGGGTACAGAAAACCTTCCGATCACTCTTATCCCCAAATTTTCTTTAATCCCTTATTTAAAGCGAGAAATTTGGTGATAAAGGTAAGCTTATGCTTCCGAAGCAGCTTTCTTACCAGAAAGCTTTTAGCTTCGCTTCTTCAGGTCCTTTCTGTCCCCTCGTTCCAGTGTCTACTCTGTCAAATTAACTCAGACATCTGTAATTTATTATTTCAGGTCTTTCATCGCTACGCCGTCCATATCTTCGAACGTCTGGTTCTCACCAGCCATCGCCCAACAGAAGGTGTAATTGCTTGTACCCACACCACTGTGAATGGACCAGCTTGGCGAGATGATTGCCTGACGATCGCGTACAACCAGATGGCGTGTTTCGTTCGGTTCGCCCATCATGTGGAACACAACGCCGTCTTCAGGCAGATTCCAGTACAAGTATACTTCGGAACGGCGATTATGGGTATGTGCAGGCATGGTATTCCACATGTTGCCCTTGTCGAGTTCGGTAATGCCCATTACCAACTGACAGCTCTGGATTCCACCCTCGCCTTGGTGAATATATCGATAGATCGTACGCTCATTGGACGTTTCGATGCTGCCCAGATGATTCGGCTGAGCTTGTTCTTGTGTTGCTTTTACCGTTGGATAGGTGTGGTGAGCTGGTGTGGATACAAAATAGAATTGGGCAGGTTGAGCCTTGTCACTGCTCGTGAACACAACTTCCTTCACACCTCTACCGATGTAGAGACATTCCTTTGCCCCAATCTCATAGCCTTGTCCATCCGCTGTTACTGTTCCATGACCACCTACATTAATGATACCGATTTCACGACGCTCCAGGAAAAAGTTCGTTCCGATATCCTTCAGGTTCACCTCAAGGGTAATATCCTTGCTCTCAGGTACAGCCGTTCCCACAATATAACGATCCACATGAGAATATACCGTTACCAATTCATCAGTTGCGAACAGTTGCTCCATCAAAAATTCCTCACGTAGGCGAGATGTATCATACGTTTTCACTTCATTGGGGTGTGCAGCATAACGATTTTCCATTATTAATCCATTCCTTTCGTCATTTGAGTTGGTTGAGATTGATGTTGAATAATGTTCATATAAGTTCATTTTAGTTCATTATGTATCTTTTGTGTACCTTTATTTTCAAAAACATTTATATAATTAATCATTAATGATGTTTATTTCTTAAAAGAGAACAAAAAAAGATCTCCGCAGTCTGTAAGACAGACCGGGAGATCTCTTTAATCTACATATTAATGTGCAACAGCGTTGTTAAGCATGATCCAGATCGAACCAATCACGATAGTCATCATGATCAGCAAACCGAAGATAAGAGCCATAACATTCCAGCGTGGTTTCTCTGTTTCACGAATATGCATGAAGAAGAAGAGTTGAACCACGAATTGAAGTGCTGCTGTACCAAGAACAACAATGAGTGTTCCTGTTCTTTCCATCATACCGTTGAGAACCACCACAAGTGGAATGATTGTCAGAACGACGGACAGAATGAAGCCGATGACATAAGACTTCAGTGAACCATGTTGCTCATGACCGTGGGAATCATGTGAGTTGTGCCCTGACATCTACATCACCCCCATGAGATAGACGATCGACAGGAGGAAAATCCATACGACGTCCAAGAAGTGCCAGTACAAGCTGATAACGTTGATTTTACCGCGAGTAACATCAGTAATACCACGTTTTTTCAGTTGGAACATGAGTCCAATCATCCAGATCAGACCAAGCGATACGTGAAGTCCGTGAGTACCCACAAGGGTGAAGAATGCGCCAGAAGCAGCACTCGTTGTGAAGCTAAACCCTTCATGAATCAACTCAATAAACTCATATACTTCCAGTGCGATAAAGCTTGCACCCAGAACGGCTGTAACAGCCAACCAACTGATTAATTGTTTTACTTTACCCTGGTTCATTGCCAGAACGGCAAGGCCGCTCGTAAATGAACTTGTGAGCAAGATAAATGTCTCGGCGATAACGCCAGGCATTTTGATCAATTCAGACAAAATCGGTCCGCCCGCCGTATTATCACGCAACACAATGAAGGTTGCGAACAATACGGAGAACAGGATAACGTCGGAAATCAGGAAGAACCAGAATCCGAGAATTTTCATTTCCTGTGGATCATGATGTCCATGGTCGTGACCATGTGCATGATTCTCACCGTGCTTAGCGGCTGCTTGAGCCATCTATACCGACCCCCTTAACGACGCTTCGGTACGCTTAATTTCGTCGACCGGAATGTAATAATCCGTATCGTAAGAGAATGAACGGGCGATCATGCATATGCCTACGCCAGCAAGTCCGAGAATCGCCATCCACAGCCAGCCGAATACGAAGCCGAAACCGGCAACGAACCAGAAGGAAGACATGATGAACGGAATTGCAGAGTTCTTCGGCATATGAATCGGCTCAAGCGGTTGCTCAGGCGGATAGATGCCTTTGGCACGACGTTCTTTCTCTTCCCACCACTCATCAATATCATCTCCGCGCGGTGTAATAGCAAAGTTATATTCAGGAGCTGGTGAAGGAATCGACCACTCGAGCGTACGACCATCCCATGGATCGGCGGAAGCTTTGAGTGTTTTATATTTGCGAATACCGTCTGCGATTTGTGCAACTTGGAACAGGAACCCGACACCCATCAGGAATGCCCCGATTGTGGATACGAAGTTCAGTTCCCACCAGCCAGTATCCCAGCCGTATGTGCTCAGACGACGTGTCATACCCATCAAACCGACAGCGTACTGCGGCATGAAGCAGACATAGAAACCAATATTCCAAGTCCAGAATGCCCATTTGCCCAGTTTCTCTGGAAGTTGGAAACCGAACATTTTAGGCCACCAGTAGTACAGACCTGCGAAGTATCCGAATACTACACCACCGATCAATACTTGGTGGAAGTGGGCAATCAGGAAGTAACTGTTATGGAACTGGAAGTCAGCAGGAGCAACGGATAACAGAACGCCTGTCATACCCCCAACAATAAAGCACGGGATAAAGGCAAGTGTCCACATCATCGGAGTCGCCATGCGTATCCTTCCTCGATACATGGTAAACAGCCAGTTAAATATCTTAACTCCTGTTGGAATAGCAATCAACATCGTGGTAACGGCGAAGAATGCATTCACGTCCGCTCCGGAACCCATCGTAAAGAAGTGATGCGCCCATGTGAAGAAGGACAGGAAGCTGATGATTAACATTGCAAATACCATCGACTTGTAACCAAACAGTTTTTTCCGAGAGAAGGTACTTACAATCTCGGAGAACACACCGAATGCCGGCAAGACGACAATGTATACCTCAGGGTGACCCCACATCCAGATCAAGTTGATATACATCATTGGGTTACCGCCCAAATCAAGTGTGAAGAAATGCGCCCCGGCAAACCTGTCGAGGAATAGCAATGCAAGTGTCACGGTCAAGATTGGGAAAGCAAACAAGATGATAATACAAGTGGAGAATACCGACCATGTGAACATCGGCAATTTCATCCATCTCATGCCTGGCGCACGCATTTTAATGATGGTAACCAGGAAGTTGATACCCGTAGCTAGGGAACCGATACCTGATATCTGTATACCCCATATATAGAAGTTCTGTCCTACCCCCGGACTGTGTGACAGCTCCGATAGAGGCGGATAACTCAGCCATCCTGCATCCGGTGAACCACCGATAACGAAAGACAGGTTAAACAGCATTGCGCCCAAGAAGAACAGCCAGAAGCTGAGTGAATTCAGGAACGGGAACGCAACGTCTCTTGCTCCGATCTGTAGTGGTACGATAACGTTAAATAGACCAAACATAAATGGCATCGCCATGAACAAGATCATGATCGTACCGTGAGTTGTGAAGACCTGATTATAGTGTTCAGGATTTAGAAATTCATTGTTAGGCATAGCCAGCTGAAGGCGCATCATTAGCGCATCCACACCACCACGGAACAACATGATAATGGAAGCGATGATATACATGATACCGATCTTCTTGTGATCGACAGTCGTTAACCAGTTACGCCAGAGCCAGCCCCATTTTTTGAAATAAGTTAGCACCGCCACGATCGCAATCATTGTAATCCCGATGGAAACCATCGCACCATAAATGAGCGGATCGCCGGTTACGAAAAACTCCGATGCAAACTCTTTAAGTCCCTCTAACATTGGGGGCCTCCTTTCGAATCTTTAGTTAGCACTCTTGTCCTCGTCTTGATTGGACGTATCAGTTGCATTTTGAATGGCTCCAGAAGCTTCGCTTGAAGTTCCATGCTTACTGTGAGCACTTTGACCATCTACTACATACTTGGTCACAATATTTTGGAACAATCCTTCTGGGAAGGCAGAATAATAAGCAACATTGCTTGTTCCTGGCTCAGCCAGTGCATTGTAACCTTCTGTAGTCAATTCCTGGGAACTTTGTTTCACTTCAGCTACCCATTTGTCAAAATCTTCGTCCGATGTAGCATTCACATCAAAACGCATTTCTCCAAAATGCTCACCTGTGAAGTTAGCGCCTGAACCCCAGTACTTACCTTCATGATCTGCCTGCAGATACAAGGTCATCGCCATACCCGACATCGTATAAATCTGTCCTCCAAGTTGCGGAATCCAGAATGAGTTCATCGGTGAATCCGCAGTGAGTTCAAATTTCACGGGCCGGTCTGCCGGAATATTCAGCGTGTTGACCGTTGCAATCCCTTGCTCAGGATACATAAACAGCCATTTCCAATCCAGTGAAGACACTTGGATCGTAATTGGTGCTTTCTCGTGAGCTAACGGCTTCGAAGGCTCCAGATCATACGTGTAACGAACAGTAACAATGGCAAGCAGTCCAATAATGATAATTGGAACCGTCCACCAGATTGCCTCCGCCTTCGTACTATGAGACCAGTTAGGCTCATAAGCAGCTTTGTTATCCGGCTTGTCGCGGTAACGCCATACGATTACGGCAGACAAAATGAGTACTGGCACAATGATGACAGCACACAAAATTGTCGAGATGACAATCAAATCTCTCTGCGAAGCGCCAATTGGCCCCTTCGGATCCAGAACAACGTACTGCCCGCCTGCCAGCATTGGCCAGACAATCAATGCAATTGTAACCAACGTCAGGACAACCGGAATGATAATCCGGATTAGCGACCTAGGTTTCTTGTTCATTTTGATCCCCTCTCCTTAAATTCGCTCATACTGAAAAATCAGTATACTACTCTCTTCCTACTAAAGATATCAGAAATGAACAACTTTTTTGTTCTTGTTAACAAATTTGTCGATTTTACACCTTAAATGTGTGAATTTTTTCTCACAAATCGCTTGCGTGGTTGATATTTGCTTATTGTAATCTTTACACATCAAGTCACAGAATAAAACCCTTTGCAGTCCCGTTGAACAGTGTCAACGAATCCGCAAAGGGCTTTATTGACTGGATTCCGGGTACTTATCCAGTCTTATTATGAACGAATTAACGCAGGATTATAATCAATCGGCGCCTTCGTCTTCCCGGCGTGTATGAACAAGGCCTATCGCTTTGGCAATAACGTAGATAAACACACTACCTACAAGGAATCCAATACCGACCATCAAGCCAAGATTACGATCATTAAAATCATTCAGATTGATCAGACACATGACCACTCCCGTAATGAGTGCGACCCATGCCAGAACTGTCATCGTCAAGACGGCGCGCCGCATATTTTTGTCTTTGCGCTCCAATTGGCTAACCATTGCTGTCTTCGATGCCATAGTAAACACTTCCTTTTCCCTTTTTGTAAGTGCTTTCCTTATACCAATATACCACATCAGTATGATTTTTAGTCAACAAATGTTCAAATTTTCTTCGCAATTTGGACACTTTATTTTAAATTCACCCGTTGACAAAACATTATTCGTTTCTTCCTCACTTCTTATAACCCAAAAATAGCCTCTTCATAACAGGAACTACACTTGACCTGATCAAACCTTTATGATCTCATCATTTTCACCTGTAATAAAACACAAAAAAGACGGCACATCGGAATACTCCAATGCTACCGTCTTTCTCATCTTTAATAAGGTATCTATATAATTAGGAACTGCTTTCCCCTTAAAACCTGCCACCCAATCTACTGGGGATTATGTTCGTTCCGTGTTTCCAGCCAATTATTCTTAATGACATTCTGATACCAGTAATAGCTCTCCTTCGGCGTTCTCACAAGTGAACGATAATCCATATGAACGAGACCGAAACGCATCCGGTAGCCTTCTGCCCATTCGAAATTATCCATCAATGACCACGCCATGTATCCTTTCAGGTTAATGCCATCATTAATGATGCGGTGAATCTGAGCCAAGTGCTGTTCATAATATGCAATCCGGCGATCATCATTAATTTTGCCATTCTCCAGATCATCATTGATGCAGGCACCATTCTCCGTGATATATACATCCACATTGCCGTATTTCTGCAAGTAGTGCATGAATTCATACAAACCGCGTGATTCCACCGGCCAGCCAATATCGGTTTTGGTCAATCCCATATCGACTTCTTCCGATTGCAGAGCGCCTGCTTCCGGGTTGAAGCGATTGATTCCCATCGTATAGTAGTTAATGCCGAGCAAATCGATCGGTTGCGAGATGATCTCCATATCGCCTTCCTGAATTGGCACCGTAGCTCCCGCTTCTGCGAACCAGTCCACCATAAATTGCGGATAGGAGCCTTTGTAGATCGGGTCTAGGAACCAATCGGTATTGAGCGCGATTGATCGATCACACGCAGCCTGGTCCTCAGGAGATTTGCTGTACGGCTCTGCCCAGCATACGTTCGGAGCAATACCGATCTGTCCGGTTGTACCCAAACGACGGAAGGATTGAACGGCTTTACCGTGAGCGACCAGCAATCCATGAGCCACATTGATTGACGTCTGCAGGTCTTTGTTTCCTGGCGCATGAATCCCGAGAAGGTTTGACAGGAACGCGATGCACCATGGTTCGTTGAATGTCAGCCAGAAGTTGATTTTGCCAGAGAATTCTTTGAAGATCACTTCGGCATATTTCACAAAAGCATCCACAGTTCTGCGGTTGCCCCAGCCTCCGTCATCCTCCAGCGTTTGCGGAAGATCCCAATGATACAGTGTGAGGAACGGTTCAATTCCAGCCTCGATCAATGCATCCACGAAGCGATGGTAGAAGTCCAGACCTTCCCGATTGATCTCACCATCTCCGTCAGGAATAATACGCGGCCAGGCAATGGAGAACCGGTATGTATTAATCCCGAGTTTCTTCATCAGTTCGATGTCTTCCTCATACCGATGGTAACTATCACACGCGACATCTCCATTATCTCCGTTATATACTTTGCCAGGAGTGCGTGCAAACGTATCCCAGATGGATACTCCACGTCCACCTTCCTGTGCCGCTCCTTCTATTTGATAGGAAGCTGTTGCTGTACCCCAGCGAAAATCTTGCGGAAATTTAAAAATGGTCATGGTTTACTCCTCCGTCTCATGATGACACGCGGATCGTCTGTCCTGCGGTCATGGTTAAAATAATTACATAATCGCCCTGAGGCGTAAGCTCTGCCTTGGCTTGTTCATTTCCTTCTACACGCAGCGGATGAGCACTGCGAATGGTCAGCGAGTCACTTCGGTCTGCTTTGATGACCGCTGACGCAAGCTTGTTGTCCGCCCATGTTATGCCCACTGTATAGCCACCTCTTGCACGAAGCCCTTCCACACGTCCTTGAGTCCAGAGGTCAGGCAATGCCGGAAGTAAATGTAACTCGTTCAAGTGACTCTGCAACAACATCTCGGCCATACCAGCCGTGCCTCCAAAGTTACCATCGATCTGGAACGGCGGATGATCGTCAAACAGATTCGGATGTGTGGATCGGGCCAGCAACGTACGCACAAACTGATGTGCCTGGCTGCTATCCAACAGTCGTGCATACAGGTTGATCAACCATGCACAGCTCCATCCTGTATGCCCTCCCCCTTGTGAAATACGACGTTCAAGCGATACCCTTGCAGCTTCCACAAGTTCCGGTGTGTGCACTCGATTGATCTGCTCTCCCGGATACAGTCCATACAGATGGGAGACGTGACGATGCCCTGGCTCGGATTCGGCAAAATCCTTAAACCACTCCAGCAATTGTCCTTCGCTCCCAATTCGGAATGGATAGAGTTTGCCCAGAGCCTCACTCCAATCGCTTGCCAACGACTCATCTATATTTAGTTGCTTCGAGGCCTCAATACAGCGGCTGAACAGTTCACGAATCAAGCTCATATCCATCGTTGAAGCCATGGATATACTGCGTGCCTCTCCAGTTTCCGTAAGGAACTTGTTCTCGGGTGATGTGGATGGGATCGTCACCAGATAACCTTCCGGTCCTTCCACCAGCCAGTCGAGACAGAAGAGTGCAGCCTCTTTCATGATCGGATAGGCACGTTCCTCAAGAAAACGCTGATCCCCGGTAAATTGGTAATGCTCCCATAGATGCGAGGTCAGCCACACGCCACCCATCGGCCAGAAAGCCCAGCTTGCATCACCGCCTGTCGGTGTCGAGGTTCTCCAGATATCCACGTTATGATGGGCAGTCCATCCACGAGCTCCATACAGAATCCGCGCTGTTCGGCGTCCTGTATCACTGAGATCCGTCAGCATATCAAACAATGGCTCATGACATTCACTGAGATTGCACACTTCTGCCGGCCAGTAGTTCATTTCGGTGTTGATGTTGATCGTGTAATCACTGTGCCATGGCGGCTCCACCTGATGGTTCCAGATTCCCTGCAGATTGGCAGGCTGGCTTCCAGGGCGCGAACTCGCCATTAACAGATATCTTCCATATTGAAAATAAAGTGCCTCCAGCCCAGGGTCTTGATCCCCTGCCTGATAGGCCTGAAGCCGCTCATCCGTAGGCAATTCGGCGTTAGCCGATACACCGAGATCAATAGAGACTCTGTTAAACAAAGCGTTATGATCTTCTACATGTCGTTCACGAAGGGCTTCCGTACCATGTGCGATTGCTTTAGAGATCGTATCCCTGCATTCCTTTTCCAGCACCAGGTTGTCCTTCACAGGCAACACATCGTAACTTTCAAAAGACGTAGCCGCCGCCAGATGGAAAACAACCTGATCAGCACCCTGAATATGCAGCTTGCCTTCCAGATTGGTGACCTTGGCCTGCTCGCCTGTTGCCGTAACTGCCACACGCACAGCATAAGCGGTTCCCCGATCCTCCTCATAGATGACGGATTCCGGGTGATCCCTGAAGTAATTGGACTCCACATGACTTGGGCACCGACTGAACATGGTGAGTGCATCTCCCGAAGTCTGAAGCTGATAAGGATGGGGACTGTCTAGCGTAATACTTACATTCACAGCACCCTTCCGATCAGCAGTCAATGTGCAGACCATCAGATCATCCGAAGCGCTGGCATATACTTCACGTACATAACGAGTTTCTTCCCATGAGTACGTCGTGGTGGCAATACCTGATTCCAGATCAAGCTCACGCTCAAATGAATCATACGAAAGATCATCCAGACCCTCATGGTTTAATAGGAAGTGACCCATCGGCTGATAGGCCTCCACATCACGACCTAGCATTTCACGGTTCAATAAATCCTCGGCTTCGCCATACTGCCCAGCCATAATCAACTCACGTGTCTGTTTTAAATACCGCTGACTACTGTATTGAATCGTATCCCGAGGAAATCCTGACCATAATGTATCTTCATTGAGCTGAATTCGTTCATCTGCTGCGCCACCGTACACCATGCCTCCAAGACGGCCGTTTCCGATGGGCAATGCTTCTTCCCAGCGTTTTGCCGGTTGTCGATACCATAGACGATTGATTTTAGTTTGGTTATTGTGTTGGGACATGATTAGCTCCTGTTCCTAAATAAGCTGTATTATTCTCGATGACATAAAACGTTTTCGGTAAGTGCTTACAATAAGAAAATTATATGTGATTTCAAAATTTGCGTCAATGCAAATCATCACAACATCCACAAAAAAAAGGCCCCATATAGGGCCTTTCCTTGTGTAACCATGGATTGCAGACAATCTATATTATTTTACGTCTTTTCCTGTCCACAGAGAGACACGTTCCTTAACCCAAACCGTAAATTGTTTCTCCATTTCAACTGCACCCGCTTTGTCCAAATCAGCCAGTAAAGCATCATAGGTTGCATCAAAGTTTGCTGGTGTAGTCAGAACAGCTTCCGGAATCCGTTTGCGGATGATATCCTGCGTTTTCTGGAAAGTTACTTCATAGTCTGTACCGGAAGGTACGGACATGTTATACGCTGCGCCCCAATCCTTAACTGGCAGATCTTCTTCAGCCGGATAGAACTCTTTCCATGTCGTAATCCCGTAAGCTTTCAGTGTTTCTTTCTCAGCAGCTGTGTAACCAGCTACAATCTGCTCAGGGAAGTTCGTTGTGTAGTAGTTATCGGTAGAATCTTTCACACCGTCACCGTATCTTGCACTAAATACATTATACATTCCAATTCCTGTTTCCTTGCTGAAATTGGAGTTGTCATTTGTTTTTCGATCTTGAACTTCATCTGGGATAACGCGTTGACCATCTTCTACGTTGTAGTGTTCGCCTTCAAGACCCCAGTTTCTCAATACCTGGCCTTCATCGGAAGCAAGCCAATCCATGAATTTAATGATACGCACTGGATCTTTGGCAGAAGTTGTGATCCCGATGCCATAACCGTCAAATCCGGCTGGTTGGAACGTGTGATCCACAATTTCATCGTTAAGTGATACAGAGAAGTGAGCATATGTGGCGTCATCTTTGCCCGATGATTTAAGTGCGTTCTCCGCTTCTTGATAATTCCACTCTTGGTCAATCAGACCGAGGACACGGCCACTTGCAATTTTAGACTTATATTGGTCATCCTTTTGAACAAATGCATCTTTGTCCAACAGGCCTTCATTGTACATTTTGTTCAACCAACGGAAATATTCTCTTTCCTCTGGACGTTTGTAGTGTAGTTTTGCTTCATACGTTTCAGGGTCAATGTAATATTCACCATCATCCGGTGCACCTGTTGCCTGGAAAGCTGGATTCGTTACCGTAATCATGATCTTCCAGTCATCTGCATTCAATGTCAATGGAATGGTTGGCTGACCATCAATCGTTGGATGTTTTTCATAATAAGCTCTGAGTACGTTCTCGTAATCCTCAAGTGTCTTCACTTCAGGGTACCCAAGCTCTTTCAATACTCTTTGCTGAATTTCAAATCCACCTGTAGCGTCAAACGTAACATTATCGACACCCATATTGGTTGGAATGGTATATATCGCTTGATCTTCAAGACTGTATTTCAAACGGTTCATCTGTTCTCCATAGATTTTTTTCAGATTGGGAGCATGCTCCTCAATCAGATCCGTGAGATCCAGCATCGCGCCTGCATCCACAAGCTTAGATAAGTTACCTTTAGGGTAGATCATATCAGGAAAGTCACCACTGGCAGCCATAAGCGCAATCTTCTGGTTACCACCATCGTTTACATCATACTCTGCTTCAATGGTAACGCCTGTTTGCTCCGTAATCTTTTTACCAACAGCATCTTGCATCTTGTTCCAGGTTGGACTAGCATCCGCCCCGAAGAATGTAACTGTGACCGGTTCGGTTCCGCTGGACTCCGAAGTCTCTTTGGTTCCCGAATTCCCACAGCCAGCTGTGACCAACATTGCACTTGCGAGCATCAACATTGCAAACGTCTTGGGTGTATTACCTTTCATTTTGCCTCTCATTGTCTAGTTCCCCCTATTATTTATGAAGGTTTTATCTGTATAACAGGCTTATGCCTGAGGATACCACTTTTTTGAATGCGCTTTCGATACAGTCCATTATGGCTTTTTGTAAAGCTAGCGTCTCCATCGGTTTAAGCGATAAAACATTCTGCTAACAAGCATAAAACGTTTTCGCAATAACTATAAAACGCTTACTGAAAGTGCTTACATGATAGATTATATGCTATCCACCACCCTACGTCAACAACAAAAAAAGCCCTTTCTCAAGGGCTTTTTTTGAAATGAAAACCATTGGCTTTTATGCCTTGTTTTCAATCTTATTTCACATCTTTTCCAGTCCACAGCGCAACACGTTCTTTGATCCAAACCGTATATTGTTTCTCCATTTCAACTGCACCCGCTTTATCGAGTTCAGCCAGGAGACTGTCATATACGCTGTCGAAGTTCTCAGGTTTGGCAAGGATGGCTTCCGGAATCCGTTTACGGATGATATCCTGCGTTTTCTGGAACGTTACGTTGTAATCCGTGTCGGAAGGTACAGGCATGTTATATGCTGCGCCCCAGTCTTTCAGTTTCAGTTCATCTTCAGAAGGATAGAAATCTTTCCAAGTTGTAATACCATATGCTTTCAACGTTTCCTTCTCTGCTGGTGTGTAACTTGCTTGGATCTGTTCAGGGAAGTTCGTTGTGTAGAAGTTGTCTGTAGCATCTTTTACCCCATCACCGTATCTTGCGCTGAATATGTTGTACAATCCAACTCCCGTTTCTTTGGTGAAGTTCGAGTTGTCATTCGTTTTGCGCTCCTGAACCTCGTCAGGAATGATACGTTTGCCATCTTCTACGTTGTAGTGTTCGCCTTCAACACCCCAGTTTCTCAATACTTGACCTTCATCGGAAGCGAGCCAATCCATAAATTTGATGATACGAACCGGATCTTTGGCTGACGTTGTGATCCCGATACCATAACCATCAAATCCGGTTGGTTGGAACGTATGATCCACAATGTCCTTGTTCAGGGACACGGAGAAGTGAGCATATGTGGCGTCATCTTTGCCCGCTGCTTTGAGAGCATTTTCAGCTTCACCATAGTTCCAGTCCTGGTCAATCAGACCGAGTACACGACCACTTGCAATTTTGGATTTGTATTGATCATCTTTTTGAACAAAAGTATCTTTGTCGAGCAGTCCTTCATTATACATTTTGTTCAACCAACGGAAATACTCTTTTTCCTCAGGACGTTTGTAGTGAAGCATTGCTTCATACGTTTCAGGGTTAATGTAATATTCACCATCATCCGGTCCACCTGTTGCCTGGAAGGCAGGGTTCGTTACCGTGATCATGATCTTCCAGTCATCTGCATTCAATGTCAGCGGAATGGTTGGTTGACCATCGATTGTTGGATGTTTTTCATAATACGTTCTAAGAACGTTCTCGTAATCCTCAAGTGTTTTCACTTCAGGATATCCCAGCTCTTTCAAGACTCTTTGCTGGATTTCGAAACCGCCACCTGCATCAAATGCAACGTTATCTACACCCATATTCGTTGGAATAGCATAGATCGCCTGATCATCCAGACTGTATTTCAAACGATTCATCTGCTCACCATAGATTTTTTTCAGGTTTGGTGCATGTTCTTCAATCAGGTCAGTCAGGTCCAGCATTGCGCCTGCATCCACTAGCTTCGACAAGTTACCTTTAGGAAAGATAATATCAGGGTAATCACCGCTGGCAGCCATTAAAGGAATCTTTTGGTCGCCACCATTATTCACATCATACTCTGCTTCAATTGTAACACCTGTTTGTTTGGTGATCTCTTGGCCCACTGCATCTTTCATGTTATTCCAGCTTGGACTTGCATCTGCACCAAAGAATGTAAAGGTTACCGGGGTGGTCGTATCTCCAGAATCAACCGGCTTTTCTGAAGCGGTAGTTCCTCCTCCACTGCCGCTGCATCCTGCTGTAATTGCAAGAGCACTGGCTAACAGAAGCATTGCGAATGTTTTTGGTGTTTTGCCCTTCATGTGTAATCCCCCTTATGGATATAATGAAGCTGTATATTTGTATAACAGGCTGACCTGCACATACCGTGACCAGATGAAACGAATGTAACATTTTTGTTTATCTAACATTAAAAGCGCTTTCTTAATGACAGTGAATGGATCTTCCAACACTTTAGTTCACTCGTCAACCTCTCAGTTGCCTTTGAACAAATCGGACAGGTTGTATGTCGTTTCCCCTGATGTACAAGTAAATGTAAGTGCTTTCATAATTGAATAATAATCGCTCCCATAGTCCTTGTCAATAGCGAATATACAAAATTGAAAACGTTTTTTGGAAAACGTTTTAGATATATAAAAGAACCCGGTTTCCCGGGTTCTTTCTCCGTTTGAATCTGACCAAACACCTGCTTATTTAGCTTCTTCGCCGCTCCACAATTGAACACGGTTTTGGACAAGCTCAGTGTATTGTTTTTCCATATCCTCTGCTCCTGCTTGGTTCACTTCTGCAATCATGCCGTCATAGATGGCATCGAACTGTTCAGGAGTACTCAGAATGGCTTCCGGTATACGTTTCCGGATGATATCCTGTGTTTTCTTGAAGATGACGTTGTAGTTAGAGTCACCTGGTGTTGGCAGATTGTATGCTGCTCCCCATGGTTTGATTGGGAACTCATCTTCACTTGGGAACAGGTCTTTCCACGTAGTAGCACCGTATGCTTTGAGTGTTTCTTTCTCTGCATCGGAATATGCTGCTACGATCTGTTCAGGGAAATTCGTAGTGTAGTAGTTATCCGTTGAATCCTTCACACCGTCTCCATAGTGACCGGACATATTGGTGTACAGTCCGATACCCGTTTCTTTCTGGAATACGGCTGCATTATTGGTTTTCTGGTCCTGAATGTCGGCAGGAATCACACGTTTGCCGTCCTTCACTTCATACTGTTTTCCTTCAATTCCCCAGTTCATCAGCACTTGCCCTTCTTCAGAAGCCAGGTAATCGAAGAATTTAATCGTACGAACCGGATCAGGATTCGTTGTCGTAATCCCTACACCCCAACCGGATACAAAACCAGGATCTTGGAAGGAATGATCCTTGATATCCTCTGACAGGGTTACCGGGAAGTGTGAATACGTTGCTTCCGTCTTGCCTGCGGATTTCAATGCATTTTCTGCATCGGAATATCCCCAATCCTGGTCAATGACACCCAGAACACGTCCACTTGCAATTTTGGATTTGTATTGGTCTGTTTTTTGGATGAAGCTGTCCTGATCAAGCAATCCAGTGTTATACATATGGTTCAACCAGCGGAAGTACTCTTTTTCCTCTGGACGTTTGTAATGCAGACTTGCTTCATACGTCTCTGGATCGATGTAGTATTCACCGTCATCCGGTGCACCTGTTGCTTGGAAGGCAGGGTTCGTTACGGTAATCATGATTCTCCAATCATCCGCGTCCAGTGTTAACGGGATGGTTGGCTGACCATCAATCGTTGGGTGTTTCTCTTTGTACGCCTTCAATACATTCTCGTAATCCTGAAGTGTACGTACTTCCGGGTATCCGAGTTCTTTCAGTACACGGTGCTGAATACCAAATCCGCCACCTGCATCAAAGTACTTTTGGTCTACCGCATAATACGTTGGTAAGACATAAATAGCCTGATCTTCATTACTGTATTTCAACCGGTCCATGTAATTACCATACAGCTTCTTCAGATTGGGAGCATATTGGTCGATCAGATCTGTCAGATCGAGCATTGCCCCGGCATCCACCAGTTTGCTAAGTTCTCCTTTGGGTGACACGATATCCGGATAGTCTCCGCTCGCTGCCATTAAGGATATTTTATCTTGACCACCACTAACGGCAAATTCACCGTTAAGGGTTATCCCTGTTTTTTCTGTAAGGACTTTGCCGATTTCATCCTTCATGCCATTCCAGTTCGGACTGGGATCGACACTAAAGAAATCGAACGTAAGTGGAGTTGTCTCTGCGCTTGTATCCTTAAAGGACGTATCACCGCCACTTCCTCCACCGCAACCTGCGAGCAAAGACATCGCAAGCACTGGAGCCAGTGCAATCTTCATTTTGGAACTTGCCATAATGGTAATCCTCCCTGTTTCATATGTCTGTTTTGTCCGGGACTTTTTTGTCCCTGTCTATAGCCTCATGAATACCACGCCGCAGCCCTATACGGTGAAGCGCAGACCACATGGCTGCGCTTCGGGTATCCTGATGCTTCATTTGTAGATGTACGGCCGCTCTATGTGGCAGCCTGTACCCACTTGTTTAACCTTTTACTGCGCCCAATGTCATACCGCCAACAAAGTACTTTTGAAGGAATGGATATACAATGAGGATTGGAACCGTTACAACGATCGTAATCGCCATTTTGATCGATTCCGGTGAAATCTGTGTCATTTGCTGCGCCATATCATTCGCATTTCGTCCAGCACCTGAGCCTTGCTGCGTACTTTGCAATACTTTCATCAGCTCATATTGGAGCGTGGTCAAATGTGCCTTTGAACCATTATACAGGTACGTATCGAACCATGCATTCCATTGACCTACAGCCAGGAACAATGCGATGGTAGCAAGCACTGGTTTACACAGTGGCAAGATGATTCTGTAATAGATTGTAAAGTCATTCGCTCCGTCCAGCTTCGCGGATTCCTGCAATGAGTATGGCAGGCCATCAATGAATGAACGGATGATGAATACGTTAAATGCACTGATCATACCAGGCAATACATATACCCAGAATGTACCGATCAGGTTCAAGTCACGCATCAGAATGTACACCGGAATCAGACCACCGGAGAAATACATCGTGAGCGCGAGCGTTGTGGAAACAAATTTTCTAAGTCCAAAATCAGGTCTGCTCAGTGTAAAGGCGATCATAGAGGAGCTGATCAATCCAAGCACGGTACCTACAAGTGTACGCAGAATGGAGATCTGCAAACCTTGTAGCAATCCATCATATTGGAAAATCGTTTTGTAGTTCTGTAATGTGAATTCGCGAGGCCACAAGTAAATTCCGCCACGTACTGTATCTGTCGAGTTATTGAGTGAGATAGCTAGTACGTTAAGGAATGGATAAAGTGTTACAACCAGCACCATGGTCATCGCGAGGATGTTGAATATATCGAACAGTTTATCGCCCCGAGTAGCATTGAATGCTTTGTTCGCCATAATGTCGTCCCCTCCCTACATGATGCTTTCTTTTGTGAATTTTTTGAACAAGCCGTTCGCAGTAAACAAGAGGATGATACTGACAACGGAGTTGAATATACCTATGGCTGTACCATATGAGAATCGTCCCATATTCAAACCATAATTGAGCGCGTATAGATCAAGTACTTCCGAGTAGTCTGTGACCAGACTGTTGCCAAGCAAGAACTGCTTCTCGAAACCGATACTGATCAGATGCCCAATCGACATGATGAAAAGTACAGAAATCGTGGTCCGTATGCCAGGCAGCGTAATATGCCACATCTGTCTCCAGCGGTTAGCTCCATCTACACGGGAAGCTTCATACAGCTCATTGTCGATACCTGTAATCGCCGCCAGATAGATGATGGCATTCCAACCGGTTTCTTTCCACATATCTGAAGCGGTTACAATGTACCAGAACAAGTTACCCTTGGCCATGAATTGGATCGGTTGATCAATAATGTTCAGTCCTACCAAGAGATCGTTGATAATCCCTCCATCGGTGGAGAGCATCTTCGTAATGATCCCGGCTACAACGACCCAGGATACAAAGTGAGGCAGATATGATACCGTTTGCACGGCACGCTTGAAGAACATGCCTTTCATTTCATTTAAGAGAATAGCGAAGAAAATCGGCACGATAAAACCAACAACTAGTCCCATCAAGCTCATTGCAAGCGTATTCCGAAGTACCAGATAGAAACGATCATCACTGAACAGCTCTACAAAGTGTTTAAAGCCAACCCACTCTTGATCACCAAATGATCTGGCAGGTTTATAGTTTTGGAAAGCCATCGTCCATCCCCATAGTGGCAGATAGTTAAATACGAAAACCCAAGCTACGAATGGCAATGACATGAGATAGAGATATTTCTGCTGCTTCATTCTGTCCCAAATTCCGTTCCGCCGATTCTTTAAAGGCGGTTTGGGGTCACTGCTTCTGTTCGCGGAAGCGGATTTTTTTGTTAGCGTTTCCATCTCCGTTCCCCCTCCTCTGTTTTATAAAATAATCATACTCGATAGAGCGTTTTCAAAATACCATCTGGATTTTAGAGAAAATCATATAAAAATTAGATATAGACATATATAATCAGACATTAATTAGTTAAAATCAGTGATAATTCATACTTCACACTGCAATAAAAGTAATATAAAGGTAAATATCTATCTTAAATGGTAAATATCGAAAACGTTTTATAGTAATCGTTTACTTCAACGAAACAGCATGCAAAAAGGACCCTTTCAGGTCCTTGTGAATTACAATGTAAATTGAATCGTTTGCAGTTTAGCGATCCCGAGCAGTTGCGCAACAGATATGGAGGTTGCCGGTTGAAAGTGGTCTCCATGCAGATATGAAAGGATCTCCTGAAATAAGTAGGCGACTTCTGGACGCTTCATTAAAGACAGGTTAGTAAAAGGAAGTGTGGATACCAATATCCTGCCCTTTCCTACTTTTGCTTCAAAGGCATAAGCAAGTCGTTTGGCCCGATGGAAATGGTCCACTACTTCAATCAGCGGCTCTACCCCGTGCAATGTATCCAAACATATCGCTGGTGTACCGTTCACCAGGTGATACCAATGCCAGTCTGATGCCCCATCATGCGGGAAGGAGCCCAATAGTGGTACCTGATCCCTCAAAACCATACCCATCGTTGCACCAGGCTGTGTAGCGAACATGAGGTAATTCCAGAATACAGGCAGGTACTTGGTATCCACTGAATCATATAGCGCTTCTGAAGTTGGCTGTAACCACACACTCCCCCCGTTGACCACATAATCAACGACATTGGGTGTTAACGATTGAACGATAACCAAGTCAATCTCCCGATTTTTCAACAAACGAAATCCATCGATGTGATCTACGCAATCATCATGCGCTTCACCCAGGAATGGCTGCAACTCTGCTACGGTATTCCAAATACGCTTCGAACCCGGATGGGATTGATAAAAAGGAAAAGACCAGCCATGCCATACATTGGCTACATGTCTCTCCGAATCGCCTGACCGTAACTCTGCCTCGATCCGAAAAGCTGCTGCTGCTTCACGAGGTGCAGTAGTGACGATGCTTCCCAATGACATGACGGACCCACATTGGATATCTCCGGTTTTCCATTCTCCTTCGGTAAGTATCACATCATCGCTAATCAACTTCCACAGTATGGATGTGCCCTCAAGCGGATCTTTCCCATAGTGAGAGATGCGTACATCGACATGAATAGGTTCTCCGGCGTAGAATGTACGCTCCTTACAGCTTAACAACAGGACCATATCCGCATTGAAACGCATGAATTCTTCAGGTGTTGTAATGCCTTTGTCGTCCCAGAATACGTCCAGAATGCCTGTCGTAGCATGTCCCTGACCCGGAAAATCGCGGATGTCCAGCAGCTGTACGCCCGCAGCGTCCGGTGTTCGTCGAATCCGCTCCATGGCTTCTTTTAAGGAACGCACCAGATGTATACCGCTGGCCTGTTGAAAATGCTCCAGGTCCGCCATCATTCCTTTGTTAGACAACGATTCTTCGATCGGTCCTAACCAACTGGGGCGCAGAACGCCAGTATACTTGGCTCGCTCTTGGGGCCGCACATACATGGTGAACTGTGCATGTTCGTGTCCAATAACAGGTTGCTCTGCAAGCCGGGTGACTGCATGATAATCCAGCGTGGTATCCGGTACAGCTGATATAGTGGACTCCAGTGGGGGATGCCAGTTCAACGACTGAATATAATAATCTGCTTCCCGCCCTTGCGCCGGAAGCTGTCCAAAACCTGTATTGTCCGTATATAACCGAGTCGGGTCCATATCCCTTGCCCTCGATACCAAGGCATTGAGTTCAGGATGGCCATTCGGACCAATCAGTTCATTCCCCATGGAGAACATGACGAATGAAGGATGTCTGTGCAGTGACTGGAGCAACCCGTCCAGTTCTTGTGTCAGATAGGACAACACTTCCGCTGGCGCAGGATGATCAGGTTGCTCAAAGAAACGAGACCAATGTGGAAGTTCTGCTTGCACCAGCATGCCCTCTTCATCAGCTGCGTCCCAGAATGGTTCTGGTGCACTCCACCCATGCAGACGGACATGGTTGAATCCGTATGATCTGGCGACTCGAAACTGTTGAAGATAATGCTCCTTATCCCAGACGGGATAACCCGTCAGTGGAAAGATACAGCAATCAACGTACCCGCGAAGATACACCGGCGTTCCATTCAATTCAAGCTGCTTCCCATTTGTTGCAAAGGAACGAACACCAAATGATTGCTTCTGCTGGTCTAGTTCCTGTTCACCGTCATGCAGACGGACAACTGCTCTGTATAATTCAGGGGATTCATCCGACCATCTTGCGATAGACATCTCTGGCCCTAGTTCCAATCGCCACTGGTCTATTACTGCGTTGTTCCTAGCTGGAACTACTGAATTTATATCAACATGCGCAGGACCACTCAGCTCCACATGACAACTGTAACGATCAAGCCATGTGCCATCCGGATGCTGGATATCCACATGCAATTGCATGGCTTTAGCCAATCCATTCGCGGGAGCGCTTACAGTACAATCAACCAGAATGGCTCCATTTTCAGCATCTGGTTGAATGCGTAACGTCTGTACTCGGCATGGGGGCAGAATGTCCAGATAAACACCACCCGTGATTCCACCCCAGGCTGTGGCTGTATGCAATGAATGAATATGGCTGCCAGCCAGCGGAAGTTTCATCGTATTATCCACGCGGATCTCTATCCGATTAACTTCTCCCTGCTTCACCAGAGAGGTAACTTCCCACTGCTGTTGATTCACCAGACTATCTTGCTGTCCGGCATACTGCCCATTGATCCAAAGATTTGTGGTCCAGCGGACCCCTTCCAATCTGAATACATACTGGCAGTCAGAATCGTCTGATGGAACATGAATATCCTGAGCATACCAGGCTGAGCCTTCATACTCACGTACCTTGGTCCAGGTATCTAGTCTTTCGTATTCAGGCTCATCTCCATATCCTTGCTCTTCCCATGAACCGGAAATCTGAATGGCTTCCCAGACTGTGTCCTCACGTAGTGAAGGCAGAACTATCTTTTGTTCAACGAGTTTGTCAGACTCCAGTTCCAAACGAAACTGCCATGTTCCATTTAAGTTCAATGTATGACGTACAGCACCTATATCAGACAAATTCATATCGTATAGCCATCCCTTCATCTGGAATCTTGTAAATCCAGTCTAAGATGTGAAGCATTCCGTGACCATTGCTTATCATGGGAAGTGCATGGACAATATGATGAATCTGGAGTATGTCCAGAAAATCCGAAAACGTTTTATACAATGAGCATGGGCAAAGCCCATTACTTCGTACTTATTCTTCGTTTATATCAGTAGCCGAGTCTTTGGCAAGGGATTGTGTTCTTGCTTGTTTGTAAGCGGACGGGGATTCCCCTACATACTTCTTGAACTTACCGTGGAAATAGTCCACGTTCGCATATCCCACTCTCGCCGCGACCTGATGGACCTTCAGTCCTTCATCCAACAATTCCTTGGCTTTCTCCATACGCACCTTGTCCAGAAATACATTGAAGTACTCTCCTGTATGATTCTTGAACAACTTGCCGAGGTAACTGCTGTTATAGTTAAACACTTCTGCCAGTACTTCGAGCTTGAGATTTTCACCAGGATTACGCTGGATAAATTCAATCATCTGTTTCAGTACAGTATCCTTGCTGCCTCCACCCATACGTTGAATAAGTCGATTCAAGTGTTCAGCCGTCATGACTTTGAGATCAGGCATCGTGAATTGGTGATAGACTTCGTTAATCAGAACCGAATGTTCTTGCATAATGGAGTGCATATGTTGATTCGTCGCTGCGAGCTTGTTGATTGCCAGGGAAAATACCTGTGAGAACGCCGTCTTAATGGCTTGCTCTGTACGATGATATGGAACCAGACGCTCTTCCATCTCACCTAGTACTCGCATGACTGATTCACTACTACGGATGTCCAAGGCATAATACAGCTTGTCCGCGAGTTCTTCCTCATCTGGTTCATGCGTTCCATCTACAGCTTCGACTCTTGGCTCACTAACGTCTTCGCTTTCGCTACCTTCATTCCATAGAATAATGCGCTGCTCCGTGAACAAAAATCGTTCCCCAAGTGTGCGATTGGCCTGCGTGTATGACCGCGCAATCTCAGCCGTGGAATGTACTGGTTCTCCTGCAGCACCATACATGTGAATATCCCATTCTCCCAGTAGCCCTTCCAGCTCAACATATAGATTCCTTGCAGATGACTCGGATGTGATCGTTTCCTTACTTAACAGACCCAGACCAGAATGGAATGAGAATACGATGCCTCGATCTTTCTGGTCAAAAGCTTCAATCAGTTTGCGTTTCATAACACTGCCCCGTTGCAGATCTGGCGCCGAATGTATCTCAAGCAGCACAATCTGATAGTGAGGCCAGTGCAGACCCAAGCTATCATCTTCCATGCTGCCTGCACCCTCCAGACTATCAAAGAGCAAAGCCTCAATCTGATGCTCCCTATAGGCGGTATCCTCACCTGCATGACGTGCCAGCGTCTCCCGTTCACGGGTCAGGATCGTAGCAATACGCTCCAGCTCACCAATAATCTCTTCCTCATCCACAGGTTTGAGCAGATAACCATCCACACCGAAACTGATGGCTTTTTTGGCATAATCAAAATCCGCATATCCGCTCAATATCAAAAAGTGCGAATCCGGATGATTCCGGCGCACTTCTTCAATAACATCCAGCCCGGTCATCCCGGGCATACGAATATCAATAATCGTCAGATCAGGCTCCAATTCCTCAAACCGGGAGATGGCCTCACGCCCGCTGGCAGCTGTAGCGATAACCTGAAATCCGTATTTTTCCCACTCGATAATGGTGGTCAGTCCCTCACGTATGCTCGGTTCGTCATCCACCAAAAATACTTTATACATGTTGGTCCCCTCCTGCTGGCAAAGTGAAAGAAACCTCTGTTCCTTCCCCATATACACTCGTAATCTGCAATCCATATGGCTCCCCGTACGTCAGTGTTAAGCGTTGATGTACATTACGCATGCCGATCCGACTCTTCTCCTGTTCCTCTGGTCCACAGATGAACTGCACTACCTCAGCCAGTCGTTCTGGCGTTATGCCTGCACCATCGTCATCCACACGGATCTGCACAATGTTCTCTACTAAACGAATACTTATATTCACACGAACTGTACCCTCTTTGTTCTCCAGACCATGAACAATCGCATTCTCAACCAGAGGTTGAATAATCAAAGGCGGAATGTACATCTTCTCCACCTCAGGATCGATATGGATCTGGAACGCAAGTCGGTCGCCGTAACGAAATTTCTGAATTTCTAAATAGGAACGTACCATCTCAAGTTCAGCCCGGAAGGTTGTTTTTCCACTGCCAATCTCCAGACTCTTGCGCATCAGCTTGCCCAGCAGCCTGACGATGTTGGCAATCTCTGCTTCTCCCTTAATATGCGCTTTCATGCGAATGGACTCCAAAGCATTAAACAAGAAATGAGGATTGATTTGGCTCGCCATCATTTTCAGTTTAATCTCTTTCTGGGCGATTTCCAATTGATTGTTCTGTTCGGTCGCTTCTACCACCTGCGTCATGAGTTCATTGATACTTTTCACCATATAGTTAAACTGTCGTGACAGTTGTCCGATCTCATCGTTGCCATCAATTCTCGAAGTCACGTTCAGGTCGCCTAATGCAAGCTTGTTAAGGTGTTTACTCAGACGCAGCAATCGGTTCGAAGTGAGGAACGAGATGATATATACGAATAATAGGGCGATAACCAGCACAAGGATAATAAAAATCATGCCGATCATGCTAACGGTGTTGGCGTCTTTGACTATATTTTTGGTGGCAAAAACCGAAATAACCTTCAGGCTGTTCATGCTCGATCCAGGGCCCAGTTCATCAATAACAATGTTGGAGGGTTCCCCCTGAAAGTCAGCTTCTATGGTGCCTTTAGCCTGATTCTGCAGATCGACGCCAAAATCAAGTTCGTTCAGCGTTTTACCGACCAGCTCGGTATTCTTGGCTGCAACCACATAGCCCTGCTCATCCGTAATCAACGTCTCGAACTGCTCTTGACGCAACAATCCATTCAGCTCATCCTGATTGATCACAATCATCAGCACACCCTCAGTCCGATATTCGGCAAAAGGTACTTTGCGTACCAGGCTAAGCTTGTGTACAGGATTATCTCCCTTGTCTGGAATGTAAAACCACCCGATGCTGGTCGTTTTCAATGCCTGCTGATACCAGTAACTCTCTTCGGTCTGCTTGTCTACCGGGATGAATTCGAGGTTGTTGATCAGTGTCGGATTGGTCGAGTAAAACCGAATGCCGGCAACTTCACGGTACAGACGCCTGTATTCTTGAAAATCTTTGTATGCGAGATAAGCCGACGTCAGCTGCACAACACTCTCGTAACGTTTATTCACGATCTCCTTGAGATCCGCATTAAACATTAAAAGGTTGGATATGTCGGTTGGCACACGCAGCATGGTTGCCGTCTGGCTCTTGATCTTGTCCACATTGATGATCGTCTGCCCAATCGCGTTATCCAGGGCTTGCTGGCGAAAATAACTGGTCACCGCCAGACCGACAATCAGGACCGGAATCATGACAACCAATACATAGGAAATGAGCAATTTATGCTTTAATTTGAGATTATTCGTGGTTCGTATTAACCTTTTAAACATGTCTGCACCTTCCGTCGTCTGTATAAGCGCTTACATATAAAGAGCAGGATCAGGATGCCCTGTCCTTTTAATTCATCATACCACATAACCGCGAAAATTCGGATTGTCATCTAACCTCTAACAGAAGAGGCCGCCATTAACATGGCGACCGGGCTTACCGAATTATTTCTGCTGACAGAAGTTTAGTGACTCCTAGATGGGCGAAATCCATATCCTTTGGCACGCCATGCAACAATCAAAGCCACCAGTGATAAAACCAAGATGGCCCAGTTAAATGACGAAGCTCCCCATTGATTCAGAAGAACACCTCCCACCATTCCCCCAAGGGCAATAGCCAGATTCCAAACGGTTGTATTAATCGGCATGACGAGATCCACACCCTGTTCGCCCGTAGCTTGAGCAAGTGCAGTCTGCAACAGGGTAGCCGCACCGCCAAATGTCAGACCCCATCCAGCCTGACTTTACTTACGAACTGTTGATGGGTTAGAAACACCAAAAAGACACTCCCACGATTGGAAGTGCCTGCTCAGTGTAGAATTTGTACGTGTGCTGTTAAGGACGAGGTGTGCTTACTCCATTCAGAATCAGTTTCGGATGAATATCGGCGCTCAGCGAAGCGGAGACTGCACAATATTTCTCTTCGGCCATTTGGATGGCTTTCCAGATGCGATAATCCGGGATATCTCCATCGACCTTGAAGATCAGATCAATGGATGTGAAACCTTTAGGCATCTCTTCGCTTCGTGTGCCTTGCGCTTCAATCTCAATCGATTCAATTTTGTCCAGGAAAGCGTCCAAAATCATCGTGATATCGATTCCCATACAGCCGCCGAGACCAGCGAGTAACAATTCCATCGGGGTCGCACCCTTGCTGTCACCACCATAAGCAGCAGTGGCATCCATACCAACGGCGTAGCCAGAGGGTCCTTCGGAAGTAAACGCGCGTTTGCCTTTCCATACGGTTGTTACATTCATGATGTTATCCTTCTTTCTTACAATAGTTTAAGTTCAAGCGAAAAAGGTTTGCACTTGCCACTCCGATGACAGAATAACCTTCCGATCGCTGTTATCCCCAGATTTTTTTGATTCCCTTCTTCAAGGGGAAAATCAGGGGATAAAGGCGCACGCTCCGCTTCTTCAGGTTTCTTCTGTCCTCTCCGTTCTTGTGCAAAAAGTTTAGTTGAACTGATATCGTTCATGACCTTAAATACCCGCTCCGAGTACGTTCGTTCATCCGATCGCTGTTATCTTTATCAAAATTCAGTAATTTGTTGCAAGAAACGACGGGTGCGTTCCTGCTTCGGCTGTTCAAAGAACGCCTGTGGACTTGCCTCTTCCACGATCGATCCATCCGCCATAAAGACGATTTTGTTCGCCACATTCCGGGCAAACTTCAATTCATGTGTCACGACGAGCATCGTCATGCCTTCCTCTGCCAGCTCCTTCATTACGGAAAGCACCTCTCCGACAAGTTCAGGGTCAAGGGCTGAAGTAGGCTCATCAAACAGCATCACTTCCGGTTCCATCGCGAGTGCACGTGCAATGGCGACTCGCTGCTGTTGTCCACCGGACAATCGGGATGGATACGCATCCTGCTTGTCAGAGAGCCCAACCCGATCCAGCAGAATCCGGCCGCGTTCGGCCGCTTCGTCACGTTTGATTTTTTTCACCGTAACTAGGCCTTCCATCACATTGCCCAGCACTGTCTTGTGCGGATACAGATTGAACTGCTGAAATACCATGCCGGTCTGGCGACGAATCTCTAGTACCCGTGCACGTTGGACTCGCAGCGGATCTGCGCTGTTGACCACAACACCGTTCACTTCAATCTGTCCTCCGGACAACTCTTCCAGTCCATTCAGGCAGCGCAGCAAGGTACTCTTGCCGGAGCCACTCGGTCCGAGCAATACAACAATATCTTTGGCATCGACATGCAGATCGATGTTCGTAAGTACTTCGTTCTTTTGAAAACGTTTGGTAAGTCCGGTTGTTGTAATCATCGCTTCTCTCCTCCTATCAGTAAGCGCGGGCCAACCGGCGCTCCACTTGTTCCAGAATGGCCGAGAAGCCGATACTCATAATCCAGTAGATCACACCGATGGCCAGATAAAAAGGCATATTCAATGCATATTGTGATACCAGCAGCTGTGCTGAACGCAACAACTCGGTAACACCGATGGCTGCCACGAGTGATGTTTCCTTCAACATGCCAATAAAGGTGTTCCCCATCGGCGGAATCGCAATGCGCACAGCCTGAGGGAAGATAATGCGTCTCATCGCTTGAGCCGGGGTCATTCCCGTTGCGTATGCAGCTTCCGTCTGTCCTTTAGGCACAGCCTGAATGGCTCCACGGAACGTCTCCGACAGAAATGCACCTGCATTCAGACTCAGTCCCAGACATGCTGCGGTGAGCGATCCCAGGGTCACTCCATAATCGACCAATCCGTAATAAATGACGAATAATTGCACCAGCAGCGGGGTTCCCCGCATGATAGATACATAAAACCTTGCGATCAACCTAAGCCACATCGGTCCCTTCAGACGAGCAATCGCAACAAGCACCCCGATGATAAAGGCAAAAAACATGGAGATCACAGTTACATACAGCGTATAATAAGCCCCCTTCAGAAAGAAGGGGATATTCTCAAATACCAGTTCCATGGGTCAAATCTTCCCTTCGCCTTGCAGGTTCATTATTGCGCAGGCTCTTCACCAAACCATTTTTTGAAAATGGTATCGTACGTGCCATCATCTTTCATGCCTTTGAGGGCATCATTCAGTGCAGCCACGAGTTCCGGGTTGTCTTTGCGTACTGCAATTCCTGCTTGGTCACTCTTAATCGCTTCACCTACAGCTTTGATATTTAATCCGTTGGCATCCACAATCGGCTTCAGCGCGTACATGTTGTTGATTGTCGCGTCAATCCGCCCGGCATTCAGGTCTTTAAGTGAAGAGATGACATCGTCATAGGTTTTAATCGTGAAGTCGCCCACTTTCGGCAACACTTCATTACGCAGATATGATTCATCATTCGTACCCAGACCTACGCCAATCGTTTTACCTTTGAAATCCTCCAGCTTGGTAATATCGTTATTGTCTTCCTTTACGATGATTTTAACTTGGTTCGTAATATACGGATCACTGAAATCCAGTACTTTCTTACGATCATCGGTAATGGTCATCTGGCTGATGATGGCATCCAGCTTTTTGGCTTGCAGACTTGGTGTCAGACCGGAGAACTCCTGGGATACAAATTCAACCTCTACACCCAGACGCTTCGCAACCTCACGTGCGATATCAGCATCGTAGCCATCCATTTCTTTCTTATCGTTCAGGAAGTTGTATGGTGCGTATGTGCCCATCATGCCCACTTTGATAACGCCAGCAGACTTGATCTGCTCCAGTTCATTGCTTGCCTGTGCACCGTTCGTGCCTCCATTGTCTGTTGCTTTACTTCCACAAGCGCTAAGTACCAGCACGGTCATCAGCAGAATCGCTGTCAAAGACCAGCCTTTACGAGTTTTCGATCCATATGTGTTGTTCATTACATTAACTTCCTCTCATTCGTATATTCATCTCTTGATGTACATTGGGTTACTTCGTTGTCATTAAACCGCAGTTGTACCCATTATTCCCTGTTACTTGCTTAATCATGTGAATCTTATGTGCCCAGGAGTCCGTAAAACTCAAAACTTGCTGCTTCAGCTGCCAGCGATGAAGCTGTCATGGCTGAGAACTTGCTGTGCAACTCATCAGAGCCGAACAACCAGCGCGATATCATACCCTCAATCATGCTAACCAACAATGCAGCCCGAAGCGGCACATCCATGTCCTGAGGCAACATGCCGAGTTCGATGGCACGTTCCATATTGTGACGGAACGCTGTCTCGACGCCATTACGTGTCTCCTCGACCAGACGTTGTACGGATTCTTCGGTCACGATGCCTTTGAGCAGCAACTCCATAAAATAACGATTCTTTGCAGCAAAGGAAAACATGTCGGTGAACAGCCTTTCCGATGCTTTCACCATATCCTCTATTGATCCGGCATCCTTGCGGTAACCTTGCCCAATTGCCTCAAGCAACTTCTCCTTGCCCGTTAATACAATCTCCGAAGCAATGGCTTCTTTACTCTTGAAGTGCCAGTAGAACGTTCCTTGCGCAACACCAGCTTCACGGACGATATCGGAAATTTTCGTCTGATGGTAGCCTTGAGTCGCAAACCGCTCCATCGCTATGCGAATTATCTGGTCCCGGCGTTCTTCACCGGGTTCCAAACTGTTAATTTTGGTCATTCATGTAACCCTCCCGATTGATCAGTCAGTCAGTTAATTAATATCCTATGGGATAACTAGGTTTTTGTCAATATAGTTTTAAACAAATGGTTACAAGCATAAGTTGAAGTTGAGTGCATTTGTGATCATAATAGGTGATAGTCTTGTTCAGATGAACAGGCATGGTCAAGCAGGACAGCCTGTGCTGTCACCTGCATTTCAAGGAGGAAGAGAATTGGACATTATATCATCCATTATTATGGGCATCATCGAAGGTTTGACTGAGTTTTTGCCCGTGTCCTCTACTGGACACATGATTCTGACTGCCCACTTGCTGGGTTTATCGGAGGACAACGAGTCAGTCAAAACGTTTGAGGTGGTTGTTCAACTCGGAGCTGTACTTGCTGTTGTAGTACTGTACTGGAACAAATTCATTGATATGTTCCGCTTCACCGGTGGGACAAGGTCGTATTCCCGCCGCCTCAATCTGGGACATATCTTCCTGGCGATGGTTCCTGCCGTAGTCATCGGACTTGTATTCCGCGACTGGATCAAAGCACATTTATTTGGTCCGGAGACAGTGCTGTACAGCCTCGTTATTGGTGGTATATTGATGATTGTAGCCGAACGCTGGAGTCGCAAGAGTGCACGGATTACTACCCATGATGTCGATGATATTTCCTACAAACAGGCATTCGTGGTAGGACTATTTCAGATATTGGCGTTATGGCCAGGCTTCTCCCGTTCCGGGTCAACGATCTCAGGTGGTCTCTTTGCAGGGGTAAGCCGTGTAGCCGCTGCCGAGTTCACATTCCTCGTGTCTGTGCCGATTATGATTGGTGCTACTGGATATGACCTGTACAAGAGTATCGATCACCTGAACGGCAGTGATTTCCCGATCTTCGCAATTGGATTCATCGCTGCGTTCATCGTCGCCATGCTGGCGATCAAGACGTTCTTGTCCATTTTGAAAAAATTGAGCCTGACCGTCTTCGCTGTATATCGCTTCGTCTTGGCAGCTGTCTTCTTTATTATTTTGATGTAATCACTACAAAATCAATTCATTAAGACAGGCAAAATCAATGGCGGCCTCACATTCCATTCGGAACGAGGCCGCCATATTTTATATCCTGAGCTATGCTTCTGTTGCTTCATGATTCTGTTACTGCTTCAGAGACAGAAATATCTGTAATTAGAAGAAGTCTTATTCTTCATTACTTCCTTCTTTGCTCGGGTGGGTCATTGATGATACCTACGAGGTATACTATGTATCATGGACAACCAGATTCATATTCACTTCTAAAAAGCAGTCTGGCTTAGTACCACTCTTTCACTTGAATGTTCCGGTGTTTCTTCCGATACTTTAATCTCTCAAGCAGTTTATATCTATTCTCCTTTTGTTCCTGCAGCAACTGCTTCACTCCGATCATCAATAATCGGTATCTTCGGTCATCATTGTGACTTAATTGGTGCATTTCTTCAAAAATTTCATTCTTCATACGAATCTTGTTCACTCCAAATATTCAGTTTGTTCTACCAGTATACATGGGTGAACTGAACAAATTCTAAACAAACGCTGTTCCTCAGTTTCACTTATTCGTATGCACATCATCCGGGCTGGATTGAAACAGAAAAACCCCTTCTTGTCGCGGGACAAGAAGGGGTCTTCGTATGCTTAAACTTTAGATTCAAGCGTCTCCAGGTACTCGGAGATTTGAGCAGGTGTTTTCGCCCATTTGCTGTGCAGATGTGCGATTTTCTTGCCGTTCTGGAAAACGAGCAGGCTTGGAATGCCGCGTACGCCATTCTCTTCGGCAAACGGCTGGAACTTTTCTGCATCCAGGGCATAGAAGGTTTTATCCGTATGCTGGTCGATAACATCCCCGATAAAGCGATCCAGGTTTTTGCAATCCGGACACCAGGTTGTATCAAATTTAATGACGGTAAAACCATCAGAGTTAATTGTATCAAGATATTGTTGTTCACTTTGAATTCTTTCCATATGTCTTCTCTCCTTTGGTTGTTCTTTTTTGGACTGATCTTCATTGTACCTCGTATAGTTACAATTGAAAATAGGCTTATTGGCGTTATCGATGCTGCTTGTACAGATTAGCGGGACTTAGCTCCCGTATTTCCTGAATTTCCGCAGCTGTGAGCGCGGGTGAATTCGAAGCGGCGATATTGTGCAGCAACTGGTCTCTTGAACTGGCACCAGGGACAACTGCTGCTACGGCAGGATGGGATAACGCGTAGCGAATAGCTGTCTGAGCCATGCTGCGTTGATCCGTGACCAGACGACTTAGCCCTTGCCGAATGGTGTATAGTTGCTCTGCCGTATAGTCCAGATAACCTTTATCTGCCTTGGCAGATCCGGAATCGGCGAGCACACCGCTAGCCACAGGTCCACGGGCAATTACGCTGATCCCCTTTTGTTCCAATAAAGGTAGCACCTCTTCTTCCGCTCTGCGGTCAGCAACACTGTACTGGTTCATCACACTGACGATGGAAGCCCTCTCCACATATTCCCGAATTACATTGGGACGAATGGAAGAGATACCGTAATACCGGATGAGTCCTTCTTTCTTCAACTCCTCAAACGCTTCGATCGTCTCCTCGATGGGGTCGTCCAAGGTTCCGCCATGCAGCTGATACAGGTCGATATAATCGGTCTGCAGCCGATTCAGACTTTCATGTACAGCCTGCTTGATATAGGCTTTGGACGGGTCCCACGACCAGCCCTCTTTGCCGGGAATACGACGATTACCTACTTTGGTCGCCACAATGACTTGGTCCCGACGTCCCTTAATAGCTTGTCCTACAATTTCTTCATTACGCCCTTCGTCATACAGATCGGCTGTATCCAGCAGATTAACCCCGTGATCCAGAGCCTCATGAATCAGACCTATAGCGGGCTCCATATTGGTTCCGAGCGACATACAGCCCAGCCCAATCTCAGACACCATCAGTTCGGATGTGCCCAGACGATTTTTTTTCATATGTGCATCTCCTTCCATACGTTCTGCAAGTATCCATTGTATCATTCTTATTGGTAAAAATCGCATGCCTCACCAAAAGCAAAAGGTAGCTTTCGATTGCACAAAAAAAACCTGGAACGACTTCATCTCCAGGTCTCTCATGATCATTTTTAAATTCAATCGATAGGCGAACTATCGAAATCTATTTCACTTCCACGCGTGGTCTGGTTTTACTTCTTCCATTCGACGAATTGGAGCTTTTCATCATACCCGAGACGGTGCTAAACAGCTTATCTCTTGCTTGTTTGTTCCTCATCAGATAAGTCACGCCTGCCCCAAGGGCCGTCATAATTATTCCTCTTCTTTTAGACATGTGCTTCTCCTCCTTCAGGATAAATGTACATCGTGTCTTGTTTGACCATTACCCTGTGGGAGCAAAACGAAACGAAGTACAAGTTTGATCGCTAAAAAAAAAGATGACCTCCGAATTAAAATTCAGCGGTCATCTTCCAATCGTCCTGTTGAAACATTAACCGAACGAGATATATCATACAAGTTTTCGTACAATCAAGACAGAAGTCCATGTCCAATTAATCGGACGGCGTTGCCACATGGGTCATTTCTTCATGTTTGTAGGTCGAACCATCCGCGGTCAGATAGAAATGGCCGATCGGATGCAGATCTTCATCCAACTCATAGACAAGCGGAATGCCTGTCGGGATGTTGAGCGCCATCACGTCTGCTTCGGACAATTGGTCCAGATGCATGACGAGTGAACGGAGCGTATTACCATGCGCAGAGATCAGCACTCTTTTGCCAGCTGACACCATCGGTTTAATCTCCGCATTCCAGTAATCCAGTAAACGCTTCGATGTATCCATCAGATTCTCCGTAAACGGGATCGTGCAATCGAGCCGCTTGTACTTGTCCAGATCCTGCACATATCGATCATCGGTTTTGTCCAAAGCGGGAGGAGATACGCTAACAGAGCGTCTCCATTCCTTTACTTGGTCTTCGCCATACTTCAAGGCAGTCTGCTGTTTGTTCAATCCTTGCAGTGCACCATAATGGCGTTCATTCAGCTGCCAGGTCTTCGTAATGGGAATCCACATGAGGTCCATCTCATCCAGCGCAATATCGAGTGTTCGAATAGAACGTTTCAGCACAGATGCATAGGCGTAATCAAAATCAAACCCCTGTTCCTTCATGATCTTCCCTGCTTTACGAGCTTCTGCGTAACCATCCGTCGTCAGATCCACATCTGTCCAACCGGTAAATCGATTCTCCACATTCCACATGCTCTGTCCATGGCGAATCAAAACAACTCTGTACATAAACGTGAACCTCCTTCCATGGAAACATTACCCGTAAATCCAACTAGATATGCTTCATCACATTAATAATAGGGTGCCATCATCAGGTATACCACGACACCTGTAGAGCTGACATACAGCCAGATTGGCATAGTCCAACGTGCAATTTTGCGGTGTTTCTTCAATTGATTCGTCCAACCCCACACAAGTGTGAACAACGCCAATGGAACAATGAGGGCTGCCAGTATACTATGGGTGATCAGAATGAAGAAATAGATGGAACGAATGATGCCCTCGCCGCCGTATTTGGACGTCTCTGGTGAGAGGTAATGAAACGTCAGATATGTCACGAGGAATAACAGTGTCGTTGAGAATGCAGCAAGAATAAATCGTTTGTGCAGCTTCACATTCCGCTTGATAATAGCAATAAGCGCTGCGAGTAGGAAGATGAAGGTAAAGCTGTTAAACACAGCATTAAACCGTGGCAACACCGTAATATCAAAGGTTACATCACCTTTGTAGCCAATCGATGGTGCGAAGAACAATAATAAAATAATGACATTAGCAAGAATGGAAATCGTGATAATGATGCCTGCGAAATTTTTATTGCTCGTCGGGGATGGAATGTTCGGCTCCCCTTTGTTATTTTTGCCCAATGCAAAATCCTCCTCATATCCTACTTCTATGTTCTATATCATTATATCTCGGCAATTCCGGGCTGTTAAGTGACAACACTCTGAACAAAAACCGCTGCACTCCCCTATAAAATGCCCCTTTGCGGCCATTTTCAATCAAATCCGATCCAGCTCCCATTTACCGAATCCTTCATTTGTGGTATAATTAACGCAATTAATCACATACGCGTTCAAAACGGAGGAGCCTGTCACCAAGGGCCCTCTTTGTCTTTTTTTAGGCATAAAAGCGGCACTCTTACAAGCGCCGTTTTTATGCCTTTTTTTGTACTTAAGGCTTGGAATGATCCCCCCTTGGACAGGTAAACCTATAAACGCTACTGCTGGAGAGGAGCACATCTATGGAATTTATTTTGGTTCTTGCACTTATTTTGATCTTTACGAAGCTCGCCGGAGACTTGTCTGTAAGACTGGGTCAACCTTCGGTATTGGGGAAACTGATTGTTGGTGTCATTCTTGGACCTGCCCTGCTCGGATGGGTTCAACAAAGTGATTTCGTGCATTATATGGCCGAGATCGGGGTATTACTTTTGATGTTCATTGCCGGACTGGAAACAGATCTGGAGCAATTGAAGAAAAACTGGAAAGCAGCCTTTGCGGTTGCTGTGGGCGGTATTATTTTACCATTTATCGGAGGATACGGTTCGGCCATAGCCTTCGGGATGTCACAGACACACGCACTGTTCTTTGGACTTTTATTCTGTGCCACATCCGTCAGTATATCGGTTCAGACACTGAAAGACATGGATCAACTCAGCTCTCGTGAGGGTACAACAATCCTTGGTGCAGCTGTCGTCGATGATGTCCTGGTCGTCGTTATTCTCGCCGTTATGATGAGCTTGTTAGGTACAGGTGGAGGAGACACTTCAATCACTCTGCTAATTGGTAAAAAGCTGTTATTCTTTGTGATCATCATCGCTGCCAGCTGGTTCCTTGTTCCACGCATCATGAAGTGGATGGCACCACTGAAGGTAACCGAAACCGTCATTACTGCGGGACTAATCATTTGTTTCGGATTCTCCTACTTTGCAGAGTGGATGGGTGTTGCTGGAATCATTGGTGCATTTGCCGCTGGTATCGCCATCTCTCAAACTAACTTCAAACATGAAGTCGAAACAAAACTGGAACCGATTGCCTACGGAATTTTTGTTCCGGTGTTTTTTGTCAGTATCGGCTTAAATGTCACCTTTGATGGTGTAGGTTCACAGATTTGGTTTATTATCGTTATAAGCCTCATCGCCATTGTAACCAAACTTATCGGTGGAGGAGCCGGTGCACGACTGACCGGATTTAATATGGCATCTTCATTAGCCATTGGCTCAGGAATGATTTCAAGAGGTGAGGTTGCGCTCATTATCGCTTCAACCGGACTTGCTTCCGGATTACTTGATCCGGAATACTTCACGAGCGTCGTGATCATGGTCATTGTAACTACACTGGTCACTCCACCACTCCTCAAAATCACCTTTGCTCGCAAAAAAGGGGAAAAGCGAGTTGAACGAGGAATTGAAGAATCTCATTTAAGTGGGTAACTGTAGTTAATTGAAAGGTATTGAAATCATTCTGCTTTTAAAGCTATACTTGATTTAGATATGCAATATGTTGGTCGTGAAGCACACGCCGCTTTGATCCATTCTTTCCTTCAACGCGAAGGTTGGAAATGGTCAGAGCGGCTTTTTGTATTTTCACAAAATTATCCGTCCGTACCCGTTACTCACTCAAGTTAGCTAAACTCGTAAAAAACAAAAAAAGACCACCTTACACTCAAGAGGTCTTCGATCTTTGCCCGTTGTTGCAACAGGCTGTCCCATTTTAAGTTAACACACCAACATAAAAACCAATCGAGATAAAGACAACACACCATACAAATGCACCAATGCCCGATACGAGAACGTACCTGCCCATTGCCATCTTGCTAATCCCGGAGAAACAGCACATTAGATGACGAATGCCTGGAATGAAGTAACCCAGGATGATGGACCAATAACCATATTTGAGGAACCACGACTCCACCCTGCTGAATCGTTTGGCGTTGACGCCGACCCACTTGCCGTATTTTTCAACCAGCGGCCTGCCCGCCTTCTTGCCGATCATATAGCTGAGCAGCCCCCCGGTAAATGCGCCACCGAAACTGACGGCTATGGATACGGAATAGTTTAATACCGAGATGGAGGCGAGATATCCGACAAACGTCATCATCACCTCATCCGGAATCGGCATGCCAATGACACCAAGAGCCAGTAGTCCGTATATTGCGAAATATCCATATTGACCAATAAATTCTTTAGCAAATTCCATACTGACTCGCTCCTTATTTCGGTTCCACAATATCCTTCTCATGAGAGGCTAGCACTTGTTTTAGTGATGGGAATCGGATTTGGCTCACCATGAGACCGGATAGTACAATAATGACAAGATAAGCTACACCATGCGTGAAATAAGGACTCCAAAGTGCGAAAAAGGACATCAGCCCCCCTGCAAATGTAATCGGCATCCCGACAAAACCACTGCTTGCTGTCTTCTGACAGTTATAACGAGCCAGGCGCAACGCACCGCAAACCGGAAACAATGCGGTCAGTGCCATCCCCAGCACGCTCACTTCATTCATGGAGTTCAAGTACAGAATCAGCACGGGGGCTGTTCCGAATGAAACTACATCTGCGAGCGAATCCAGGGCTTTGCCGAACTCACCCTCACAATGCAATTTGCGGGCCGCAAACCCGTCAAACAGATCAAAGAACATCGCTACCCATATCATCATCACAGCCAGGGCGAATTCACCATGAATAGCCATAATGACTGCCAGCATGCCTGAACTCAGATTCCCCAAGGTTAAAATCGATGGTAAAGACTTCATAAGATTTGACTCCCTTTCGTACTAGGCTTTAGGAAAAATAATATAAAAACGGACTCCATCCGGTGTATTCTCCACTCCATAATTGCATCCATGCAGATCAAGAATCTGCTTCGCAATGGCCAGGCCGAGCCCGGTCCCCCCCATTTTGCGATTACGTGAACGCTCGACCCGATAGAACCTCTCCCATATGAACTGCCGCTCAGCTTCAGCAATCTGCTCGCCCTTGTTCTCAATGGAAATGTGAACCAAACCGTCACGTCTACTGATCTCAATAGTTATATCGGTATGTGGTATCGCATGACGTATAGCATTCATCATGATATTGAAAATAACTTGCTCCAGCTTGCTTCGGTCACCCTCCACCGTCTGCTCTGTTGTGGATACAAGCACCACATCCAAACCTTTGTCCTTCAGCTGCGGACCCAGACGGCCAGCGATATCTTCAATCATGTCAGCCAGTGCAACAGCATCCGTATTCAACTGAACCGCAGAAGATTCCAGTCGCACCAGATCTAGCATCTCTTCAACCATCATTTCCATTTTGATCGTCTCATCGGCGATGATCTCAATGTAACGCTCCCTCTTGCTCTCACTCACACCATCTTTCAGCCCTTCGGAATAACCCTTAATAATGCTGATTGGTGTCTTGAGTTCATGTGATGCATCGGCAAAAAACTTGCGTTGACGCTGTTCAATCTGCTGCTTCATTTCCATATCTGTACGCATCTGCGTGTTGGCCTGCCTCAGCTCTTCCAATGTCTGACCCAAGGTCCCTGATAATGCATTCAGACTATTGGACAGACTGCCAATTTCGTCATTACGCCGGATGGGTGATTTCACCGTGAAATCCAGCGTAGACATTTTCTTGGCGACATGGTTCAGAGCCAGCAGCGGCTTTGTTACGATTCGGGACAGAAGCAATGCCAGTAACAGAATCAATATAAATGCGCCAATACCAAAATACCCATAGAACAAACGTGTTGCCTCGTTCGCTTCCCTCATCTCCTGTAGAGAGGTAAGCGAGAAAATCAATTGTTGCTCGGGCCCGGAACGATGCACTGGAGCAATGGTGATGACGTTCCGAACACCGCTCCAACTATCCGTCCATTCTTCATTGAGCATTTTGCCATTCGCCAAAGCAAGTTGGTCTTCCGTGGACAAAGGGAACCGGCTATCCAGTGCCTGCACCAGCAGTCCCTGTCTCTGACTCCACGTTGCCAGATTAGGGAGAACTACCTCGGTCAATACGCCTGACCATTCCTTTACCGGTTCAATTGATTCCTGAAAGCTTTCTGTTCCCCATGCGGCAGAATTGGCATCCTGGATTTTGAATGGGTAGACCATGGACCCGCTTGCCGGGCCTCGTACCGTCAATTCCTGCCCATATTTCAGATGGGATGTAATCCAGCCTGCATTCTCACTATTGATAAATAAGGACAAGGACACCTTCACGTGACTCCCGTCCTCCTGAAGCAGCGTAATGTGGAACGGGTCATTAACCAGTCTTCCGGCATTCGTCAGAATGACCAGATGGGACTGATTCTGACGCATGAATTTCCCGGTTTCCTTAGCAAGCTGCAAATCATTCCAATGTCCATTGGAATATTGCTGTTCGAACTTGGACAGCTTTTTCTTCATACTGCTGACCTTCTGATGCTGATAAAAGTCGGGAAACCAGACCAACTGGGCAAATACCGTCGTTCCGTATAGGAGAACCAGACATCCTGCCATAACCAAGAAAAGCTTCATCGTTACGCCATTTCTTCTCATGCTTCTGCCTCGAAACGATATCCTGTGCCAATCACAGTCCGAATGCACTTGGCTTCATCACCCAATTTGCTGCGCAGCTTCTTGATGTGAGTATCCACAACACGTGAGTCCCCTTCAAAATCAAAGCCCCAGATCCGATTCAGGATGGCATCCCGGGACAATACAATACCTGCATTTCGTACCAAATAGAGCAACAGATCATACTCTTTCGGCGCAAGCTCCACTTCAGTGCCGTCCTTCTCCAGTCGCCGAGCCCATGGATCAAGGGTTACCTGTCCGAAGCGAATCACACCCTGCTCTCGTCCAAATGAACCTTCAACCCGCTTCATTAATGTCTCTGCACGTGCAACCAGCACACGTGGACTGAATGGCTTCGTGACATAATCATCTACTCCGAGCTGGAATCCATGAATTTTATCGTCATCCTCGGATCTCGCAGTCAGCATGATAATAGGTACGGTGGATTGGGAGCGAATATGCCCGCATAATGTCCATCCATCCATTTCAGGCATCAAAACATCCAGAATAACCAGATCTACCTCATGCAGAGCCAACAGTTCCAATGCCTGTACTCCATGTTCTGCTTCGATGACGTTCCATTGTTCTTTTATGAAATAATCGGCCACAATCTCACGAATGCGGCTTTCATCTTCCACCAGAAGCACTGTTCTGATCATGGCCGAATCTCCTTTTCGATTTCTGATGATAACATACCTATTCCATGTGTCGTTCATGTGTCCAGACATCTTTTGGAATGAACCCCATGATATATACGATTAATATAAGCCAAAAGTTACTAATTTTTATCAAAATTCGCACAAAAAAGAAGCCGTCAACGAGCAATCTTCTGCTCATTGACAGCTACTTAAATGAAATCGAAGTGTGTTATCCAAAAGTGATGAGCTACTGCGCGCTCACTGGTAACACTTAGCGTTGGTGCTCCAGACGGTGTGCCACATGCAGTGTCGGGCCAACAAAACGGTTCAGCGGGAATCCGCCGGCAATCGCTTTGGTCACGAAGGCTTTACCTTCACGAACAGCCTCTTTCACTGAAAGACCACGAGCCAATCCTGCGGTAATCGCCGCAGACGTCGTGCAGCCCGCACCATGCGTATATCCGGAGCCGACAACATCGGCTTCAAACCATTCGTAGTTGGTTCCATCATAGAGTAGATCCATTGCTTTACCCGGGCTAATTACACCTCTGTCCTTGATCAGAACATGCTTTGAGCCATGGGCATGAATTGCTGCTGCCGCTGCTTCCATCTGTTCTTTAGAGCGAATCGGTCCACTCTTCGCCAGTTGGGATGCTTCGAACAGATTAGGTGTAACCAGATCGGCACCTGGCAGCAGGAATTCGATCATTGCTTCCGTATTTTCCGGTTGCAGTACTTCGTCCGTACCTTTGCAGACCATTACCGGATCGATCACGATCTGTGGCAGACCACTGCGGCGAATATGCTTCGCTACCAGTTCAATAATATCTACAGAACCGAGCATACCTGTCTTCATTGCATCAAAACCGATGCCATCAAGAACAGTGCGAAGCTGCGCTTCTACTACATTTAATTCCACAGGAAAGACCTGGTGATCCCATGTATCGGGCTCCATTGCCACAACCGTAGTCAGTACGGTCATACCATACACACCCAGCTCCTGAAAAGTTTTCAAATCAGCTTGAATCCCTGCACCGCCGCTCGTGTCCGAGCCAGCTATTGTTAATGTTTTTGGAATCGTCATGGTAGTTGCATTCTCCTTTGTGTCTCAGTTGACATTATCCTATCCCTTGTACGAGCGGATGTCAATGGCATCTGAAGCCACACAGAGCATGGTTTTCCGAATGAATCAATTCACATCTTTGGTCTCCAAACGAACCATGGACATCGAAGCAATCCATATACCTACAGCTCCAAGGGTCAGCGGGATAACAATAAGCGAATGAATGGAAACTTCCGACCCGTTGAATCCGGAGCAGACAATCGAAACTAGCAAAATGGACGAGACCATTGTCGCTGTAACAGAATGCTTACGCATACCGAAGAATAGGGGAATGAGTGCCATACACGCAGCCGATAAAGAACTGATACTGTACTTCACCAGAAGTCCCAACATATCCCGATTGCTCAGTGATTCAGGAATGAAGGAGTAGAATTGATTAACAATCAACAGCAGTGAACCCATCAACAGATCGGTAACCATAATCATCACAAATGTAAAACCAAACACGATAATCAATTTGGCCGCGATGATTTTATGACGCTGGATGGGATAGGTGAACATGACGTTCATGGTTTTATTTCGATACTCACTGATCACCAGCTTGGATAATAAAGCTCCTGCAAATATGATGAAGGTCGCTCTCACAAATGTATCGATAATTATAAAGGCGGTCTGGTAATCGGCATAGGCATAATCTTCTGCTCCCACATCCATGAATCCAATCATAATCAGGAAAAGAAGAATGGCTATGTTGGCAATACCTGCACCTGCAAAATTACGTGCAAAGCGGTGCTTCCGCATCTCAAGTCTGATTAGTTTAAGCAACGTCTTCATCCCCTTTTACCAACTTCATGAAGTGTTCTTCCAGGGAATGAGCCCGTTTGGATATCGATTCGATCTCAATGCCGTGTTGAATCAGCTTGGTGTTCAGTTCCGATGGAATGATTCCCGGATCATAGATTCGTAACGTTTGGTCATCGACCAGTTTATAATTACTCAAACCAAGCTGGTGTTCAATGACATAAGTCGCTTTGCGGATATCTACCGCCTGTAACTCGATGTACTCATTTTGACTTCCACGAATGCTCTCCATCGATACTTCCTCCACCAAGCGACCGCCGCGAATGACACCAACCGTGTCCGCAATTTGCTCTATCTCGCCAAGAATGTGACTAGAGACCAACAGGGTAATGCGATACTCATTGCTAAGGCGCTTGAACAAATCTCGCATCTCCCGGATCCCTACAGGGTCCAATCCGTTGATCGGTTCATCCAAAATGAGCAGTTCGGGTGTGGTTATGAGTGCACGAGCCAATCCCAGCCTCTGTTTCATACCCAGCGAGAAGTCCTTGACCGGTTTCTTGCCCGTATCCTTCAGCCCTACCGTTTCCATCGTGTTGTCGATGATCTTTTTGTTGTGAAATCCCATGTATTCACAGTGAAGCTCCAGATTCTCGCGAGCAGACAGTCTATCATAGAAAAAAGGATATTCAATAATGCTGCCCATTCGTTTCAACACTTCATAGGATGTAGGTGTAAGCTTCTCCCCAAACAGTTCAACTTCCCCTGTTGTTGGTTTGACGAGATTGGTCAGCATCTTCATGATGGTTGTTTTGCCTGCACCATTCGGACCGAGAAACCCATAGATCTCACCTTGCTTAATATTCATATTGACGTTGGATACAACCTCTACCCCTTCATATACTTTGGTCACATCTATCGTTCGTGCGATATAAGTCATCGTCTTGTTCTCCTTTACGTCCCCTGTCCGGGTTCCTATATCTGTATTGTAAAGAGAAAAGTCTGCTTTTTTATTAATCAAATCTTACAAAAACCTTAAGCTTGACCGAAAATGCCAAAACAGGCTCTACCTGGCCTTTAACGTAACCGAAAATACAGTCCGTTGATGTGGCACACTATGTAAATGAATACTTCCACCCATCCGCTCCACTAGCCGCTTCGTGATGGTCAGACCAAGGCCGCTGCCCTGATAGAGTCGATTGCGGGAATCCTCCAGTGTATACATGCGTTCGAACACACGACTATGCTCACTTTCGGGAATTCCCTTCCCTTGGTCCCAGATTTGTAGCATCACAGGTCCACCTGTCGAATGTTCGAGCGTTAGCCCCAGCACCTTACCCTCTGCCCCATATTTCATCCCATTGGTCATGAGATTATCCAGCACACGCTCCAGTGCTTCTTCATTTCCTTGCACGAAGATATCATCATCAGGTATATCCAGCTCCACATGCAACCCGAGATTGGTCAACATTTCATAAAAGGAGATCATCTTCAACCGGCATAATTCGCTTATATTAACTCGACTAAGCACCAGTTCCGTGTCTCCAGATTCCAGCTTTGCCAGATCGAAAAAGGAATGGATCAAACGCAAAACTTCCTGCGCCTTATCTTGTATTTTCTCTGTCATAACTTTCCGTTCCTGATTGGTCAATGATGGACTGTGCAGCAAGGTCTCACTATAACCCAGTACAACCGTAAGCGGCGTTTTCAGATCATGCGAGATGTTGGAGAGCATATTGCGCATCTCCTTCTCCTGGTTCGCATAACCGGCCGTCGCACGGTGCGCATGGTCCAGCAGCTGGTTCATGTCTTTCAGAAGTTGGCTAACTTGATCATCACTGTTGAATACAAGCAAACGCTCAAAGGTGCCTTGATCCAAAATAGCGGATATTTTCTCGTGAATATAAGACAGGTGTTGGCTGCGTTTCCTCAATCTCATCCACATTCCAATGACCACAATGACTAGAATAACTATTGTACTGGCAAAAATCAGTGTCATGTCTGCTCCGCCTCCAGCTTATATCCGATGCCCCAGAGTGTCTTGATATACTGGGGAGCCGAAGGGTCCACCTCCAATTTTTCACGCAGACGACGCATATGTACGTTAATGATATTTTCGTCTCCATAATAATGATCATTCCAGACCGAAGCGTAGATTTGGGCCTTCGTGAACACTTTGCCGGGATGAGTAACCAATAGCTTCAGAATGCCAAATTCCTTGGAGGTCAGCTTGACGGGTGTACCTTCACGCTCCACCTCGTATGTCTCCATGTCGACCACAAGTCCTCCGAGGTGAATACGCTGATCTTTAGTCACTTCAGCCACAGGCTGTGCGGTATAATTGGCGCGGCGAATCGCAGCTTTAATACGGGCAGTCAGCTCGATTAATGAGAAGGGTTTGCTCAAATAATCGTCAGCGCCAAAACCCAGACCCAGTGCTTTGTCCACCTCCCCATCCTTCGCAGACAGAATAAGCACAGGCACCAAACTGACCGCCCGAATGGTCTGCAGCACATCCATCCCACTCTTGCGGGGCAGCATCAAATCCAAAATAACCAGGTCATACCCAGGTTGTGATTGGCTGAACTGACGCTCTGCTTCTAATCCGTCATATGCATACGTGACGTCGTATCCCTCTTTTTCCAGATAAGGTCCGACCATCTCACTAATTGAACGATCATCTTCAACAAGCAATAAGCGTTGACTTGACACAAGTTCCCCTCCAACATGAACATTTTTCTTTATTACCTCACAGTTTGTTTGAATTGGCAATGATATACGAAAAAACCTGACAGGAGCAACACTTTGGTATAAAGTGTGTTTCCTGCCAGGTCTATGAGCGACTATAGATGAAGGCTTGTGCGTCTAATCTCTATATCCGTTCTCGCTGTGTATCCAGCACAGTCCAATGGTTCCTGCACCTGCATGGATACTCACCACAGGGATAAACGGCATGATTTCGGTCTTTAATCTGGGCAGCAGAGCAGCAATCTGTTTTTTGATTGTGACAGCTTCTTCCTGATTGTTCGCATGCATAATGCACACATGCTTTACTTTCTCCACATCCAGCTTGAGCATATCCAGCATGCGCTCTTTCGTCCGCTTGAACGTGCGAATCTTCTCATTCACAACCACTTTGCCCTCTTCGAATCGAAGCAACAGATGGATCTTGAGCAGTTGACTGATGATCAGCTGTGTGCCCGACACCCGCCCACTGCGGTGAAGATGCTGAAGACTGGCCGGTATGAGGTAAAAGGACATGTTATCAATCATCTGTTCAATATTTACTTTGATCTCGGCAGCCGAACATCCCTGTTTCTGCCATTCCAGTCCTTGCATAATCATCTCACGGTGAGGATAGGCACCTGCCTTCGAATCAATTGCGGTCACCGTCACTCCTGCAATCTCTGCAGCCTGCATGGACGTATGCAGCGTTCCGCTAAGCTCTGTAGAGCAATGAATCGTAATAATCTCATCGTACTTGTCTTTGAGCGACTCATACAGTTCAATGAATTCGCCAATGGGTGGCTGCGAACTGCTCGCACGTGAAGCCTCCGCAAGTTTCTCATAGAACATTTCAGATGTAATGTCATCGGTTTCCCGGTAACATTCTTCTCCAAATACGATGCGCAGCGGTACGATATAGATATGATTTTGCTCCGCAAAAACGGGATCCAGTGTACTAGTACTATCGGTGACCCATGCAATTTTCTTCATGACATCCTTCTCTCTTGCCGGATTGTTCGTTCTGTATCCTCAATCGTCAAGCACAAGCCCGGCGGTTTATTTAAAATTTGAATATTTCACATTGTAAACGTTTGCGATACTACCTCTCAATTATAAATGAACGGACAGACCGTTGTCTTGTGGCGCAATCATGAACACCCCTGTTAATACCATTATTAGCTAAAAAAATGTCTTGCCTGTGAAGGAATAAATTGGTATGCTGTTGTCCTTCTCTCTTTTTCGCCTTGACTGAAGTGAACGGAAACGCCGTTCAATCCACTTATCGGAGGTGTCACATGCTTTATTTCACTCTGGCTTCCAAAGCCTACTCCCGGAATCTGCAATACCGCGGGGCACACATGGTACATAACTTGGCAAGCGCCATGTTTGGTTACATGTATGCCTGCCTCTGGATCGGCATCGGGGCCGACCATACTCTCGGAGAATATGGGACACAGGGGATGATCAGTTACATTGCGTTCACGCAATCCTCTCTCTGGATCTCGGGTTTTCTCACGAACGGATTGGGTATTCCCTTATCCGTCAGGACAGGGCAGATCGCACTGGATCTGATGAGGCCTGTTCATCTGTTCACCCACCTGATGGCACGCGAATGGGGGCAGATTGCCTACCAGTTTGTGTACAAAAGCATCCCGATCTACCTGCTCTTCTCCATTGTCTTTTCCCTGCATTGGCCCTCAGACGTTTCAACACTATTCTATGCCGCACTTGGTCTTGCCGGCGCCGCATACTTATCCATCTGTATGAACTACATCATTGGTGCTACGTCGATGTGGACCACGGAGTCCTCTTGGCTTCACTGGGGCAATCACGCGATGATGAATCTGCTGGCTGGTTTTTTCATTCCGCTGGAATGGCTACCGAACTGGCTTGAACAACTTGCCTGGATATCACCCTACCCTTTCCTGCTCTATGTACCTACCCGAATCTATCTTGGTTTCGAAGATGGCTCCTTGTTATGGGGAACCTTGCTTTGGTGTGTCTTTATGACGTTGATCTGTCTTGCCATCACCCAAGTGTTACGTCGTAAAGTGGAGGTACAAGGCGGATGAAACGGACTTCCTGGTTCAATTTATATAAAATGCTCATTCGAACAAGCATCCGCAGTCGGATGCAATACAAGTTCAATTTCATCATGGCGTCCGTACTGGCCGCTTTAATTCAGATCTCCGAGTTTCTGATGGTTGCTCTCGTGTTGCACAAATTCGGAGCCATTAAAGGCTGGTCCCTCCATGAGATCGGTTATCTCTTCGCCATCATGACGTTATCCAAAACACTGTACCGCACATTCGGCAACGAAGTTCACCATCTGGAAAAATATTTGGTGGGCGGTGAGCTTGATCAACTGTTAACCCGTCCCATGCCCGTATTGCTGGCACTGCTTCCGCAAAACTTCCGCATTATGGCTGGGGAAGTCTTGCAAGGTGGGTTCATTCTCTGCTGGTCTCTGGCAAGCATGATGCACAGCGGACAGATCGGCTGGACTGCCATTCCGTTCTCCCTGTTCATTATCCTAACGGGGGCAGTCATTCTCTTTTCCATCGGACTCGCTACCGCTACACTCGGATTCTGGACCACCCGCATCGAGGAATTACAGACGATCACGGAAGATGCAGCACGAACGGCTGCCCAATATCCGCTAACGTTATATCCCAAGTGGATGTCTGGCATTCTGCTAACGGTGATTCCGGTAGGATTCGTCAACTATATTCCGTCACTCTATCTGCTGCGTGGTGAAGGAGGAGCGTGGGTCCTTGTAGTTGTTGCGGCGGTTGCCGTACTGAGCTTGGCTGCAAGTCTGCGTTTCTGGCAATTCGGTATGACCAAATATCAAAGTACAGGTAGCTAAGGAGGCGAAACGAATCATGAACATGATCACAGCACGGCATCTGCAAAAGGAATTCAAGACCCCTGTTATTCGCGAAGGACGTTTCTCTGGATTACGTACGTTATTTTCACGTGAATATGTGTCCAAGGAAGCGGTACGCGATATCAGTTTTGATATCGGCCCAGGTGAGTTTGTGGGTTACATCGGTCCGAACGGGGCTGGCAAGTCTACTACGATCAAAATGTTGACAGGTATCCTGCACCCAACCTCGGGTGAAGTAAGGCTTGACGGTATGAATCCACATCAGGACAGGCGCAGAACCGTTGGTCGACTGGGCGTTGTGTTTGGACAGCGCAGCCAGCTCTGGTGGGATCTGCCCGTGAAAGATTCATATGATATTCTGGCCGAGATGTACGGCGTGCGTGCCGAGGATAAAAAGAAACGGCTGTCCCAGTTCGCCGAGCTGCTGGACCTTGAATCGTTCTGGACCACGCCTGTCCGTAAGCTTTCGCTTGGACAACGCATGCGTGCGGATCTCGCAGCTTCCATGCTGCATGATCCGGAATTGCTTTTTCTCGATGAACCGACGATCGGACTGGATGTGAACGCAAAGCGGAACATTCGCCAATTTCTACGCACATTAAATGAAACGTTTGGCAAAACGATTTTGCTGACTACACATGACATGGACGACATTGAGCAGTTATGTAGCCGGGTCATGGTGATTAACCATGGTCAACTCACATATGACGGTACGATCTCATCGCTTCGCGAAACCATCGGACTTCCTACGTTGATTCGGGTAACGTTCCGGGGAGCGTTTCACATCCCGGATGTTATATCGTCCGCGATACAGATTACAACAGTGGAAGGACAGATCGTCACCATTGAGGTGAACCGGAAGGAATGGAGCACAATGGACATTCTGAAACAGTTGGAACACTGGGGTGAGATTGAAGATGTAGAGATGAAAGAACCTGATTTTGAAGATATCATTCATCGGGTATACTAGCTTGCCTATTTTGTGATGAAATTGGATGAAGACCTGTTCTCCTGCCGTTACTTGAAAGAGGGACATGACGTACTGTAATAGCGGAGGTGAAGCGTCATGCTTGTGACCAAACATGTACTGGCAGCATCCAGCGCACACGCTACTCCCTATTACATCGTACGTGGCATGATGCCGGGACCGGTGATGTTCATTACATCCGGGGTTCACGGGAATGAAACGGCGAGTATGGCCGCTGCACAAAAGCTCGCAGATGATTGTGCGACGGGTCGTCGTGTCATTCAGCGAGGGCTGCTGATTATCGTGCCACGCGTGAACCAAAAAGCCTACGCAAAGAAAATCAGAGGCAAGCCAGATCTGAATCGTACGTTTCCACGCCGTATGTCGGGCAAGTCCAAGCATCCATTGGCTGCGGCGGTTTTTCAGCTGGCGCGTGAACATCGGACCGATTGGTGGCTCGATCTGCATGAAGCCAACGGCCTATCGCAGCTTAGTTCGCGAGTGCTCGGACAGACGCTGATTACCAATCCCGGCAGTCGGACAATTCCGGCTTGCCGAAGAGTTATCGAACGTATGAATCGGTCGATTGCGATTCGTGATCGTCATTTTAACCTCAAGCAGCATGAATTACCGGGATCTGCCCGTACAGCGGCTTCAAGGCTATTGCAAGCTCGTTCTGTTACGGTGGAGACCTGTTGGAGTCTGAAACGCGCGACCCGTATCAAGTATCAGACGGAGATTGTGCATCATTTTCTGCGTGAAGCGGGTATGTCATGATTGAGATCATGAAGATAGAACTAAAAGAAACCTCGAACAGAGAGCACCCGAAGTACATCCTCAGGGCTCTCTGTTCGAGGTGTTAAATTTTGTTCCTCATTTCCATTACTCTAATAACACTTCTGCGTTTATCTCTGCATCATGGCTTCCAGTATTTTATTACCCACAGGGTCTAGCGGCATGAGGAGATAAAGGTCTTTTTTAGTTATAAACTTGAATATCGCATCCAGATACTCATCCACAATAGAGGCTGATCCAAAACAATAATTGGACAATAACACGACGCCTATCCCCTGTTGCTTATTTATAGCCAAATAACTGGAGAAACCAAATGTGCTACCGTTATGCCAGAGTATATTCTGATCTGAGATATGATCACTAAACCAAGCGTAATGATGGGTCGAATCTCCAATCATTACAGGAATGTGACTTTGTTGTATTGCAAAGGCTGGCGGATGATCTTCATTCAGATTGGCCTGTACAAATAAACACATATCGTGAAGAGATGACTTGATCGCCCCCGCGCCTTCATGTACACCAGTATCCCAGTGAGGCATGTTTTTCCCCGTTGACGTATGTCCATCTACAAATCTGCCAGCCTGTTCTGCATTCAGCATGGCAGCTGTCTCCGTCATGTTTAATGGACCTGTGATATATTTGTTCAGAAGATCGTCATATGTACTGCCTGATACTTTACATAGGATATAACCCAGTAAGCCCACGCCGGTATTGGAATACTCAAATGAACCCATCTGATCCGTAAAGTCAGCATCCGATAAAAAAGCAAGTAAATCATCCTCCGTATAATTTGAATACGGATTGTATCGGTTTTTCTTCGAGGACAGGTTTGTGGCAACTCCGGGTAATCCAGAGGTATGCGTCGCAAGACTTTTTAAAGTAACCTTATTCAAATAATCGTTTTTACCGTTGTGTATGTACTTACCAACCGTGTCATCCGTGGAAAGTTGCTGTTGACGTTCCAATTCTAATAGAAGGATCGATGTAAAAAGTTTGGTTACAGAGCCGATTTCGAACAACCTGTGTTCAGCAGCAGCTGCGCTCTTCTTTTTGGGATTGCCCAATGAATGATATTCGATATCGCCCTTTGTAATCATGCCAATCTCAAGATGCAGATGTTTCTTGCCTTTGATGTAATCGGATACAAAACCTTGTAAATCCCTCATAGAAAATGTTACTCCTTTTTTGGTGTAAATTTCATTATTGGAATATTGACTTTCGTTAACCACTATATTTTGGAAAACTTCACTATGTATTCGTTTAAAACTTCTAATTCCCTGCTCGTTAGTTAATGCTTGTTTTCTCCTAAACAGGAAAAGAGCCGCGATTACGGCTCTTTCTTTGTCACCCTGAACGACTCAATATAGTTGTGGATATCATCTTCTGGCGTCTTGAGCAATCTGGCCAGATGAATCTGCATCTGTTCAAGGTGATTAATATGCTTCTGAATATCAGCGATTCGGTCAGAGACGAGGGTTTTCAGCGTATCACTCTCCATATCTTCCTGGCTGAGAAGTTGCAGGGTCTCTTGTATTTCCTTTAAGGAGTAACCCAACAGCTGGGCATCCTTAATGAACTTAATTTTGACCAAATAATCCTCGGTATACACCCGATATCCGTTGGAGGAACGACGGGGAGTAGGCAGAATCCCGCTATCCTCATAATAACGGAGGGTTGCCATACTCACACCGGTACGTTTGGCCAACGTTCCTCTTGTCATGGTTTCCATGCCTACCCCTCCACCTTTCTGTGGAATCATTGTGCTTGTTCGTTGCGTATCTTGGTATATTGGGCATCATAGGTGGCCTCGGGAAATTTCACCGAAGACCCTTGCAGCAATGGTTGCTCTTCCCCTTTGAGATAACGGTCAAAGAATGCCAACGCATAGGTTCTTGTTATATCCACATTATGTTCTGGCTTCATGCCTCTGGCAAACATTTTCGGTGAGATTAATGAAATATCCGTAAAGCTTTGATGGAAGAAATTCTCCACCGTCAGATAATAGGTATCATTCAGACTGCTCGTCATCACTCGATCCAGATCCGGCTCAAACTCGGGGTAAAACACTTTTTCTTTGGACGAAGCATTCGGATCGAAACTTTTGGCCGTTCCACCCGACATGATATACATAAACGGCTGTTTCAGGGCTGTCGTGGATACGGTCCCCCAGAATCCGCCTTCCAGGCTAAGTCCTGCTTGGAATCGCTCATCCTGCACCAGTGCTTCCGCTGTCGTTGCCCCACCATAGGAATGACCCATGATGCCTACATGATCCAAATCAAGCTTGCCTTCGATCAATTGATTCGGGTCATGTGAGTTCCACTGGGTAAGCGTATCAAGCACAAATCTTGCATCAGCTGCACGAATACCTATGCCTTCTACATTATATTGATACAATTCCTCTGACGTTGCAAAATCAGGGTCTGCCTCATAGGAGACTGCACGTCCGTCAGGGAAAGTCACTCGTGCTGACGTATACGGGTGATCTATACCCACCACAATGTAGCCGTGGCTTACGAGCTCCTCAATCATTGTCATACTCTGAAAACGGGCTGAGCGGATACCCGGGGAGAATAGCAGTACCGGATAATTGCTGTGGACGGCGGACATCTCAGCTCCTTTTACCACATGTGTTGGAATGGTATCCAGATAACTGAACACCTGAGACGGAATGCCGAACACCAGACTAATCGCTTCTCCCAGTTCACTCGGGTAATGCTCCAGTGGCAGCCCTTGAGCGGCCTTCTGATCTACCGGGTACCACACATTAATCATAAGTTCACGCTTGTCTCCAGCCTCGGGTGTTTTGGTCTCTTCGCGAGATTCATCCACCAGGTGTTGAGAGAACGTTCCAATCGCAAATGTGCCGGTAGGTTCAGGCATCGTAAAGGCAGGTAACAGCCAGGTCAGTATGAAGGAACCTGCACTGAAAGCCAAAACCATAATCGATGCCAGCGTCATCTTAATCCATGAACGACGGTTGAATTTCTGTGCGCTCTGAACATAACGGCCACTGCGGTATGATTTCATGAGTTGAATGATTAACATTATGAATAATACAAATCCAACAAGATACGTTGGTATCATCTGTACGCGAAATGAATTGATTAAGCCATGCAGAAGTACTGCCAGGACCAGGGCTGAAAGTATACCCACTGTCATTGCCCTGCGCTTCGGAAACACCAGCATGAGTAACGTAGCAGCTACGGTTACCAATACTAAAACCCATTCTAAAATTCTCATTATTCAGCCTCCAATATTCTTGATAAAAAAAGAATAAACCTTGAAGTATACTTCAAAGTCAAGGCTGAATATATGAACGAAAACTCGATAAATGAGGCCAATATAAGTACATTAAAACACCCGGTGAATATACCCTATATGCAACCCGAATGGAGTTGTACGGTATATTCATCGGGTGACCACAAATGACTATTCTACGGTTACCTTTGTTCGAGGCATGGTATGCATCGCTCCTGAGGTTACATGCGCCTGAACGACATACACTCCGGGTTCCTGAAACGCATGTTTTACTTCATATATACCCTCGCCTATAGATAAAGCCTTCGTCGCTCCCCGAGATTCAAGCTCTTCGGCACTCATCATTCCTTGATCAAATGAAGGTGCTTCGGGTTCATCCTGTTCATTCCATACCTGAAACTGTACATGATCCGCATCATTTACAGGTTGCTCTCCCTGTGTCAGCTTGATCTGCAAGGCGACCTCTTCATTCACTTTCGCCTTATCCGGCATCATGAGTTTCACCCGGATCATCTCCGGCATCTCCCCGGAAGCAGACTGTTCCTCATAGGAGCAGCCAGCGACCAAAAGGATTAGCACCAGAAAGGGCATGAACCAACGAGCTTGTCCGCTCATCACCATCTATCCTTTCTTATCAAGAAGATTTTGGTGTTTTGCCGATGCCCCACAGCATCACGATGATGATAATAAATGCAATTAGTGCCAGTAATGGGATGGTGATAAAACCAAACCAGTTCAAATAGTCGGTATAACATGGAACCTTACCGCACGCCACGGCATTGCCTGTAGCCGAAAAAATACGCTGAATCGTTACATGGTATAACGAAATGCCGCCACCGATAAAACTAAGTGGGAGTACGTATTTCGTGATGCCCACGTCATCCTTAAAGTAGGCAATGCCCAGCAAGATCGTTAGTGGATACATGAATATGCGCTGGTACCAGCACAGATCACATGGAAGAAAGCCCTTGATCTCACTGAAATAGAGACTGCCCCCTGTTGCAATAACGGAAACGGCCCAGGCAACAAATAACCGGGTATCCACACTTTTCGCTGGACGCTCCGATTTTGATGATGTACTCATTCCTCTGTCCCCCTCTTCATTTTGCTTATGCCAAATTATCATACCTCATTCTAGACTCCATCGGCTATTCAAGCTGTTATGTAGGTCATTACTCGATAATTATACCAAATATTTGGAACTTTTGGGTGAATACAAAAAAGCTGCCGTATGGGGCAGCTCTTTTTGTTTTAATCTTGTTTCACTCTACTATTACATCGATTTAGTCAGCGTAATGGAACCATCTTTTTGTGCCCATTTCACGTCCCAGTTCAGAAGTTCAGCAATGAAGCGCAGAGGAACTTGCGTACGTCCATCTTTGTTTACAAATACAGTTGCACCCACATTTTTCTTCACGCCGTTCACTTCCATAACGTTGTTGTTCACCCAGAATTCAAGGGTATCATCGCCAGCCATCACCGTTACTTGTTGTGCTTTTTTGTCCCATTTCACCGTTGCGCCAATACCTTCACTCAGGAAACGCAATGGAATGTATGTTGTGTTTTTCCAAAGCACTGGTGTGGTATCCATGTTGGTTGTTTTATCGTTAATTTTCAGCATTTTGCTGTTCAGTTGCATCCACACCGTTGTCATATCTGGCGCTGGTGCTGGTGTTGCTGGCTCTTGGAATTTGTCGTTGAATTGAGTCACGATGGCGTTACCCAGAGCTTGACCTACACCGAACATCACTTTGAAGCCTTCACGATTCGTTGTGTACGAAGCATCATAGTTACCTGCTGCATATTGATTCAATACGTTTTGTACTTGATTTTCATGCGTTGTCAGAGCTTGTTGTCCTGCTGCTTTTGGCAGATTGCCAGCTGTTGCAGAATCCAGGAATGTAGCGAACTCTGTTGTAAACCCATCAATACGTTTCTCTACTGCTGCACGAGCGGTAGCATCGTTGTTTTTAACAGCTTTTACATAGTCGCTTTGTGCGTTAACGTGGTTCGTTACCCAAATTTTCTCGAAAGCATTGGCACCGTCGTTACCGTAAACGGAAGCAATTGCGGCTTTGAAGTCAGCTGTGTTTCCAGCTTCAGCTGTAACCAATGCGTTGGAAGCTGCTGTGCGTCCATCGAATTCCTCTTGCATTTGCAGAGCCGAGAGCGCAAAGTGCTCGGAAGCCAGGTGGTTGAGTGCAGATCTCAGATCAGCTGCTTTTGTATCCGCTTTGGTATTTTCGAATTTCTCAGGCATTTGTGTCGTAATCGCTGTGGAGAGTGCTTTACTTACGTCGAACATTTCTTTGAAACCTTCACGGTAAGCCTTGTATGCATCAGCATAATCTCCAGCTACATACTCATCGAATACTTTTTGCACGAGATCTTCATGTACTTTCAGCGCCTGTTTGGCTGCTGCTTTTGGCAATTTGCCTTCGGTTGCTGTGCTCAGGAATGTGGAGAACTCTTCCACGAATCCGTTGATGTTATCCTGTGCTTGTTTGATGCCAGCCTGGTTACCCATTTTGGTTGCTTTCACAAGATCATCTGTGTATTTGTTATGAGCGCGGAAGATGCGTTCGAATTCTTTGGCACCTGCATCACCATATAGGGAAGCGATTGCCGGTTGCATATCCAGTGCATTTTGGTCGAGTGCTTTGTAAGCTGCGTCTGCGTCTTTTGCTCCATCATATGCTTTAGCCATTGCGGTTACTGCGAGTGCAAAGTGCTCGGACAACAGGTGGTCCAGGTTCGCTCTCAGGTCAGCCGCAGGTGTGTTCACGGATGCTTTCATCATTGTCATCGGTGTCTGTGGTGCGGAAGCTGCTCCAGCGATCCCCGGCATCAACAGTGTCAAGCTAAGTACAGGTGCGATAAACTTCTTCATTTTCATTTTCATTACGTATTCACTCCTCGATTATGTTTTGTGTATAATTTCTTTCCTCGTCGTCGTCTTCATAGGGTGTAACGCAGGCTTCTCCATTCTGGATCACTCTGTGGGCAAAAAAATTCGCAGCCTTCAGTGAAGAAAGCCGCGAATGCCTGTTGTATCAAGGTTTTTTTAGAATTAAAAAATATAAAATTGTAGTGATCTTTCCGATCCAAGACCACATACATACTGTAATATAGATACTTCATTTTCCTTTATTTCTCAATTAAAGCTTACATCAAAGGTTATCCTGAAGTACAATGAAGAGAATCATATCATTCGTGAAGGGGGTCCATTCATGACCTGGTTGCCTTATGTTTTAATTGTGGGTATCGCCTTATTTGGAGGCATTGCTACCATGATCATCGGAAATTCGAAAGCCAATCAGACCAGTAATCCCGAATATGATCGCCGCACAAAGCAAAACCTCAGTAAACTTTCCTATGTATACGTTGGTGCGATTGTACTTGGTTTTGGTGGACTAATCCTTTATCTTTTTAACTAAAATGTTTCGATTTAGCAAAGAATACTCTCAACCATGCCAAGCAACTTCAGGTTTCGTTCTACATTCTCCATATACATGCACATGTTTACAAGTTGGAGATAATTCAGAATTATTCTGGATATGTTCGGGGTTTAATATAAAGCCATAAGGGACAGCGAGCCCATAAAAACATAATAAACCCCAACTTGAAGGAGAGATATATGATGAAAAAAAACATGAAGAAATCCGTAGCAACGATGATGGTACTGGGCATGACTTTAACAGGAGCAACGGGCGTATTCGCCGGAACGCAGTTGGAAAAAATCTCTGCATACCTTAACCATGGAATCAGCTTTAATGTCGATGGCGCGGCTTACTCACCAACGGATGGCAATGGCAACAAACTTGCGCCAATTACTTATAACAACTCTACTTACCTGCCCGTACGAGCGCTTGCCGATGCACTGCATGTGCCTGTATCCTATGACGGCAAAAAAGAACAGGTCATTATTGGCCAAGCAACAAGCAATCCATCAGCCATGACGAATGTAACGTATAGCGCAGCACAAAAAGAGGCCATTCAAAAGGCTTTTGCACAATTCGATGGTTTCGAGACAGCTTATGCACCTCAGCAGATGATTGCAGGTGACACGTTCAAAAGTGTAGGTGCTGGTGGCGACGGAGTCAGCTTTGTCTTCAATCATATGAAAGTGGATGTGTCTCCAAGAGATTATTCGGACGGTTATACGAGCAAAGACGTGAAACTGTCCAATGGTGTTATTGCCAAATGGTACACACCAGACCAAACGGGCATGCTCACATTCCAACTGGATGATCGCTACGTTACCCTTAGCTCCCCGGATCATAAGCTGAGCCAAGCTCAGTTGCAACAAGTCGCTGTCTCTGTTCAAAAAGCCAACAGCAACAATGATCAAGGAATCACTGCATTTGCTGATGTGAACTATAGCAAACAACAATTGGATAATATTCGCAAAGCATTTGCGAAGTTTGACGGGTTCACAACAGCCTATGCCCCACAACATATGGTTGCTGGAGATACGTTCAAAAGCGTAGGTGCGGGTGGGGATGGTGTAAACTTTGTTTTCAATCGTATGAATGTAACGGTATCCCCTAAAGATTATTCGTTCAGCTATGATGGCAAAACGGTAAAACTGCCTAATGGCGTATCAGCCAAATGGTATACACCAGACCAAACGGATATGCTCACATTCAAGCTGGATGATCGTTATGTAACCATCAGCTCGCCGAATAACCAATTGACTCACACTCAACTGGAGCAAATGGCGGTATCTGTACAAAAAGTGAAATAAAAAAAATAAACACACATCATTTCGGTCCCACTCTATGAGTTGGGGCTGATTTGATGTGTGTTACGTATGCTCAAACTCTGCACAAAGACCTCTTCCTGTTCGTCTGTCCCTATCCTGCAATTAACCCTCTGCCTTATTCATGACCTGGCGAAGCCAGTAATACCGATTTCTGTATAATCACCATAAATCCCACAGAACAAACAATGCCAAATACGCCTCGGAACAATACATAATTCAGTTGGAGTCTGCGTGGGGCAGCAATCAGGGCAATCGCCCATATATTCATAAAGGCTAGCGGTGGCAAGAGAATATACGTATACAGCGATTGGAACGGGACACTGAACACGGGAATAAGCAGAAATACGTTAAGAAAAAACAGGACAAGTATGCCTGCACTCAGCCGAATGCCATCTACCGCATAGATAACATAAGGTGAATCATCATACGGTTCTGAACGTTTATTGTTCGCCATTATAGCTCTTCCTTGATAGATTCGTTTCGTCATGACTACAATGCCAGTTCAGCCAAACGAATAACCCTGCGATACATCATCGCATCCATCAAATCCTCCCAGTCGAGTTCACTGGCATTAACGTCTCGATAATAGACCGCAGCAGCAGGCAAGAACCCGACCAACGGCCCTGTTCCACCACATATCAGGCTCCCACCGTCTCCGCCTTTGGGCATCACGTCTCCAGCCGAATCGAGCGTAAGCTCATACTTGTAGGGATCACCCGCAAATTGCACTCCGAAAAAATTCGGCAATTCCAGATCATAAGGACGATCATCCTTTTCTTCACCCCGTGAAGAGGCCATCTCTACCGATCCATCCACAATTTCATCCACGCCTTCCAGACTTCCAAAGTGCTTCAATCTCATCGTATAGTCGAAGCTGTCACCCCAGGGAAATAACGTACGACAACCTCCACCATAGATATACTCCCATTCGTCTTCAGTCAGCAAACCAAAACCCGCCGCAGCTTCCTCCCTCACAACGTCTTCCAACTCTATTCCTTCGTTGAACCACAGGATTCGGACTTCATTCTCACTTTGGCGAATCAGACGAAATTGTTGATGCAATTCATATTCACGGATCTCCGACTGCTTAAACTGCTCCAGTACTGAGGGAAAATCAGGATCTTTTTGCGCGTGTGCTTCCTCCTCAGACACTTCAATCCAGCCAAGCGAAATCAGTTCGCATTCCACAAGCATCGGCGCAATATTCACTTCTCTCACAGGTGACATTTGACTCACCAGAAACGAATCCACGTTCTCCACACCATACTCACTGACCGTTTCATGCAGGTCTGCTGAGGTTTCTTCGTTCATTCCATGCTGCCAACGATCCCAGCCGAGTGTTACTTGATCCCCAGGCACAAACACAAATCTCAGCCCATCCTCCGTAAATACAGCCGTCTCCATCCGCTGACCGAATCGTTCAAATGTCTCGAGCCCCTCATATACCATACCGTCTGGTAACTGACGAACAAGCTTACGCATCCAAGCCTCTTTGTCCTGAGCATTCAACGCCTGCCACATGTCTCGTCTCAATGCCTCCACAACTTCCCCCACCTTTCCTTATGCACTTTCACTTCTCTAAAATGTTTTACTAGCTGGCACAGCACAATCTTACTTGTGTTGTTTACATTTTCACTTCCCTGCATCCTGCAACAGTTCCAGCAATAATTCCTTCCGTCTTCCCTCCGCTTTACGAGCAAGCGTTGTGAGCTTCTCCACCTTGCCAAAGATCGGATAGAGTACACGTTCCGCTTCATAATACTCAAGTTCTTGAATCTGTCTAACCAACAGTTCGAGTATTTCCTCATTCTCCAGTTCGGGCTGAATCTTCAGCTTCAGACTATCGGTCGAACGACGTAAGCTGGCGACTAACGCAGGTATAGATTGGGCCGTTACACCCTGTTTTTCCACAAATGACGCAATGAACTTATCCTGAATCAACTGATGCTCATCATCCACTTCACCCATGTAATATTCAACCAGCGGGAAATACCGCTCATCCACGAGCCCCAGTCCAAAGGTTGCATAACTGCCTGGCATACAGCTCTTCTCTCCCTCGGTATCCTCATAAAACTCGAACTCTTGGATAGCCTCACGCGCATACTCTTCCAGGAGTGGATGCAACTCCGAGTACTCCAGTGCATTAGCAAAGAATCGGTGGGTATCCGACTTCGCGAGCCCTTTAATCGGCAAATACTGCTTTACGGCAGATTTGAGCTTGATCTTATAACCTTTCGGAAAGCCCTGCTTCAATAAATGAATAATAAAGGTAAGTGCCTGCTGATAGGCACCAGCCTCTTCCTTACGAATGTGAATGGTCATCAGAGCAAATACATCATTCGCTTTGCATTCCACTTCTTCCGTTTTCACATGAATATATTCCTTCGCATACGTCCCGCTACCTTCTGTCATCATACGTGCCGCACGTTTGCTACCGAGTTGCTTCGCGAGCTCCAAGAAAGTCAGACCTTTGGGTTTGCTATAACTCGGCTCAAAACGTAGAATCATGACCGCCGCGTATAACAGCAGATCGATTGGTTGAGTCCCGGCTGTTTGCGCCTTCTCATGCTCGTCCGAATGTTTGCCTGCCTGTGTCTCAACGTTCGACTCCAGCGTTGCTCCTGGTTTTAGTGAATACTCATTGGTACGATAAGGCGAAGACTGTACATCATAATACTGTGGCAAAAACTGATTCTCTGCCCATGCCGTCACCGCACGAGTTATCTCACCACGATGTTCCGCAAGTGCCTCCGGACGCCCCTGATTCAACGCTTGTATCCGGTCATACTGCCTGATCGTCCATGCTACATCCAACTCTGGGAACAGCTTTGGATCGAGCAGATGACTCGTCAAAAAGAAGGATTCTAATGGCTTCGTTGGATATGTACTGTTCTCCACATTCTTGTCTACATAGGTATAAATACGCTCAAGGAGCAGCTTTCTTTTCTCTTCGTTTATCCATTCCAATAAAGTCAGTTGCAGCTTGCCTTCAGTTGTTGGGAATTTCCCTCGCAAGGTGAAGCGGTAGTCAATCAACGGAGTATCTGCCAGCTTGTCCAATCTTCCCTGAACAACCTCTACAAGCTTAGGCCCGATCTCGTTCCGTACCTGTTCCTCGGTAAAGACTCCTGCCTGCTTTGATTTCACATCATCATCATCCAAACCCAGATCCAGGCTGTCTACCGTGGTCCGTCCAGGTTTGTAATCCAGTACAATATCATTAACAATACCCATTTGCAGCGTGGTTCGCTTCACAACACTTTCCAAGTCATCCCGCTTTTCCTGTTCATCAAACCATTCATGGAGCGTCGTCATCATCTCTTCCATCGCCTGATCATAAAGTGTACTCATCTAATCTCCTGCCTTCCCATGCATCTTATGATGTTCATCAACCACACTTGAACCTCTATGAATCCCGGATCAATCCAAGGCATCTATGTTATAAATACGTATTGATGTTCGTATATTACCTATTATTTTACTCTCTCAAGCTCACCCGGAACAATAAGGCTTACGTACGGTTGCTTGCTAGTCAAAGAGATCTAAGGATTCCTTTCATATCTATGTACGCTCTCTGCATGCCCTCGCTATCATCATCTCCACGTTGTATAATCATTGTATTCCTTTTCAGGAGGTCAGACTAAGTGAGCTACAGCAAATACTTCCCCTTAGAAAACTATTTGAATCAAGTTTCAATCACCCTTACATACGCAGAGCTTGAGGAGATTCTTGGATTTAAGTTACCCCCTACAGCGTATAATCGCGAACAATGGTGGGTGAATAATTCTAATAATCATACACAGGCACTATCCTGGTTAAATGCTGGATGGAAGGTGGACAATGTGATTTTAGGAAAAAACGTCACTTTTGTGCGCTTCGAGTCATAATCGATCAGGTACTATATAAATTGAACTAAAGATTATTCACACTTACCACTCCAATGACAGAACAACCTTCCGATCGCTGTTATCCCCAGATTTTTTTCATTCACTCTTACAAAAGTGAAAATCTAGGGATAAAGGCGATCGCTTCGCTTCTTCAGGTTATTTCTGCCCTCTTCGTTCTCGTGTGAATGTTTAGTTCAATTTATATAGATTGTTAGTTATAACTCCAAAGGATCTATTTTTCCATAAACGTTATTCGAGACAAAAAAGCAGAGTAGACTGATGAATTCATCAGTTCTCCCCTGCTTTGTTGATCAATTAACTGTCTTATACCACTCGTTCACTTCGGCGGTAATATCATCCCCGCCCATGGACTTCCACTTTGTTACAAATGTATCAAATTCCTCAATGCCCACCTGACCATAGATGATCTTGCTGAACGTATCCTTCTCCAGCTTGTCGATCGCATCCTTTTTCATTTTCATCGTCTCGGTCGGTGCTCCTGTGAACTTGCTCTTGATCGCATTATCTTTATTCGCAACGACCACTTCAGCGGCCGCAAATACTTCGGGTTTGTTGGCAATCTTCGTATTTTTCTCAAAAGGGGTCTCCGGCTCTTTGCCCTTCGCAAGTTCCGCCAGCGTATCCATCATCAGATTCGGAATTCGTGCACCATCATACGTAATCGTATATTTGAGTGGTGATACGCCGTCCCTCACTTCAGCTTCACCAACGACTTTGCCATCCACGATGTCATAGTCATATCCTTGTGCGAAGCCATGTTCGAACTCGCTGCCCACTTCGGGATTGGCAAAGTTGTCGAACAGATAATTCTGATACGTGAAGAAAATCTCCGGGTTCGCCATGTCTTTGTTAATCAGCACCACCCCATTGCTTGCACCCGAACCATGTTGGTGGCTCTCGCCTGTTGGCCCTGTAGGTAAAGCAATAGCCTTGTATGTGGCACCGTCCACATTTTTCTTCACATCATCAATCGGCCAGTTTGGCATCCAGTGTGGTCCCACGATAATGCCAGCTTTGCCTGCGGTGAACAATTCTGCTGCTTTGATCTCGTCATAGACGCCTGCTTCTTTGGGCAGGTAACCTTTGGACAACCAATCTTTCATCGTCGCAAGCCCTTCCTTTACCCCTGGCTGGATGGAGCCATATTGCAGTGTGCCGTCTCCAGCATCATTCCACTGTCCAGGCATCGTGTTGTACATGCCGAAGATCCAGCCGGATTCCGTCATCCAGGTATTGAGCGCATTTTTCATGCCCACGGTCAGACCATACGTATCTTTCTTGCCGTTTCCATCCGGGTCTTGATTCGTAAAAGCATCCATAACCGTAACCAGTTCATCCATGGTTTTTGGTTCTTCCAGTCCCAGCTTCTTCAGCCAGTCTTCCCGAATGAACATGACCGAATCGCCGTTGTACGCATAATCGAAGATCGGAATACCGTAACGCTCGCCCTCATACATGTATGGATACCATTCCTCGGGTGCCGATTCAGATGCCTGTTTCCATGTGTCTGAAGCATATTGGTCAAATAACTCGCCAGCATTGGCAAATTTGCCGGACTCAATTAATTCCCTTACCAGATTGTAGTCTCCCCGAATGGAGACGATATCCGGCAGTTCCTCGTTAGCCGACAGGGACAAGCGCAATTTCGTGTAAAATGCATCATTGGTCACCGATACGGCCCACGGTGTGGTCAGATCGATGCCAAGTCGTTCCTTAGCCCATTTGGTATGCACATTGTTCTGAGCCGTTTCCCCGTTCTTGAATTTCGTATCATCATTCCAGGCCCGCAAATAACTCATCTGTACCGCCGGTTCATACTTCCCGTCTTGCAGAGCAAGTGGTGCAGCGGCTTCCTTCGCCGGTTCTTCCTTGGCCCCCGAACTACATGCCGTTACTGCAACCATCGTGATTGCGAGCAATGCCGTCATCATTTTTCTAAACATGAACTAACCCCTCCTCAGGTAACTTGGATACCCTTATGTGCCAAATGCACCTTACATGAAAAGGATAGTGCAGCCGGGGAGGCAAACATATATCACAATTTCAATGTTCATATCGATTTGTTAACCGTTCCGAAAATCTTGCGGGGTCAGTCCATAATGTTTGCGGAACACCTGAATGAAATAAGGCGTGTTGTTGTACCCCACTTCCTGACCAACTTCATAGATCTTCATCGCCGTATGCTTGAGCAAATGAACCGCACGTTCCATTCTGGAACGGATAATATAATCACTAATACCCTCACCGGTGGATTGTTTGTACATTTTCGACAGATATACCGGGTGCAGATGCACCTCTCCGGCAATGACCTGCAACGATAGATCCTCGCCTAGATGATGGTCGATCCATTGCTGCACCTGCCGAATCAGCGTTGATCCGGCATCTTGTCCCGCATCGCTCGCACTCTCTGCCCACTGCTGCATCACAGACCGAGTCCACATTTCCAAACTACGCAGCGAGATACCATAACCATCCTTGAGCAACTGCTCGTACTGCTCGCCGAGCACTTCAGCTAACTGTCTTCCTTCCCGATGAGCCATATAGGAAAATGCCGCCGCCAAATAATGAAAAGCCACATACACATGCTCCGGGAACACACTGTTCGACAGTTCGGCAAAGATCTGATCAATCTTACGGTGTGCATCCTCCATGCGCCCGGCTTCCAGTAACGTCGTTAGACCCGGCGGTTCATACAGCGCCGCGAGTGACTTCAACGTTGCTCCATTGGTTCCCACCGCTGCATTCAGATGTAATCCTTTGCCCGCCTCGGCCTGCTTACGAAGTGCCCTCACGGCCTGATGATATAGCTGGGGCACCTGATCTGGAAAACGCCCTATGCGGCTAACGGACAGGGAAATGGTCGCGTTCAGATACTGCCTCACACTGTAGATCAACCGCTCTCCCAGTCGGCCCATTAACATTTCCGGTTCGGCCTGAGTTTGTTTGGGACTAGCCATGAAGACCAGATCATCGTAGGCGTCATCCGTATGACAGAGGTGATAGGTACTGCCGTAGATCTCTTCCACCACATTTGAGATAGCGTACTTCATCAATCGAAACGCTTTATGTGTAGGTTGATGGTCATCATACCGGATGAGCAACAGTTGCATTTTATCCTGTGGACGGAAACCGATCTCCAATTGCTCCAGCTTGCCTTCGAGTTCAGCATCCGCAAATTTATGCCCTAACAGTACATCCTTCATCAGCTCCGCCCGCTTCTCTGGCAGATGTTCCCTCACCGAATACATGGCCCGCTGATGCAGCATTTGTTTCTCACCCTCTAGGCGAATCTGCACTGCGGCCTGCTGCACGGATTCGATCAGTTCCTCATCTCGAACCGGTTTGAGCAGATAACTAACCGTCCCGTGTTTGAGCGCCTGCTTCGCATAATCGAAGGAAGCATGCCCCGATAAAATAATACATTTGGTCTGTTCCCACTTTTGGCGGATGTGACTGACCAGATCCAGACCGGACAGACCCGGCATACGGATATCCGTGATAATAATATGGACCTGGTGTGTTGCCATATGTTCCAAGGCTTCTTTGACAGAATAGGCTTTGTATACCTGACCAATTCCGTGTTCTCTCCACGGTATGGAGACAGCGATCGACTCTACTGCCGAATGTTCATCATCCACGACCATCAGATTCATCATGCGGTTGTTCCTCCTCAAACCATCGAATTTCTACACTAAGTCCACCATAGGGAATCGCTCCAAAATGAAGCCCCGACGACAGCCCATATCGCGTAACGAGACGCTGGTGCACATTCCACGTGCCTGTTCCAATCTCCTCACCCATCGGTTCATTGATCTCCCGTTCCAATTCCGCAATCTCTTCCGCTGTCAGCGTGACACCGTCATTGTCTACGAACAGGCTATATCTTGTATATTTCCGACCCTCAATATGTTCGGGTACCGCCATCCCCGTTACGACGACATGCCCACTGCCTTCCATCGGCTCAATGCCATGGATCACCGCATTCTCTACGATTGGCTGGATGAGCAGCCGCGGAATGTGGAGCAACATCAGTTGCTGCGGTACGGCAATCTCGTAGGTCAGCCGGTTGGTCCGCATCTGTTGAATGGACAAATAATGGTCCAGCAGCCGGATTTCTTCCTCTACTGTCGTCATATCATTCTCGCCCCGCGTAATGTAGCGATAGTAGTCTCCCAGACTTAGCGACATGGCAATAACGGCTTCACGGTTGCCGAGCTGGGTCATATTTTTGATATAAAACAGGCAATTGTACAGGAAATGCGGATTGATCTGTGATTGCAGATGTTTCAATGTTGCTTCCCGCGAGCGAATACGTTCCTCGTATACCTTCTCGATCAGTTCCTGAATCTGCTCTGCCATATGGTTGAAGCTCTGGGTGAGATACGCGAATTCATCACGAGAGTGATCGACCGGAATCCGTGTGGACAGCTGCCCTTTGCGAATCTGTTGCAGCCCTCTCATCAAGCGATGGATTGGCACCTGAACTTTTCGATACAAAAGCAGTGCAGCACCGATACTCAGCACGAGCAGTAACAGAATGGAGGTAATAAACATATTTCGGCTCTTGTCCATTGGGGTCAGCAAATCATCCAATACCACAGGGTTCACGTATACCGCTTGCAATTGTTTGGAGTGCACGTAACTGACCAGATATTGCTTGTCACCCACCTCCAATTGATGATTGCCTTCCCTCTCCGGTCCGTTAAAGGGCATATCACGTATAATCGCTTCGACCAGCTCGGGGTCCGCCGTACGGTTCAGCAACGGATCGTTACCTGGTACGAGCAAGAAGGGATCTCCTCCCTGCGTTTCTTTAAAATCATCCAACATGGCAACCACGTTCATCGGGTCAAAATTAATCTCCATCACCGTTCGCACGCCTGTGTTCACTGGTTTTTCATTCCACTCGTAGTTATCCGTGAAAAAGTAGGTGAAACTACCCTGCTCCAGCTGCCATTGACCTGGTTGCGGGAACGTCAACATCTTCTCATCGTAGACCGTCCGGCTGGACATGGTGGATAACACAAGTTCCGCTTGTGGCAGCACAATGGTAATATCGTTCTTCCAACGGCTGGTGGACTGGTACAACGATAATTTGTCGAGAATATCCAGATAGATGCTGTTTTTCTCATATTGGCTGGTTGAGTCCGTCATGTAACGGTAGTGCAGGATACTCGGATCTCGCAGCAACGTCAGGCCATATAGTGAGAGCTGCTCAATATTTTTATCCACCTGGGAACTGAAATAATTGAACTGGTTCAGACTCGACTGCTGTTTCTCTTCAACGACCATATCCACATTTGCCTGATTCGCGTATGTATAAAGCAGCAGAATGGGGACGAGCAGGCAGATTAAGAGAATGACCGTCTTCGCAAATACTGTGAATTTCATCGTTTCACCCTGTCTCTGAATTTGAAGTCGTTCTACACCGAAGTCCTATTTTATATTGAAAACCCTTACATTTCTATATGATTTTATGTTCTCTCGTTTTCCTGTGACTTGAAATCCTCTGTTTCCATCAACAAGTTAATATTTCAACATCCGCATTGAAATGTTGTTCTATAGTCCGCCCTTTTCCGTTGCTATAATTCAGTTGCTCCACTCTGTGCAGAGGCTTGCTCGCCTCATCATGCCGGAGCTGGACGAGATAAAGGAGGGACCCTGATGGCTATGGAACAACCGTTAACAACCAATACGCCGGTGCGAAAAATGACACCCCATGCACGCAAACGTACCCGCTGGAATTTCAAACGCACGTGGCCTCTGCATCTGATGCTGCTGCCTGCTGTACTGCTTACATTACTGTTCGCCTATGTGCCCATGGGCGGCATTATCATTGCTTTTCAAGATTTCAAACCGTGGCTAGGATTCACTGGCTCCAAATGGGTAGGCTGGGACAACTTCAGGTTCATGTTCGAATATCCCGACAGCGTTCAGGTCATCTGGAACACGGTACTGATTGCTTCCATGAAAATTGTGGCCGGACTTGTGGCCCCCGTGGTGTTCGCCATTTTGCTGAATGAGGTTCGGAACTCCACGTTCAAACGTTTCTCACAAACCTTGGTGTATCTGCCCCATTTCCTGTCCTGGGTTGTTCTTGGTGGTATATTACTCGACATGTTATCACCGGAAGGTGGGCTGGTAAACCAGGTGTTAGCGGCGGCTGGCGTTGAACCGATCTTCTTTTTGGGGGATGGAGACTGGTTCCGTGTAACGGTAGTTGTCAGTGATGTGTGGAAGGAGTTTGGATTCGGTACGATTGTATTTCTAGCAGCACTTGCGGGTATTAACCCGGCATTGTATGAGGCTTCGGAGGTGGATGGGGCAACACGACTTAGACAGACATTACACATTACCCTGCCTGCACTCGTGCCGATGATTATCGTGGTAGGTACGTTATCGCTGGGCAATATCCTGAATGCAGGCTTTGACCAGATCTTCAACCTTTACAATCCGCTGGTATATGAAAAAGGCGATATTATCGATACCTTTGTCTACCGGATGGGAATTCTGAACGGCAAAATGAGCTTTGCGACCGCCGTTGGACTATTCAAATCATTTGTCGCGATGTTCCTGGTCATCTCTGCGTACCGGATGGCGTACAAAATCGCCAATTACCGTATTTTTTAAGGGGCATTTTGCATACATCCAGACAGCGACTTTCAATCAGCAAGATATAGATCGAAATGGTTTAGTTCGTCTATATCTTGTACACGCGAGCGATTCAAATCGAATTATGCAAAATGCTAAGGAGGAATCAAGGTGTATCACAAAACAACCGGGTACCGTATATTCAATGGCTTCAACCTGATATTCATTGCGGCCGTTTCGATCCTGTGCATCCTGCCGCTGGTCCATATTCTGGCGGTTTCCTTCAGTGGTAAAGCGGCAGCATCCGCCAATCTGGTGACACTTTGGCCGATTGATTTTACGGTGGACGCCTACACCAAAACATTTGGTAACAGTAACTTTCTCAGTGCGCTTTGGATTTCAGTTCAACGTACCGTTCTTGGCACACTGCTCAGTATGACACTTGTTTTCCTGACGGCTTATCCGTTATCCAAGGAGAGTCTGCACTTTAAAGGACGTTCGTTATATGCGTGGTTTTTCATCTTCACGATGCTGTTCAGCGGGGGATTGATTCCGTCCTATATTTTGATCCAGAAGCTTGGACTGATTAATACGATGTGGGCTTTGATTTTGCCAGGAGCGGTGGCTGTTTGGAACCTGATTCTGATGATGAACTTTTTCCGAAACGTGCCGAAAGAGCTGGAAGAAGCCGCATTTATCGATGGAGCCAACCATATTACGACGTTATTCAAAATCTATCTGCCTGTATCCATGCCCGCCATTGCGACGATCTCTTTATTCACGATGGTAGGTCAGTGGAATTCCTGGTTCGACGGGTTGATCTATATGAATGATGCTTCCAAATATCCACTAGCCACGTTAATGCAGACCATTATCGTTCAGCAGGATTTCTCTAATATGAACGTGGATGCAACGCAGCTTCAGAACATGTCTCAGCGTACGGTGAACGCGGCTCAGATCTTTATTGGCGCTCTGCCAATTCTGCTCGTATATCCGTTCTTGCAGCGTTTCTTCGTGAAGGGGATTGTGCTGGGGGCGGTAAAAGAGTAAGGCAAACACAAGGAATCCCTACATGAAATTCTTTGTTCAGAAGGTTATGATTTCAGTTGATTCGCAATTGTTCTCCCGCGAGTTGCGTTGTTATATTCATTAATTAACTCATCCAGCACCATGGATTGGCGAATAACCTCCGGATGCCACAGTTCCGGGTATTGATTTGCAATCTGGTAGAGTCTTTGCCGTGCATGTTCGATACATTCCTGAATGGTTTCCGGATTATGTACCATACTCCCGCCCCCTGTTGTCCTTAAATATCCATCATCCAAAAAAGACCATCTAATATAATATTCGGAACAAGAGGGGATTTGGATTACCCCAAAATTAAAATTTTGGTTATTTTTTCTTGTAAAAGTTATGATTAGCGTGAATCACATGACCTGATCTGCATTTACATTCAATGCAAATAAACCGGATAGGCCACGGCCTGTCCGGTTTTATAGCGTTTATCTCTTTTCCAAAACGACGTCACATGCCGAGATGAATATGAGCGTACTCAGCAGCTTACGTACGCTAATCCTCATAATCCGTAAAGAAAACATGCTCAAGAACGGCCTTAGCCTTCTTCAGGTCACGGGAGTTCAGCGTATCAAGCATCCCCATAATTTCATTCATTTCCTCGTTAATGGTCACTGCTTCCGTATTCTCATTATCGTTATCGTATGAAGCTTCATCGGCATAGGGCATCCCCTCACTAGAAACGATGGATGGCCCATCTTTTTCCGAATGGAACCATGAGGCCTGCGCGGTGTCACGGAGAGCATGCACTAAGAACTGCAATTCTTCTTCGGTATATCGCTGCAAAAAACGATTTGCGCCAAGATCAATTTGTTGATGCATGGCTTGATGTAAACGATAGATGTCTTGACCCCGTTCTGTCATGCGAAACAATACTTCTTTTTTATTATCAGGCAGGTATTCAGGCAGAATGATATTTTTCTGTACCAGCCTTTTGGTGATTTTGGAAACCGTGCCTTTGGAAAAGCCGAATTGCTTCGAAATGGTTATGCCATTTACAGGCTCAAGTGTTCCAATGGCATCCAGCACATGCAGCATGGTAACTGTCATTTCTTCGACTAACTCCTGAACTTCCGGATTAGGGCTATTCTGGAGTAGCCACTCCTTCTCTTCGTCATCTTCCGCTTGGAATTTAATCTGTATGTCTTTCACAGCTTCCAGCACTTCATCAATCAGGTGCTCTTTATTGTGATAGTTTGATGGCTTGATCATCCTTTTTCCTCCAACACTAATGAACTTCATTCCAGTATAGCAAGGACGGGTCTACAATTAAAGTTTCCTAGGAAACAATATTGACAAAAGAACAGAATTTAAACTACTATTGTTGCAAGGAAACTTATTGTTTCTCAGAAACAATAAGTTAAACTAATCATTTACACGATAACGAAGAGGACAGAAAAAACCTGAAAAAGCGAAGCTAAAAGCTTTCTGAAAGAAAGCCTCATCGGAAGCATAATCTCGCCTTTATCACCGGATTTCCCCTTGAGAAAGGGAATCGAAAAAATCTGGGGATAACAGCGATTGGAAGGTTGTTCTGTCATCGAAGTGCCTGTGTAAATAATCTTTAGTTCAATTTATATAATTCAGAGAGGAACATTACAAATGACAGACATACAATCCAATCGATTTCAAGAGAAGGAACAACCGAGTGTGAGTCCATCGAGGGAAGATTACGATATCGACGTATTGGTTGCAGGCGCTGGCCCGACCGGCTCTACATTAGCAGCAGATCTCTTGCGCCGCGGCCTTCGTGTCCGACTGGTCGACAAGGCTCCCCACGCCTTCAAGGGTTCTCGTGCCAAGGGAGTACAGCCCCGAACCCAGGAGGTTTTGGAGGACCTCGGCGTGCTGAATGATGCTCATGCGGAGGGAGATGAATACCCGCTCGCAGGTATTCATCTCGGGCCGATCACTGTGCCATGGCGCATGCAACAGCGAAATAAACCTACACCGGATGTACCTTATCCGAATATTCTTCTGCTGGCTCAACACCGCACAGATGCCATTCTGCATAGCCTGCTCAAACGTCAGGGGCTGAAGATTGAATTTAACAACGCGGTGGATTCTTTTGAACAGGATTCCGATGGTGTGACGGTGTCGCTCTCTTCAGGGGAGAAGATTCGCAGCAGATTTCTGGTGGGGGCAGACGGTGGTTCAAGCACCGTTCGTAAAGGTGTTGGAATTCGATTTGTCGGAGAGACCAACGAATCGGATCGTATGCTTATCATCGACGGAACCATCGATGGCTTGTCTCGCAATCGTTGGCATATGTGGCCACGCACAAAAGGTAAATTTGTCGGAGCATGCCCGTTGCCACACTCCGACCAGTTCCAGGTCATGATCAGGTTGGGAGCAAACGAGAACCCAGACCTTGACGAGGCTGTACTTGCCGTTCAGTTCCACAAGCTCACTGGTTTACGACTCTACGATATTACCTGGAGTTCCGTATTCCGACCCAACGTACGACTTGCTGAGCATTATCGGTCAGGTCGTGTCTTCCTTGCAGGCGATGCGGCCCACGTCCATACCCCAGCCGGTGCGCAAGGACTCAATACCGGTGTACAGGATGCTTACAACCTCGGCTGGAAGATAAGTCAGGTCATTGCTGGTGCGCCTGATCGCTTGCTTGACAGCTATGAAGCTGAACGTCAACCTATTGCCGCACGCGTACTTGGAAAATCCAGCGAGTTGTACGCCAAGCTCGATAATAAACGTCTCGCCAGTCTCAAACGCGGTGACGAAGAACGTCAGCTCACACTATCGTATCATGGTGGTCCACTTAGCTCTGAGAATGCATCAGCGACCAAGTCACTTCAGGTCGGAGATCGAGCACCCGATGCTCCATGCATCGGCCCAGGCGGGGTAAAACGACTATTTGACGTCCTCCGTGGACCGCAATTCACCTTGCTTGCCTTTGGAGCAAATGCCGCTCATATCCTCCCCGACCTGAACTGGCCGGACAGTGGTGCCGAATTGCATCGCTACATCGTCAGTATCGGTAATGAAGCCGATCAGAATATTATCAACGATACCACCAAAAAACTGACCGACATCTATGGTATTAACAGCGACACGCTGGTATTGATTCGACCCGATGGTTACATCGGCAGCATCATCAAGAATGACTGGCAGGCGGAGTTTGAGAATGTGATCAGCATCGTTACCCCGCCACGTTCAGTGTAACTTCTCGATTTGAAGTTAATTGATCTTAAACCGTAATCCCCTAAACGATTAACTTGTTTAGGTTTTTTTTCAATTCAGAAAATAAAAATGTCCCCTCTTCGACCTGAAGAAAGGACAACATTTAGGAAGGATCTGTGCTCGACTGAGCTGCGGCCTGCAATAACGGTTGCAGTAGTCCTGGAAAGCGCGTTTCCAGATCATCGGATCGCAGGGTGAGAAAATGCTGAGTGCCCTGCACTCTGACCCGAATAACTCCGGCTTCCCGCAAGGTACGAATGTGATGCGACATCGTTGACTTCACAACAGGTGCATGAAAATGACTGCACGGCTGCTCTCCGCTTCTCGCTGCTTCCGCAACAATCCCAAGACGGGTCGGGTCGCTTAACGCATACAATACGGAGGAAAGTTCAATATCTGACACCTGTGGATGATGTAAAATCTTCATATTGTAGTCTCCTTTTTTCAGACTATCCATTGTATTTTAACACAGATCCATGATATATTTCTAATGTTCGACACCAATCGAACTTTAATGATTTCGTTATGTAACCCCTGCTGTCAGGCACGGGATTGACATCATACTACATTTTGCAAATGTTACACACCGTTTCTGAAATGTTGCGAAATACACATCACTCTAGGAGGTTTTTATGAACAACACCGCAACCGCATCATCAGGGGAACGGACCGGAATACAGGAAGGTTTAATTGTAAGCTTGCTTGGCTTCACCGTTGTACTCGTTGTGATGAATACAATGATGTTTAATCTGGCCCTGCCCAAAATTGCAGCCGAATTTATGCTTACATCCGTCGCTTCTTCATGGATTGTTACAGGGTATTCCATTGTATTTGCCATTTCCTCGATTACGTTCTCACGTCTATCCGATTTCATACCTATTCGTACATTATTCACGACCGGGCTTACGTTACTTGGTGCGGCATCCGTTCTCGGGTTCTTCAGTAATCACTTCATCATTTTGCTCATTGCACGTCTGATTCAGGCTGCGGGTGCTGCATCGGTTCCGGGGCTTGCCATTGTGCTGATTACCCGGTACATTCCGAATGATCGCCGGGGTAAATCGATGGCTGTCATCATGTCCGCCAGTTCACTGGGTCTTGGGCTCGGTCCCGTCATCGGCGGAAGTATTACACAATTTCTGGGATGGCACGATCTGTTTATCGTTACAGGACTAACGTTATTCTTGATTCCTGTATTCTTCAAACTGCTCCCGCGGGAAACACCGCAAAAAGGTTCATTTGACCTGCTGGGTGCCATTCTTCTCGCCATCGGTACTACCGGTGTGCTGTTATTCCTGACTTCCCGTCAGTGGTTCACGCTTGTCATCGGTGCTGCTGCACTGCTTCTGTTCTGGCTCCGAATTCGGCGCGCGGCAGATCCATTTGTCCAACCTGCTTTGTTCAAAGACAAAAAATATATGATGCTCAGCTCGCTGGGGATTGTATCCTACATCAATAACTTCTCAACATTGTTCCTGTTACCGCAGATTCTGGCGCATCTGTATGGGCTGACACCTGCTCAATCCGGGCTTGTCATCTTCCCGGGTGCAGTCGTGTCTATGCTGCTCTCCAACCGCATCGGCCGCATGATTGACCGACACGGCAATACGTTGCTATTGAAATTTGCACCATGGCTGCTACTGGCAGCTGCCGGGCTATTCGCCTTATTTGCAGACAATAACATCTACGCCATTATGGCTGTCTATGTCCTTCTCAGCGTTGGCTTCTCTTCCCTGACCACCAGCGTGTCCAATGAATTGTCAGGCAATCTGACCATGGATCAGGTGGGTGCAGGTATGGGGCTGTTCCAACTCAGTCAATTCTTCAGCGGTGCTTTCAGTGTTGCTGTTACTGGTGTAGCATTGACGGCGATGCAAAATATGCCGCTGTCCTCAGCGTACACCAATATTTTCTGGGGAATGACTGTGGTCGCACTCGCATCGGTTATTTTCTCTCAGGTGTATCTGAGAATGCAGTCACGGAAAGTCACGGAAACAAGTAGCCGGATCTAACATCTCATTTAACCAAAAGAAGTCAGGAAGGGACCCTCGGGTTCCGAACCTGGCTTTTTTCTTTCCCATTTTCTATGCATCTGTCAGCTGCCCCTCTCCCACAAACACAAAAAAGCCCCAAGGATGCGTTCATCACGCTCTTCGGGGCTATTATTTTAATGTTGACCAGCTTCTCTATTCTTCTATACGGATTATACTATTCAAACAGGTCCAGACGAAGACGTTTCAGACTCGTATGTTTGATGTACCACTGGCCATCGATTTTGACAAAAGTCTCGTGGTAGTGCCCAAATCCGTGGAACGATTTGTTCTCATTGCCCTCCGGGAACGTTACCCAATCTTCCATTGGGGAGATGACCTTCGCTTCGTTCTCGGATACAAATTCAACTTCGGCGCTATGTACATGGTGCACGGTTACGGCAACATCCACCAGATCACGGAATACTTGTACGATCGTATCACGGCCTGTTAATACCGGAATCGGATTGCCTTCTGTACTGAAATCGGCGATTGCATCCGGAGCGAACACGTCACCCAAGGTATCCCATTGTTTGGTATCAATATAGCGGCAATAGCGCGCCTTGGTGTTCCGAATGTTTTCCAGTGCGAGCAATTGTTCCAGTCCTGTAATCGTTGATTGGCTCATGTGTTGTCCCTCCAGAGATGTAAAATGTGATATAAGATTGGATCAAATATGTATGCACCTATACCTTCCTTATTGTACCCTTCGACATCTATTAGGTACAACGATACAAAAAAATCTTTCCTTACCTCTCGCGAGGATGGGAAAGATCTAGATATACCTATGTTCCAGACGAGTTAACCACGTGGATTGAAGCTACAGTTCTAGCTGCAAGTTTTAAATTACAGGGAATGTGCACCCTTCATTTGAGAAGCAAGTTCTGACATCTTTTTATTGTTCAAAAAACTCTCCATCTCTTCCTCCGCCTGCACCATCACCTGCTGGATCAAACAACCTGCGTTATGATTCTGGGAACATTCGAACAGAGACGCCTGACCTTCAATCGCATGAATGATCTCCAAGAAGGAAGGATCCGGATTTTTACGACTAAGCCGATAGCCACCATTGGCACCGGATGTAGATTCGATCATGCCCGCCTTAACCAATTTGGTCAGTATTTTGGACAGATAGGTTGGTGACACCTTCTGCAGTTCTGCAAGTTGGTGTACACTAACCAGCTGTTCAGGGGCAGTACTTACAAGATGAAGCATCGTATGCAAAGCATAATTTGTTGCTTTTGAATATTTCATGAGGGCACCTCATTATACACGGATTTAATTTATCCATAATAGACTTGATTGAGCTCTGTGTCAAACCACTATGCCTCAAGCGCTGGCAACATCGAAAGGATCTGGTTAATTGTGATACAATCCGCGGTAATCCGTAGGTGTCATCCCCTCATGGGCCATGAACTGGCGGTTAAAATAACTGGCATTGGGATACCCCGCTTCCTCCGCAATCTGTCCGATGTTGGCCGCAGGCCTTTCCAGCAGCCATTGCTTTGCCATCTGTAGCCGTGAACGAGTAATAAATTCCATGGGCGTCATCTCCACAGCGCTCTTGAACATTTTGCAAAAGTAATACGAACTCACACCTGCGAGATCCGCCCAGTCCTGTAACAGGAAAGGTTGGCAGGCCTCCTGCTGCATCTGTGGAAGCAGCGCAAGAACCCGACTCTCCGCCTTACTTGTGGTGCGTGTGCTCTTTAAAGGTACCGCATGCTGTACGAACTCGGCGAGTACGGCATAAGTCAGTGTGGATAGCTGAGCAGGACGCAGCATGGTGTTTTGTTCCGCTTCAGTCAGCAAAGCCAGATGAGCTTCTTCCCATGAGTTACGCTGCCGTAGTGTCCACAGCAGATTACGATGCAACCCCCGTTCGATCATATAATCATGCAGACGTTCACCGTAAAAATGAACCCATCGTACATCCCATGGATCATCTTCACTGCTGTAATAATGCTGTTGTTGCTGCGGGAAATAAAGCACAGCCTGACCTGCACGAAGCTCATGCACCACCCCGTCCACTTCCACGTATCCTTTGCCCGCAGCGACATAGTGAATATTAAAATTGTTCAGTACACCTGCCTCCCGTAATACGGAATGCTGGGGATGTTCCATATAATGTCCGACCGATTCCGGGTAACAAAAATATGGAATATCCTGCAGGGTTAGCAATACGGTTTGCCTCATCATAACGACTTCTCCTTACTGAACAATATTGTGTTAACTGACTTCAATATATTATCATTTTAATTCATTCATCTATTCCTTATAATCACAATATACATTTATACACAGGAGGATACAACACATGAATTCAGTTCAAAAATTGCGTTGGGGCATTCTTGGTAGCGCTAGCATTGCTGTGGAATCCGTCATTCCAGGCTTGCAGCAATCCGAGTTAAATGAAGTAACCGCGATCGCCAGTCGGGACGAAGATAAAGCCAAGCAGACGGCCGATCAACTTGGGATCGACAAGGCTTATGGCAGTTATGAAGCTTTGCTCGCAGATGATTCCATCGATGCCATATATATCCCGCTACCGAATCATTTGCATCGGGAATGGACGATCCGGGCCGCTGAGGCAGGCAAACATATTTTGTGCGAAAAACCACTGGCTCTGACTGAGCAGGAAGCTCAGGAGATGGTTCAAGCTTGTGCAGATGCAGGTGTGCAGCTGGCTGAAGCATTCATGTACCGCCATCATCCACGTTACGAGCAGATCAGGGATATCATCGCCAGCGGTGAGATCGGTGAGATCCGCGGTATTCACAGTACATTTTCGTTCAATAATTCCAATGCATCCGGCAATGTTCGCTTTCGGCGGGATTGGGGTGGAGGTGCACTGTATGATATCGGATGTTATTCCATCAGCGTAGCACGTCTGCTGCTTGGTCAAGAACCAAGTGCAGCTACCGTGATTGGCATGTTCTCCCCGCAGCATGATCAAGTCGATATGATGGCCTCCGGACTGCTGGAATTCGATAATCACGTTGGTGTGACCTTTGACAGCAGCATGTGGGCAGCCTTCCGCAACACGCTGGAGGTACTGGGGTCCGAGGGCATTATTGAAGTCCCTTCCGCATTTGTCAGCCAGCAAGACAACAGTTCGAACTTCTATGTAACGGCTGGCGGTGAACGCAGAGAGATTAAAGTCCAACAAGTGAACCACTACTCTTTGCAGGGAGATGATATGGCACGTGCCGTCCTTCAGGGCAAAGATCTGCGCTTCGCTCCTTCCGATGCGGTAGCTAATATGAAAGTATTGGAAGCTTGCCTTCGTTCAGCGGAACAACGTACACGAATTACACTATAATCGAGAGGATGAAATGACTTATGGAATATATCGAAATTGCTGGTGCAGGTAAACCCGTCTCCAGATTGATTAAAGGAACCGATTATTTCGTGCATGATGCCTACGATAAAGCAGCTACGAATATGGATGCATTTCTATCCATTGGCGGTAACACCATCGATACAGCGCATATTTATTGTGGTGGAGAGAGTGAAGAAGTCCTTGGTCGTTATATGAAGGAACGCGGTAACCGCGACCAGATTGTCATTCTCACCAAAGGCGCACATCATGACCAGAACGGACCACGCGTTAACGCTGATGCCATCCGTAGTGACTTGCTTGAAAGTCTGGAGCGTCTTCAGACAGATCACGTAGAGATGTATGCCCTGCACCGGGATGATCCCAATACCCCAGTCAGTGTTATTCTCGAAGCACTGAACGAACACATTGATTCCGGCAAAATCGGCGCGATCGGTGCCTCCAACTGGACCTGGCAGCGCCTGGAGGAAGCCAATGCGTACGCTGCGGCGAATGGCCTGAAGGGCTTCACCTTCAGCAGTCCGAATCTCAGTCTCGCCAAAGCAAACGAACCTTTCTGGGAAGGCTGTGTATCAGCAGATGCAGAGACGCTGGCATGGCATGATCAAACCAAGCTTCCATTGCTATCCTGGTCCTCCCAAGCGCGTGGTTTCTTCACTGGACGATTCACACCTGAAGTTCGGGATAACGAAGATCTGGTGCGTGTATTCTACAGTGATGGCAACTGGGAACGGTTGCGCCGGGCTGAACAATTGGCGAATTCCAAGAAAACAACACCAATCCAGATTGCGCTTGCTTATGTATTGAATCAGACGTTCCCAACCTGTGCGCTGATCGGAGCCCAGAATCAGGCAGAACTGCTCTCCTGTGACGAAGGGTCACGTATCACGCTGACTCCAGCTGAAATCGCATGGCTGGATCTGGGCAGTAATGTGCCAGCTGGCATCTAAAGAAAGTTAAACATTCTATCATTTAATTTAATGACTCCAAGAGGCTGATATTCCGCGATAGCGTGAAATGTCAGCCTCTTTCTGTTCTGCACAAGCGATCAGATGTTTTAACCTTGTTGCACGAATTACCATATACACTGTTCACTTTCCCACACTTGCCTGGGAAGAAATAGAGAAGGACTTACCCCAGAACACTTCTCTGAGATAAGTCCCTTATATCATAGATTAGTACATATAAAATGTTAGAAATTGCACTGTCATTCGGTTGAATTACAGCTTAATGATCTGACCTGTCTTCTCGGATTCGAAAGCTGCCAAGATAACTTGCAGGGAACGCAAGCCCTCTTCTCCAGAAATCGCTGGAGGTGTTTGGGTCACAATCGACTCTACAAAAGCATCAATTACGCCACTCGGCACTTGTTTCTCGTTGGTAGCCATGGCTCCGACTTTGTACGTCTCAACTGTACCATTGGTCAGCTCAACAATAACTTCATCGCCTTCGACTGTTCCGATCTTCATAACACCATTCTCGCACCATAGAACTGTACTGTTGTCTCCGGCTCTGTATTGCGTCCAGCTCGCTACCAGCGTTCCGATCGCTCCACTCTTCATGCGCAGCAAGCAAGTCGCGTTGTCGTCAACTTTAGTGCCTTCCTTGTGCAGTGTGCTGATGAAACCAGCCACTTCAGATACTTCATCATCCAGCAAGTAACGGATGAAGTCTGATTTGTGCACGCCCAGGTCGCCCATGGCGCCCATAATCGCTTCTTCTTTACGGAAGAACCAGCTTTCAGCTCCGTCCACACTCCATGCTTCCGGGCCCGGGTGACCGAAGGAAGTACGGAAATTCAGGACTTTTCCCAGTCTGCCGGAGTCGAGAATTTCTTTTGCTTTCACGTGAGGAGGCATTAGGCGCTGGTTGTGTCCAACCATCAGATACACGCCATTTTTCTTAGCAGCTTCGATCATTTGCTCGCCTTCTTCAGTGGATACTGCCATTGGTTTCTCAACCAATACATGCTTGCCTGCATTTGCAGCAGCAATCGCCATTGGTGCATGCAGATAGTTCGGTGTACACACACTAACGGCATCAACCGTTTCGTTTGCAAGCAATTCTTCGTAACTGGAGTACGCTTTACCTCCATAAGTCTCGGCCATCTTCTCCGCACGCTCCACAATTGGATCGGCAAAAGCGACAAGCTCTACGTTCTCATTGGCAGCGTACTCTGGGATATGTCTGCGCTCGGCAATGGCTCCACAGCCGAATACAGCAACTTTAATTTTACTCATGTACATAAGTCTCCTTTGACAAATAGATTAGCATTTTTCATGGTTCGATGGTCCATTAGAATTGGTTCAAATAATTCTGCTTCAGCCAGTTGTAGCTATTGGATACGCTCTCAAGCGGAGGATTCTGACATACGTCTTGCTCCACGATCAACCACTCCACGCCTGCATTCGTAGCGCCTTCAATAACAGCTGGCAGGTCAACTGAACCTTGTCCCAGTTCCAGTGTTTTCATCTGGCCCTGTTCGTCTTTGCTGAAGTCCTTCAGATGAAGCAGCGGCAAACGACCCGCATATTGTTTAATATACTCGATCGGATTTTGTCCCGCAAATTGTACCCAACATACGTCCATTTCCACTTTCACCGCTTCCGGTGATGTTTGAGCGAACATGGCATCAAAGGCATTGGCATCGCCAACCTGGCCGTGGAATTCAAAGTCATGGTTATGGTATCCGAAGATCAATCCTTGCTTCGCCGCTTCAGCTCCATATTGTTGTAACTCAGCGAACAGCTTGGTCCAGCCTTCTTCATTCTCAGGACGATCTTCTGGCATCAGGTAAGGGCAAATGATATATTGTGCACCAATTGTTTTCAGGTAATCGATCTGTTTTTGCAAGTCTTCACGCATCGCATGTAGTGAAACGTGGCTGCTGAATCCTTTCAGTCCAAGTTCATCTAGTAGCGCTTTCATTTCTTCGGCTGGAATGTCACCATATCCGGCAAACTCCACGCCTTCATATCCAAGGGCAGCTACTTTACGCAACGTACCACGAAAATCTGCTGCAGTTTCATCACGGAGTGTAAACAATTGCAAACCAATATTAAGTTTTTTCATGTAGGATACACCTCTGTTCTCAAATTTGCTTTCATTGCTCTATCTGGTATCATCCTAACGCAAAACAGGCTAGAATGAACATATACAATATAGTCAGAACATGAACTATCTGATCAAATTTTATTTCCATCATTTTGCATCTATTGAATGTAGCCCATTTGAATGCATGCAGGATGTACATATTGGGGGATTTCATCTTTGGATACATTAGAGACATCTGTGCTGATCTGTGACTACTCATACCACTATAAGGCGTTCACTCATAATATGAAGGGCGAGCTGCAAACTTATCTGTTCCGCCTGCAGACCGAAGGCTCGTGCAAAGTATATGTACAGGATGAAGAATTCAGGATGACCAGCGGGGATTTGTTACTCTTGAAGCCTGGCGACGACTATCATCTCGTGGTCGATGAACCACATAAGGAAGGACGTTTGTCCAGTGGAGATTATTATCTATTCTGCGAAGGCAGCTGGATCGATCACTGGTGGAAACGGCAGCAACGAGCTACCGTAAGCCGAATTGGAGTGGATGATAAGCTGATCAGCCTATGGCGAAATATGCTACTGGAGAAGCGTCGTGGACCTCTTGAGGAAAATGCGGAGCTAAAGGATGCGTTACTACGCGGATTATGTCTATATATCGACCGGGCAATCACCGAGAATATTCAGACGGATCGGGCAGTTTCCTCTGCGCTAAAGTTAAAACGCTTTATTGAGGAGCATGCCACGGTTACCTTTAAACTTGAAGAAGCCGCACGTTATGCCGGACTCAGCCTGTCGCGTGCAGTCCGTTTATTCAAGGAGCACTACAACCAGACCATGATTCAATACGCGATTGAGATCCGTCTGAATGCAGCACTGGAACGTATGAAATACAGTGAAATGACACTGGAGCATATTGCCGAATCCTGCGGTTTTGCAAGCTATTCCTATTTTCATCGGGTATTCCGATCCCGCATGGGCACTTCCCCTGCCGAGTATCGAGGATCCGAGGAAAGTCTGCTACCTGAGTTGAATCAAGTTTAATTCAACTCAGGTAGCCAGAAATCGCATTACGCCTTGAGCACATCCACATTAGAGCTGACGGCACCTCATCTCGTCATTTCTAATGTGAGTCTTTATTAGACATCAGTAATGCAGTTAGAGACCCCTTAGTACGATTCAACGCTCATAAAGTAAATCTATAATTTCCCAATTACTTCTTCAAAACCGTCACTATCCAGAACCTTGATCGCCTCTTCTCGCATGTCCTCACTTCTCCTGCTCTCACCTACCAGTTCCATTGCTGCAACGGAGTTGGAAATGCATCTTTTTGCATCTTCATACCCTAATGCCATTAATTCTTCAATACGTTCTTCTCTAAAATCAAGAAGGCTAGAAGCGATCCCCTTCGGGTGGAGAGATTTCTTAGGCCTGATTTCAATGACATTCGCATCCGGTAATTCATGACGATTAAACATAGATCCATCCGATAGATTTACAACGATACACTGCTTGAATCCATTTTGCACTAACGGAGCCAACGGGGTATTTCCTCTGGCTGTGCGCTGCCCTCCAACTCCTCCGTCTACATAGTGCTTTCCTTTCACAATGTGACTGCCGTATACAACCGGAATGGCCGCACTAGCCAGAATAACTTGCAATCTCTCCTCGCTAGGAATCTTTGCAAACTCAAAATAATCCGATTCCGGATTATCCTTAATTCCTGATGATGATAACAAATAAGCAAGTATATCATTAGTAGTCCCTCTACTGCGGTATGCAGATATCCAAATGGGAACTCGATAAGTCATTTTATCGAGCTCCAACTCATCGTTTAATAGTTTTCTCAAAAATCCGTCATCCAACAATCCCTTTTGCAAAGAAGCATACATTGAATTGTTCTGCATCTTGTTGCTGACATCAGAAATATTGCCTAGGAATGTAATGTTATCCTTTGCCAACTGGTACAACGAACCCAAAATAGCCAACTGCGGGTGGGAATGCAGTACCCTTGCTCCAAGTGCGTGAAGCATAACCAATGCAAAAGCTCCAGGGTCCAACTTGACAATCTCATCTTGCTGTATCGATCTCCATATCTGTTCCAATCGGGTGATTCCCTCCCGAAACGTCGGCGCCGTCCCAAGCAGCACAGCATTGAGAGCGCCGATGCTGGCACCTGAATATGCACTAGGCTCATAATTATGCTCTGCAAGATATTTTGCTACCCCAACCTCGTACGCTCCTCTGGCTCCACCACCTGAGAAAACTAACCCAAACCGATCAAAAACCCGAGACATAAAACCCCTCACTCTCCAGCCTTACACAAGATTCCTTGTATAACCTCTTGCTTAGTGTTCTTCCATTAAAAACATAAGGCAGATCCCGACTTTGTATAATCGTCTCAATATTTTTTCCTGTATGCTCCCCCGGTTGAAGGTTAAGCGTGTCATTTATTGCTGTATTCAGAGCCACTTTCCTATGATTATGCTTGCTCGAACTAAGCATATAAACCAGCGATTCTTTAGCTATTGCCCGATCTTGGCTCATGGCGGACAACCATTCGTTCGTCGGAATCAATCTCGGGGGAACTCCCTCAAGCCGCTTTAGCGTAATAACGCATTTATCGAATAATTGTTCCCTGAATTCCGAGTTATGCTCATCATATTTTCCAAAGGCACCCCAGCTTAGGCTTTCCAGCACGATCGTGAGCTGAGAGAGAGGAGAAAATCCAGCATAGCTGCCACTCTCCCATCGATCAAACTCCTTATGCATTTGCGCCATAGCACTTTGTCTCATATCGATAGAATCCAAACGCAGATTGACCTCTTTCATTTGTCCCAGAAATTTCTCTTCCAATTCGCCCATTCTTTCGCAGATGAGGCTAACCTCTTCCCGCAGTTCCAGGTGCCGTAGAGCCAATTTTTGCACTCCCGCCCTGGTTTCAGTAAGTTTATAAGTCACATGAGCAAGCGCACGATCGCTGCGGATCTGCTGGGCTTGAAGATGCTCAAGCCACACCACGGCAGATTCCAGACCTGTCGACAGGTTCTGGTCGATCCGTTGTTGCCGTAATGCCGATTTTCCAGAGAACGAATCAACCATCCTTTGAAAGAAACTGTTGTTGGAACTCTCTCGTACCCGTATATGATCTTTGGCCACTTCCAGGCCGTTCACTAAATCGACGATATGTTTATCATGAAGCACGGGTATTTTCTCCAGGAGGTCTTCCAATTCCCGTTGATCGTTATCCGTGACAGTCGTCATGCTTGTACAACCTCCTTGGCAAGATTATTTATCTGCTTCAACTCCAAATGCACGGGAGTAACATCTTCAATGTGATTCTCGGCTACTGAAAGATACTGTTTCATAGCCGCTAATAACTTTCCCAACACTTTCTCATCCGCTTGCTTGTCAGTAAGGCCATCTAAAATATTCCCACGGTATTTGTCCAGATATTGCTTAAGTCCATCAAAGTACGATTTTACGTTACCGCCTAATTCTTTAGTTACGTATGCATTCAAATCGTTGTGAAGTTGCTGATGGGCTTTTTTTAATTCTTTCACAGCTTGCTTGCCTATTTCTCTAGTATCCACGTGATATTCTTGCTCGCTGACTTTGTAAGAGACTGCATGCTCTTTTAACCAAAGTGTATACCATTTTCTCTCATATCTTGTTCTGGTTTTTTCCACAGTCTTCTCTTCCGTAAATTTACTGCTAAGCTGATTAAAATCTACTTTGATCGGTTTTATTTTATGATTTTCAAAAGATAGATTTAAATCAAAGAATTCATTTAAAATATCTGCGGCGTGCTCCAAAATGTTGGAAACATTAATTTGTACTTCCTTATTTATGTCACGCTCTAGGGAGTGGATAATTTGGGTCACACGAGACTGGATCTCCGTTGAAATGACTCCCATATCCTTTTCGAGTACTTTATTGATTTTCGTAATAAAGTCTTCTGCCTCTTCTTTGCTGGAAAACACATTGGGACCGTTTGTTTCTAAAGTAATGAAATCTTGACTAGGCGCATTGAGAATAGACTTAAGCGTATCGAACACAGAAATACCCGTTCCCCTCTTTTTGCGTCTCCCTTCTGTCTCAGCCTGGTTGCGTGCGTCTTCTAAACGCTTCCCATGATCGAATAATTGTTCAATAACGTGTTTTATCGTACGTTCACCATCACTAAAAAGATCATTGGTCATGGAAGTTAGTTTCCCCAACGTTTTTGAGGACAGATCGTCAGCTCTCTGACTCGCCTGAGCAATTCGTTCAATATCTTGCTCAAGCTCTACGATCAGCTTCTTCAGTTCGTTTATGCCAATCGCAACGCTGCCGCTGCGCATCTTCAAGTAGTCGATCACCTCATTGTCATAATGAAGCATTTTGTCCACCGCGGATGAAAGGGAAACGAATGCCGCCTTGCTGTATGACTCTGAAATCACCTGTTCCAGAGGCTCGGAAAAATTACTTTTTTTCCATAACTTTTGCGCCCCTCTTCTTGCCAAGTCAGCATCCTCTATATCTTCCTCCCAATCAATTCCAAGAGCACGCTGTCCAAAATCCTCTACCCACTTGGCTTCTTCCGGAGTCGGCAAAATTCCAGTTGAATCAAGTTCATGTAGCGCATAGTTTGCCAAATAACCAAATTGACTTGAAACAGGGAAAATCCGATTAGATGGGATTTCTTCTTCAAACAGTTCTTTGCCTACATACCGTTGCACTTCAGAAGCATCCATGGAGTTGCGATCCTTTTGGTCGAATTTATTGACCAGCACATACAATCGATCTTTGGAAAAACTGGATATGTAATCAATCTCTTGTCTGACTGCCGCATCAGCTTCAGAATTCAATTGAGTATAATCAAGAACAGACAATACCGCCGAAGCCTTCTGCAGTTGTTCTTGGAGAATTTTTTTCAGATGCCCCTGCCCTGCCTCATTAGGTCCCGGAGTATCAATTAAGGCGAGACTTCCTTGCAATTGTTGTTCCTTGCCCTTCAGGTGGTGAAATTCCACTTCGATGACCGGGAATTCCGTAATCGATGAATACTCTATGATCGGAGAGGTTACATTTAATTTCTCTTCATTACACAGACGGGAAATATCATTAAGAACTTTCAAGAATAAATAAATTCCTTCTGCGCCCGAATAACTAGGTCCAAGCTCCTTTAAATCCCCTGTCAAAATTTCTTGTATCAAGCTTTTGCCATCTTCCGTAGATGCAAATGAAAGCTGATTCACTTCATCTTCGGGTAAACGCTCCATTGCTCCACGCAAAGTACTAAGGGCATGATTAAACGGCCCTAATTTAGGCAGCGTGATGGTCGGAGTAGTCTGGCCAACTTTATGGCGAATGATGGTGGGGAGTGTTGTCATAGGACGATTTCTATTTGGCAACACTTCCCGTCCCACAATTGCATTGATTGTGGTTGATTTGCCGGCTTTCATCGTGCCTACTACAGCCAGCGTCATCTCCAGCCCGCCTACCTTGGTTATTTCATCTTCAAGCGTTTCTATCCATTGTTCTGCCAGCACCACATCCACAGAACGCTCTTGGCTCTGTCCATCCTTCAACAATTCTTCCTCGTTTAACATATCTTTCAACAGATTTCTCTGATGGTTAAGAAGTCTGATGACTTCTTGAACTATGGCATTCATCGTATTGGTATACATCATCTTTCCTCCCAAACATTTGTAGGTCTATTATATCAGGTGAATGGGTAAATATAACTATCACTATCTTTTATATTTATATGATACCTTATCTTCTTGACAACGACTTGTCTCGAACATACGTTCTATTATTTTATCAGTGAATATTACAATAAGCCTCGCATATTGCGAGGCTAGCTCAATACTAATCCAAATTAACAAGCTCTTTGGTAACCAGAACTACGTCATCAGCCTCAACTTCAACCTCTTCATCTAATGATGCGGCGAATTTCCATTCATCATGATGCATGTATTTCTTGAGAATTTCTATAATTCTAAGCGTATAAGGCAACTTCGTATGCTTATCATAAGTAAGACCAACTCTTCTTAACTGATCGACCAAAATAGCTAATTGATCTCTCTCATCATCACTGAATGGACCAAGTGGTATATACTCAACTGCGGTCTGCTGCAAAAGCATTTTAGAAGGTGCATTAAACTTGATATCTTTATTTTTCACCCCAGACCAAGCCGTAGGCCTTCCGCCGATCCCATAGTAAATGCCTACTGCGTCTTTGAAAATGCCAGATTCCTTATTAAATGCTTCTTTTCTCATTGTATTAATGATCCGATACTGCGGCACATCCTCATTGGTATTGATCCGAACAAATCTTAGGCGAGTTTCGTTTTGTAATCGCTCATCCAAAAGGGGAATTTCATCGTAATTAATTCTGCTGTTGGTGATTGAAGGTAGCCAGCCATTTCTCAGAGAAGCGTTTAACAACACAACAATTTCACCAGGCCAGTGCCTTAACTCTTCCTCAACTATAGCTATCATGAATTGATAGAATATCGCACTAGTGCTATTACTGTTTTTCGGCTTATCTAATAATTTAATATGGTCGACATAGAATGGAGCATCGCCTAGCCGAGTCCACGATTCTACCCCCAGCATCTTCATACAAACTTCGGTACCTGACATTCTAGAGACCACAGGAAAGTACTTATTATTCAATTTTATTAAATCAAAAGATAAGACACATTTATCCATAGGAAGCCGGGTTGTATTATTACTTAATATTCCCGCATCATTGAGTAAATCCAAGATTGAACTTATCATACGTGAATCATCCATCTTTTTCTCGTCCGTCAACGGATGAATAAACTGCGTCAATCTGCCACCTTTTCGTAGTGCTTCTCGAACAGCAAATTTCGGATCGGCTCCCTCTCGGAATTCCTCTTTATCATTGATTTCCACTAAAGCCAATGTTCGCACTTTCGAACCATAATGCTTACTACCTATTCTTTTCAAAATTTGATTTACTCGCTTATTATATGCCATTTCTTTGGTATATCTGTCGATCTCAAGTTCAGTAACAATCTCATCGGCAGCATAATGCTCGAACTCAATAACCAGATTGCTATTGCTATTGAATAGATACGCATTACTTGAAATATGTTGATTAAATATGGCCTCAGGTGATTTGGCATGCTTGCCTAATGATTGTTGTTGGGTATTAAATTATTATTGCCCAATGCCCTTTTCGAAGAATATTTACTATTGACTGACAATGCATAGTAACGCTGATAATGCAGGAGATCACTCGCATCTATCTGCTGTTCAATCTGCCCACTTAATCTTTTTAAAGATTCAATGTCAGCTTCATCCAACATCAACTCATAGTATCGATTCGAATCCCGTCCTTGCAGAAATAGAAAAGAAGCCTTCATCGAAGGCCTCAATTTTCTTAATTTCAACACTCTCTGGAAACTGAGCTCCTTGTACGACTTCACCTACTTTAATCATTCATTCACCGCCTTATCTCAAACCAATCATCACCATGTCTAAACCTTGCCGCGTGATTTGTAGCTGACCATTTCTCAAATCGCTTTCAGTTATATCTAGACTAAATGGGAACAAACAAGGTTCCACAGCTATTTGCTTTAATTCTATGGCTGATTTTTCGACTGATTTTAACATGACCTCAATAAGCCATAGTTTGTACTCCAACTTGTAAATCGATATCTTTGCAGCACTCACATATATTTTTTTCTGCTCACTAATTATCCCTAAGTGTTTGTAAGTTCCAAGTACGGCGTTTAATGCTACACTTACGCGTCTACGTTCACCATACAACGCGAATATTTTACGGCTCAACTGCATAGTTGAAAATTCCCCATGAAGCTGAAAAAGACGTCCCACTTGATCAGCAACATCCCTGAAGAATGGATAAGCAAGAAGTATCATTCCCCAGTGTAGAAGCAATCGTTCCTCTCTTGAGGCGTTAACAAACAATTTCAATCCTCGATCCCGGATTTCCTCATTTTCATTGTCGACTAAGACCCAAATTTTAAATAAAATAGTTCTAGCATTCATTCTGGCCTTTGAACCACCAATATCCGCCATCAAACTCTGATCAACAACATCATATAGCTGCTGTCTACTTTCCGATCTTGAGAGTTCCTGTACGATACGGTCTAACTGGTGCAATTGCAATTTTTGATCGAATCCAACTGCTTTTTTCAATCTGACACCTTCATTCTTTTCTTTTCTTAACTCGTACGAAAGGCACGATAACCTCCTCAATGCTGGTTCCACCATGGCTTACAACAACTTCGCCTTCTTTAACAAAAGCTTCTCCACTTTTAGCCGTCAATACATAAAAATCATCTGGAAGTCCAATGGGTTCCCATTTATCCGACGAGTACTTCTGAGCAGCCCGATCTCGTAACTCCTCTGAATTGTAGATCCGAACACGCTCTCCTCGAGTATCCGCCAACATGCCTTCACGAATGCTTCCGATACCTATGCTTTCTTTGTTGCCATGATCAGAGGTTATATATACATCATATCCTGCATCCAATAAATCTTGAAGTAATGATTGTAAGTACTCGGTTTTTAACCATATAGATATTTGCCCATGCATCCCTCTATGGCCTTGAATTGTGTTATGTGTTAACTTATCAACAATATCAACTACGAGTCCAGCAACTTTAATACTCGATTTAGATAATGCCCTAATTTTAGCCTTTTCATATTCCCCTTGCCCTAATGATTTTTCATATGTGATGTGAATCGGCGGAATACCATATCTAGCCCAACAAGCCTTCCATTCTTTTTCCTCATTAGCTGTTGTACCAATAGTTGAGTAGTATGTCTTTGGAATTTCTCCTGAGAATATGGCCTGCCTAGACACTGAAGTCAGTGTAGGAATCCAAGCAAATGTACCATTTTCCTTAAAATCTAAAGAAGACTGTAGCTCAGAACGTATCTGAACCCACTGCACAAAGCTCAAACCATCCATTACAATTATAGCCTTTCTGGGGCTTCCTTGGAGGTGCACATACTCAGCTACTTTATGAAGCATAACTGGTGTATGCTGATCTGATAACGAAGCCAAAGCCCCGTAGTGGTCCTTTAACCAGTTAGCAAATCGTTCTTCTATGACTTGCTCAAGAAACCTTAATTTCTCACTAATTTCCAATGGAGACTCCAACGCAAACATGATTGTTTTCGCTGTGCTGAATAATCCAATAAGATTGATCCAGCCACGTCGATCAACTTCAATTTCTAGCATTTTTTCGATCTGATTAAAGTGCTCCTTAATAGACATGACTCTGGACTGTTCTTCATCATGCGGTTTTACTCCAAATAATAAAGTATTAGGCAGTATATCTTTCTCATTCGATATAGGCAATAATTTTCCTATACGAAATAGACCAGCAAGTGCATCTAGTAATTTAGTATCCCAAAATGGATGGGTTTTTGAAGCTCCCTGTTCTAAGAAAAACCTCCATTCTTTCTGCAAAAAAGAATACATTACATCTGGATCCTGAATGAAATCTGACAGACTCAATCGTGGATCTGTGTTTTTCTGATTCAACACTTCACTAAGATATTTATCAAGAATTTCAGGTATGGAGAAGGAAAGTTGATGACGATTTATACAAAGTAAGATAACTTCTGCAACAGAATCAACGGAGTCATATGGCAATTTGTAAATGCGTTTAAATAAGAAGTCAATGGTATCATTGTCTGACCTTCTGACTGGAATATCATCAACCAAAGATAGTGCATCAAAAGTTCTAAAATCCAGCTCCTTTACTACTGGAGCCGATAACATTGGGAACAGTTCACTTTTGCTTATTGAAATTTGTTTGCTATTAACCCATATATCGTAGGGAATATCACTAGTATCATCAGATTTAGGATGTATTAGCAAATTCATATGGAACGTTTTTTGTCTATATTCACTTTCGTACCAATACCTAAATACGGCCCTATCTTGAAATCCTATAACTTTTACCCCTAACTTCTGCAATTGGCTAATAATGATCTCATCTTGCAGCAAGGAATCAGGGTCAGTCACTAACGTAATAGAGTAGAAAGGTGCTTGAAAATGTTCAAGCACCTTTTGACGCCAATTATTATTCAAATTGTCTACACTTCCTTAACTAAAGGCCAAGTCTGATTTGTGCGTTATCGTAATACATTAACAATTTATCATCCTCTTGAAGTACTTTTTCCGGAAGGCGCTCACCAATTGATACAATTGTTTGATAATCTTTTTCTCCCCAAGCTTTTTTAAAACCTACACGAATAGCTTCGGTTCGGAATTGTTTAAGCTTTTTACGGTTACCGACTAACTCATCTTTATATGTCACAAATTCCCGAAGTAACGATTTTTCACGTAGTTTTTCTAAGTCTGCTTGCTTGTTTGGATCTGGAACATACCAGCGATTCTTGGCTTTAAGTTTTAAAAAAGAATCATTTTTAGGTAGATTTCTCAAGTCTCTAAATCCTGAACTGAGATATGTGTGAACCTGACTGGGCACATCCTCGATTCCTTCGTAAACTAGAAAATTTTGTTCAAGTAGCGTGTTCAATTCAGGTAAAATTTCATGTTTTGCTATATGTTGAATTTCTTTCATATACTGTGGGTGCAGCTCTTGCCTAGTCTGAGGTTTTTTCATAAGTTGCTGTCTAACCCACTCAATAGCACTGTTTTCATCTGAAACGAACAATGAAATTTGAGAAAATTCCTTTGCATGTATACGCTTTTTATCATATTCAGCAACCTGTGTTTCCAAAAAAGCCATTCCCTCCCTCATAGGGAATCTTTGCTCTACACCAATTTGGAAATCTGCTGAAGAAACCGGGACAATATAACCATTTTGGATATGGTAGGCGATCATACGATCAAATAGAATACGCGGTGTTCTTTCAACGATTAAATCTGCTGCTCCCTTCTCACCAATAAATATAGGTAATTTCTCTAGATGTTGCTGCACAAATAACCATGCTGAAGCCTCCGTGTTTTGTTCAAGCATGATTTTCTCAACAAAATCACTTTTTGGCTTATACGCTGAAATAACTAAATCTTGTTTAACTGCTGTAGATGTTGTTATGGCTTTAAAACTTCCTTGCTTCTTGTCTAGTGCAGCAACATTGGCAATAATAAATCCTGCCTTTTCAAGAGCATCTCGAATAGAATTCCAAACACTGGACTGTGAATTACTGAATTCAATCGTTATCCATCTACCTGGCTTTAACACTCTAAAGTATTCTTTGAAACTTTTAACCATTAGAGCATGGTATTCTGTTAAGTGTTTATTTTGAGTCTTGTTCATAATTGCTTCAGTATCATTGTTAGTAAACACACCGAGCCAAGATTCCCAAATAAAATTAAGTTCGGAGTACATTATATTGCTACCAAATGGAGGGTCTGTAAAGATATAATCAATACTATTACTAGCAAAATTTAATTCCGTTGCAGAAGAAGTACTTATGGAAAAATCACCATTTTCGCCAACAATATTTCTTAAACCATTTACAATTGCCTTTTTTCGATCTTTTATCTGTTTAATAATTGCTGTTTCAATTGGAAGAGATGAAACGTATAATGTTCCTTTTAAATAGCCAGCATTGAATCCTCCTCCACCAAAAAAATATTTTTTCAAATGGATTCTGTTCATTTGTGTAGCTCGATACAGTAAGCTTGAAAATAAAAAACCTAAATATGGATTATTTCCTTTCTTAACTAATTCATTTAAATGTCCTAAAACTATTAAGTTTCTCTTTGTGAAGAAGTGATGTACATGCGTGATTCCATTTATATCATTTCTTCTTGCTTCATCCCCTTCAGGCAGTCTCTTAATTGGAAACGAATAGTTCATTTCACTGTTCTCAATCTTGTCAATAAGTGATAAATCATCTATATCTGGCTTCTTGTTAAATGTCTTATTTTTAATAGTATAATTAATCAATACAGGGACTTGTTTAATTATTTTTATAATAGAATCTGTTGCCTTGTCATACTTAGAAACAAAGGTTTTATTTGAAGTTTTCTTTGATATTTCTCCATTGCAATTAGGACAGAAATACTGATCATCAACTTTACCTTCTTTTTCATTAACTGCTACATCAAAAAAAACATATTCATTTAAACAGAATGGACAGTTCAAAACATCAGACCATACTGTAAAGTTTACCTCTCCTTTAGTAATCCTTCCATTGCCATCAACTTGTATCTGTCCGTCTATTGAATGATTAGTCTCATACATCCAAGAGTGTTCAAGCGCAAGTTTACTTGCTATTTCATCAATCTCACGTTCAAACTTTGCAGCATCAAACGTGCCATTTTGATTTCGAGAGATATGTGTTGCCACCGGAGACAAATCATTTAATATTACTTTCCTTTTCCCTAACTTAGAAGTAGAACTAAGTCCATTTTGTGAAATAACTCCGTCATTTCCCACCCTATAACCCATTTCTTTTAGTACTGAAGGACTACCGCACATTTGTGCGGCAACTCCCGTCATCCCTGTGCCGGAAAAGCTGTCTAAAATAATGTCCCCAGGATTAGTATAGTGTAATATATACCTCATAATCGCTTTATAGGGTACTTTTGTGTGGTAGCTGTGAACATTATATAAAGGGTCATTTTTCCCTTCGCTAACATCAGCAGCAAATGGCTCCCTATCGAAGAAGTCGCAATTTATCCCATAGACATCTTTTTTTTGCGTCTCCCAAAGCGAAATAAAATCATTAATCCATGGATTCGGGCATGCTGTATAGTATGGTGGATCGGACAATGCCAATATATGCTCATCTTTACCTTCTGGATAACCCTCAATTTTCTTGAGTTCCGGTAGCTTTTCACGTAATTCCTTTGTAAAATATGCGCGACGCGCTTCATCGTTCTCAAATGTTAAACCCAAACAAGTTACTAAGCCTGTTTGGGTTTCATTTTCCATATCAAAAAGGATTCCTTGTTGTAATTCATCACTCATATCTTAAGTTACTCCTTCTTTAACATAATTCGAACTCGATTAGACGATTGGGAACCGACCTGTTCTCTTACTAATTGTTCAAAGCGTACTCGTAGTTCCTCAATAGTCAACGGACTTCCGTTACCGACCATCTCTAGCAACCGGGTTAATGGCAATTCAACTTTCTGTATTCCTTCGAACACTTCCTTAATTGTTTGGACTAAACGCACATCAACGGGAACCCCCAATGATTTATCTTCCATAAACTGTTTGATTAACTGTTTCTGCTCTCCCGTGAGCAATTCAATATTCTCTCGAAGTTCGCGATCATTTAAGTTAGTCAACAAGGTACTTGTCCAAGAATTAAGTAATTCCTCTAAGTCGATTTCCAACTGTCCCACTGTTACCTGTTGAGAGAACTTTTCATCCTTTGGACGGAATCGGCAATGTGGACAAATCGGAGAATGCTCTAACTCACTTTTTTGTAACTTCCAGCAAATCTTCAATTCATCGGATTTTGCCTTCCATATTTGTAGTTGTTGAGTAGGCAGAATCGGGATTCCAGAAATCTTTTGCAAAGTATCGATTCGTCCATCACGTTTAAGTTGATTAAGTTGATTCTCATCCGTAGCTCCTAAGCTTGATGCTGCGTGTTGCGCGAAATAGGAATCAATATATTGAGCTTTTAATTGGTCTATCACCTTAAGTTCAGCACCGCAGTCGCTATTAAACTTTATAGCGTCGTATAAGTCTCCCAATACACCCTCAACCTGTACGTACCATTCATCAGTAATTGAAACATGGTTACTAGCGCTTACGATATAGTTCGCTTTCTTAGTGATTTCAGAAGCAAGCTCACGCCAATTAATAAGCTTATCCACTAGCAAGAGTTTTTCATGCTGGTCTTGAATTTCGTCCATGCTTTTTTTGAAATTTTTCAGTTTAGCCGGTGTATCGAACACTTGAAGGCTCTGCAGAAACTGATTCAAACTTTGGAGTTTGCTTTGATACTCCTGCAATTCCTCATCCGACAGGAGCGGTAATTCCCATGTAGGAATTTTGTCTTTAAGCTCGTGCTGTAGTTTAACCAGTTGAGTTAACCGTTGCTGTACTTTAGTTTGCAGAGTCTGAACCCCATTCGTTTGTGAATCTGGCTGTAGTAGCCCATGACTAATATTAAATAAGTCAAACAATGCTCGCAACTCTGCTAATGGTAGATCACTTGGTTTCTTAATGTGGCTAAATTCAGCAATTCCTTCTGCCTTCAAAGCAATTAATCGGTTAAACTTCATAGAATCATAAGTTTCCCCATTAATCGTGATCACTATATCGCCAGTGTAGACTAATGCAGCTAATATTACACTCAGAAGCTCAGGTTCTAATTGAAATTCTATCGTCTTCTTGACTTCCCAATCCCCTTGAGATTGGAGAAGTTCAATTAATTCAGAAGAATTAAGTACCTGTCCATGGCCTTTGTTATTTAACAAGTTCAAGACCCATTTGGCATATCCGGATTTCTGCACATTTATTTTCTCTCCATCCAGTAATACTAAACCTTCTAGTATAATTCTTGCCGTCTTGGTTTTTGGATTAGAGATATTCGATAATGTCTCTGGAATATAATTCTTTAGCATGGCTTCGCGAGTAATACTAATGTTACTAAGTCGGAATGTGGGATAATCCGTATATTTCTCCTCAAACCATGTAGTTAAACAATCATTTGCCGCTGCATCAATGATTTCCCGAACTGTTGCTTGAGCTGGAGCCGATAGGCTCCATTCAGCGAGTTTCTTCGTTACTCCTTTATACGTCATTTTATAAGCGGATGGCATGTTCTCAACAAGCCAGTTCATTAAGTTTCTTGAAAACTCCGCGGCTTTATCATCATACAGCTTTTTCGTTGCACTTGAAGCAGTAATGGACATTTCCCTCGCGCCTGCGTAAAGACGAAGTGCAGTATGGAATGATTCATCCTTTGTATCTAGCTTAAAAAATACTTCATCCGGTTTCGCTTCATCTTTGAATTTTGGGAGATCATATGGCTGGAGCATGTAAATGTAGAAATCCCTCTCTGGTTGTGCAGTGGAACGTTCATTCGGCGCACCGAAAAAAATGTATCCCGGACGTGTTACCTTTCTTAACCACCAATTCAGCTCGTGCTGCCAAATTCGGTAACCAGACGCTATACTAGGAGATCCGTCGTCAGTTAATTTTTCTAGAATTTCAAAGTAATACCGATCGAGTTGGTTGCCAACTAGCATCCCTGATTTTTCTTCAATTAGGGAGTCAACGTCGGTCACCTTGTCCAAATCAAGATAATACTGTCCATTATCTCGATTAAGGGATATAAACTGATAGCTTACCGACTTCATAATTTCGTTCAATATCGTATCTATTGTTGCGTTGAGGAAATCAGAGTCCAAATCTGGAAAATCAAAATACAGAAATAATTGGTCCCTTAATTCTGCTGAAGTGACCCCTATCTTAACTTTAATATCGTCCGTTGAAAGTCTGAATACAGAAAGCGCCCGCACGATACGTTTAGCAATTGGTTTATATGCCGTCTTTGCTCTAGGAAAGGCATTTTCTATCCGATCCATCAGGACATCCGACTTTTCCAATACTTCACGTACATCTCGATCCGTACGCAAAGTACGATCATATTGGATATACATCCAATAGTTATCGTAAGAGACCATCCCAGGGCTGTTTAAAGGAACTTCCGTATCAAGAAGCTTCTCAATCTCATCACTAATGGTAGTTAAGGCTACACGTTTCTCCACAACACGTACATTCTCAAATGCTGTTAAGTACGCGGGGTGAATAGGGAATAATGCTGTATACTTTTCGATTTGTTCTCCAAGATTCTCATAAAGTGGAGCAAATCTTAACAAGTGTTCTCTTATTAGTGCCTTTTGACGGTCATCCTTTCGTAACAAGCGTTGAGAGACAACGAATTCGATATCCTCACGAACTATGATCGCTTGCTCAGTACGCTCCTTAACTCTACGAAGCTCGTTGGCTACGAACTGAAACTTGGGATTCTCAAATAGCATCTCCTGCACGCCTGTAATAAATCTAAATCGAGTAGACTGTACAACTTCCCCCATAGCTCGTAAAAAGCCCAGATCAAGAATGAGTTCTTGCTCTTTGCGCGTTCGCAAATAATCAAGCAATTCATCTATTACCAACAAAAATCCTTGATCCGGATATACCTCATGAAATGCCGCCATCATTCGTTTCATTTCGTCCTTGTTACTTACCAATGTAGCTACATTTGGCATTTCATAATCCACACTATTTTCTTGAAGAAAATTGCTCATTTCACGGAACAGCACTTCACCAAGTGGCAATTGGATTCCATCAAATTCAACCCGTAACACTTTGAACTTTCCTTCAATTTCTTTAGCCTTTTTTGCAATTTTCTCATGATGGATGTATTGTGATGTCCCAACAGTTTCAGCAATAGAAGCTATTACACTCATTAAGTGGGATTTACCAGTACCATAATTACCAACAATCATTATCCCCTTATGGTCAATAGGACGTTGAAATTGAAGTTGCTCGAAAATAATGTCATCAATAACTTCTTCCATACGGTCCGATATTACATAGGTTTGAACTAGTTGCTGAGCTAGCTGCTCTTCTGCAGCATCCTTCAAAACGACGACAGATTTTATAGGTTCAAATTGAATTAAATCTCTATACTTCATAATATATCCCTCCGCGATTAATAAAACAGAATGCTATTTCCGTATTCAGTATTCTTATAATACTCTGGATGTTCTGGGGTTGCATAATAAAGTACACCTTGTTTCGCCTTACCAGGCCACAAAACTAATAGAACTGTATTCCCGCTGTTTGCTTCTAGCAACTTTACTGGGTTTACTTGTAACTCTGGATCGAATAGGTACTCTATATTATACAAGCATACAATTTCTCTATTTTTATCGTTAATCAGTTTTCTCAACAGTGCACTAACTTTAAATGGACGATGATCAGGAGCAACTAATTTTAATTGTTCTGATAAGTACAAGCTCGTATTTACAATAGGTATATTCATTTTTTCTATTTCATTAGATATATAATGAATACCTTGGATTTCTGGAATTAAAAATGCAATTTTACGTCTTCTCGTTGCAATGTCAGACAATTCAGAACGGATGAATTCTAATTTAGTATCTGTCATAACACTTTTCTCCATTCGAAAGGAATAACGATTTCTCGTTCTTACCCTTAACCCTAGTATTTTATCAGAATTATGGATTAAGATTAATGAAAATATATAACAGTTCTGCTTAAGATAACTCTACCATCGTACTCCGACAGTACCCTATCTCGAACATACATTCTATTTCATCGTTTCTAACATACTTTCAATTATTTTGTATACAGATTCCTTCCCCAGGCTCAAATCAATAAAACCGATCTTTACGTTCACTCCATCTCCGCTGTCATACACAACCGGTTCATTAATTCTTGAAAGACCAGGATGCCAAGGATAGAGCAAGTATACTGTCCTTGCTCCATATTTCTTAGCATAAACATACGCCTGATACATATCTGCCTGGGAGATCCCGTAATCCGGCCTCGATGTAAGCAGTTTCCATTTGGTATCGAGAACCACAACCTTTCCATTTCCCTCCACAACAATGTCCGGGCGCAGATTAAACCTTGAGGGGCTTTGAAACAAATGTTGCGATTGATCCTGCGTTCGAACTTTCAGTCCCTCAGGTGCAAGGGATTTACGCAGCAATACTGCCACGTAGCGCTCGAAAATCTTTTCCATCGGGAACAGAAGCGCATAAGCTGCGCCATCACCTCGAAATGGAGTGAAACTATGACCAAGCAGGAATACACGGCACCATTCCATAATGGTTCGATACTCCTTATTCGATCGATCCATCGTCACGCTGGACCAATCCAGCTTCCAATTCAATGAACTTTCCACTTGATCAAAGGAATTCAACAAAATATGTAAATCCTTCTTGTTACGCGAGCCTGCACTGATTTTTAACAGCAGTTCAATGGTTGATTTGATCAAGCTATTTTCCGGGCGATTGACGCTAAACAGATCATACTGAATGTAAAAACGTTCTGTATGTGCTGCATTATGTTTGATATGCTCGGTAAATTGTAGTTTCCCCTTAAGAAACTGTTCATTGCCCTGGTGTACTACATAATTGGATTTTAATCCGTGCTTCACTAAACGATTTGCCTCATTGATGAACATACGAATAAAAATATCAAATATGGTGTGCCGTTCCGTATGGAGGCCCGATTGCCGGAATATCTTATAAGGGATTTCGCCTGTCACACTTAGCATGTGAAGGAAGATGCGCTTCGTCTCTTCATCTGAGCTTTCGTTATTCTGGTCAAACACTTTGGGCAAAATCTCAACCTGTGTGCCCTGCGCCATCGTGATGATCCCCACATAGTTTTTTGCGCTAATGAGTTTTCCGATCCCTCGCCTGCTCGTGACACTCAGAAATTCAAGCGCATCCGTCCCCTGATCGCCACCTTTGTTTTCCAGTATGAACTGCTCCAATTGATCAAAGGCATGCTCATTGAGATATTGATAAACGAGCCCCTTTCCATCTGTATGTTTGCATAGTCCCTCATACTCTTTCAAAGTAACTATCTTTTTCTGTTGCGAAATGTCACTGATTCTAGTTTTACGACTTTCTATTAGCCGACTCTTCATGTGCTCCCCACTTAATCCAAGTATGCTGAATCGTATATTTTCAGGTAGGATTCTACTTTTTCAAAGGCTCCTGTATTCACCCTATAGACCATCTCATCTTCCAGATTCCCATTTTCCAGATTCCCAAACAGCCTCTGAACGTTCACTTTGGTCTGAACGATAAATTGCTCTTCTTTAGGTTTGTTGTTATCTCCGAGAACAAGCCGAATCTTCTCAACATCGTCGTAGAAATATTCCTGCAGCAAAGGAATAATCGTGTGCTGGAACAAGTGTCCCAGCAGCTCCAAAGACGGAGCCCTGTTCACTTCGATAAAATAAGCATGTCCAATCGTATGCTCACGGTCATATAATACTTCGATTCGACGGTTCATCGTCTCCAGCATCTGCGATAAATTGATGAATTGTCCGCTAACCGTATGTGAGGCAAGACATCCTGGATCAGGCATCATCTCTGCAAAAGTAAACCTTCGCCGCAGAGCCGTATCCAGCCGGGCTATTGAGCGATCTGCCGTATTCATCGTGGCTAGCAGATAGACATTGTTAGGTACGCCAAAGAGCTTTTGTGAGTAAGGCAGCGTTAAACGAGTTTCCTCTGCCATACCCAGACGCTTGCTTCCCTCAATAAGGGTAATCAGCTCACCAAAAACTTTGGAAATATTACCGCGGTTGATTTCATCGATAATGAATACATAGTTTTTCTCATTATTCTGAATGGCCGACTTCATGGGAGCACTCTCTTTTTTCTCCAAGATGGATAATACGTCTGCCAATGTAATTCGACTAAGACGGTAGACGGAGCTAAGGGTCAGGTTGGTATTGCCGTTTAACTCCAGTACGTTCTCCCGGATATTCTTGGCTAGCCAGCTCACCTTGCGTGACCGCTTGAATTGCGGCGTGTCCTGAAGCCATTCGTAGTCTCCTGTGACAACGCCGATTGCGTCAATGGTCGCCTTATCATGCAGAACGAGGACCAAATCTCCGATCGCCATCTCCACAATGAAATTATTCAGAACAGCTTGACCACCGTGCTCATAGTTCGTTTCTTCATTCAAGATTTCCCCATAAGAATCCCACCCGATTCGAATCCGGTCATGGTTGAAGCAATCCGCCTTGAGGGCATTTTCCCCGGATCCACCCAACGAAACTTTCCATATCGTCGGGTCCTGGCGAATACCATAATCATTGTGATCCTGAACAATAGGTTTTTGCGCCGCTTCGCAAAAACGTCTGAAAATTCCAGGAGCAATTTCATAGGAAATGTCTCCACCCGAATTTTCTTGCCCCCCATCAGCTAACATCTGCGGTTTAATGCCCTCGATAAATTCTTCATAACCATAAGATTGATGAAATGTTGTGAAAGCTATCTGTCCTTGAGCCTTATAAGCATCGTATCGTGTTTTGATATGATCGTAACCAGCCGTCTCCGCTTCTTCGCGGATATCGTCCAAAAGTTTATTCTCTATGATGGACACGGCGTACAAGACGGTATGATACGTTTTCCCAGTCCCTGGAGGACCGTATAAGATGATATTTTTATCTAACAGCTTCGGTCTGGCGTCTGAAATAGAGTGTTGTTCTCCCAATGGCTTTGTTTCCAATGCCAGACTTCCTCTGGACTCGAATTCTCTAAGAAACTCCTCGTAATACGCCAAACTGTACTGAAAGGCGCGATTTCCCGCTTTTTCATTGATCTCATTAAAATTTTGAGCCTGCTCCATTCTCAATCGTAACTGAGAATACTCGCTAACTGAATCCACCTCGAATACATTCGTTGTTTCCAACGAGACTCCACTTAATCTTGCCGGAGCCGTAGTTAGTGCAGAAACATATGAGCTGATCGTATTTTCGGAGTAGGACTGTCCATTCGATTTCCTTTTGCGCCTCAACCAATCTGTATAGTTTTTCTTTCGATTCCTCATCTGCTCATCCATCCTGCCTTCTTTCTCCTCTCAACCAAGTATTATTGATACATTCTCATCCAGGCTACCATGCGTGCTTTCATCTCTTCTCGTGCCGATTGTGGTTCCAGAATCTCTGCGTCGGGGCCGTACTGCAGTAACCACATGATGAATTCATGCTCATTGTTCACCGTTACTTCAAATAGAAGCGATCCATCTGCTAACTCTTTCATCCATGGTTGAACAAAGAGCTCCTCCTCCCGAATGTAACGAGCCACTTTCGAATCAAAACGAACCCTAAACCGGGTATTTCGCTCTCCCGGATGAATCGACCATGTATTTTTTAAATATTGTTGAATATTGAAATCGCCTAGGTAGAATACTTCGTTCGTGATATGTACTTGCTGGAAACGGCTCAAACGAAAAACTCTCATACCTTGTGCTCTATGACAGAAACCGATTAAGTAAAAACGTTGTTCTCTTGGAATCAGATAATACGGATCGATCATTCGGTTGCTTGTTTCATCCCTGGATTGAGTATGATATACGGTGTCAATCGTTCGCTTGTCCAATATCGCTTGAATGATTTCATGAAGAAAATTAGGATACTCTGTTCGGTACGCAGGGGTTCCCATCTGAATCATATCCGTAATATCACGGACGAGATTACTGCGCTGGGTCTGATTCTTTCGATGGGAGGTCATTACTTTATCATATGCACTGGCAAATCCGGGAGGACGTTTATCCCTTTCGAGTAGTGAAGGAAGCAAAGTGAAAGCTAGTTCTTCTTCTTCATTAAAACGAATGGGATCCAAAAAGTTTTCGTTCAGAAAACGATACCCTCCGTTTCGTTTGTCTTCATCTTCTAGCATCAACGTCGTGAATAAAGAGATCTGACTAATATCACGGTAAATCGTTCTTTGGGATACTTCGAGTTTCGTCGCAAGTTCACTCGCAGTTATCCCTGGCTTTGCATAGATGGCATTTATAAGTTGAAATAAACGACTAGTCTTTTCACTCATATTTTTATTTCTCCCTAGAAATAACATTTAGATTCTCTGATTCTATAGTACTATCTTTTATTTTAAAAAAATACCTTATTGTGTATTTATAGGCCTATCTTCATTCTAACTGGCTGGTAATTTCCCGCACAGCTTTTAGCATTTGTTCATGACGCATCATGAACAAATGCTGTATAGTGAAAAACATAGGTTCCTTACAGACTCAACCAAAGCTCTATTTTCTATTTTGATATTCTTATACTGGAGCGATACATATGCTAACCCACCAGCGCAAAGTCCTCATCATCGAGGATGAACCGGATATTTCACGCATTCTCCGAGATTATCTGACCAAAAATCAATATGAAGCCGCCGTGGCAGCGACTGGTCAAGATGGGCTTCAGATCATGGAGCTTATTCAACCGGATTACATCATTCTGGACATTATGCTTCCAGACATGGACGGAATCGAGGTGTGCCGAGAGATTAGACGGCGTAATAATATCCCCATTCTCATTCTAAGTGCCAGAGGTAGTGATACCGATAAGGTACTTGGCCTTGGTTTTGGAGCAGACGATTATATGACCAAACCTTTCTCTCTGAGCGAACTGTTAGCACGGATCAATGCCCACTTTAGACGTTATTACAGCATGACATTGGATCAGGACAGAACAGATCTACTGCGTCTTGGAAACCTTGTGATTGATAAAAAAGCCTATAAAGTTACAGTGAACGGATCGGAAGTTTCCCTGTCTGCCAAGGAATTCGAATTACTTCATTATCTGGCAAGCCATAAGAATCAAGTTTTCTCCAAAGCCCAGTTACTCGACGCCATCTGGGGATATGCAACCTATGGGGATGAAAACACCGTAACCGTATACATTCGCAGACTACGAGAAAAGATCGAGGCAGATGCCTCACATCCGACCGTTCTGAAGACGGTATGGGGTGTCGGTTACAAATTCAATTATGAATAAGCGAGATTGGAGGCACCCACATGTCATTGAACATCTGGTCCAGACGCTGGTTGTTAACAACACTTGGCCTTCTGATTATTATGGTTTTAAGTATCCTCGCGCTGTCGATAATGCTATTCCAAAATCGAAATTCTGAACAATCCAACCTGTCCATGAATCAGGTTCGCCTCAAGATCAATCCAATTTTGCTCGCTTTGGAGCAAAATCATCAGCTTCTGGGTGAACAAAATATTCATGAAGATATACGGGCCATCGCCAGCGAAAGTGGGGTTCTGCTTACCTATGTGAACTTGGATGGAACAGTAACTCTGTCCTCCGTCCCTACCTCTGAAGGAACTCAAGTTAACCTGCGTTCAGCTCTTCATTATGATCTGCATCATGCCGCGCAGGCTGCGGACGGTAACGAATCCCTTGATATTGCGTTTCCCGTGATGGACGGACCCGTGGGAAGTCAGATCGGCAATGCCATCTTTTCCATCCCCCAAGCCATGGTTACGGTTCAGCAATCGATGACTTTTCCGGTGATATGGATTAGCGCACTCATGCTCCTGTCACTGATTCTGAGCTTATTTCTATTCTGGATGAAACGAAAACTGAACAAGCAGCTCCTCTCTCCCATCCATCAATTAAAGCTGCATGCGGAATCCATCCTCAAAGGAAATTATGAAGAAAAGATTCAGTACAACCGGACCGATGAGCTGGGCGAAGTGTATGCCATGTTTGACCTGATGCGTACAGAAATCAAACATATGCACGAGCTACGCATCCAGCAGGAACAAGCACAAAAGGAACTCATCACCAATATATCTCATGATATTAAGACACCGATTACCACGATAAAAGCATACATAGAAGCTATTGAGGAAGGACTATGCAACGATCAGGAGACGCTAATGGAATACATGGGAGTCATGCGAACCCATACGGATAAAACAGCCCGACTTGTGGAGGACCTGCTGGTTCATGCACTTCAGGAACTGGGGCAGATCTCAGTGGAACCCCGTGAAATGTACAGTGGTCCTGTACTCGACACCATGTTGAAACCTATTGAGCATGTGATACTCACAAGAGGCCTCATCTATGACGGGCTCAAGCCCAACCACATTCCCAATGTATTAATCGCTATCGACACTACTCGAATTGAACAAGTCATCTCCAATCTTGTCGCCAATGCCCTCAAACATACAGCTCCGGGAGACACGATACGTATAGCCATTGAACTGGAATCCGGGCACCTGAAAGTGACCATCGCCGATTCGGGTCAGGGCATACGTGTACAGGATATGCCGTTTGTTTTCCAACGTTATTTCAGAGGCCAAGTGAGTCATACAGACCAACGTGTTCAGGAAGGTACGGGACTGGGTCTTTCCATCTGCCAAAGCATTATTGAAGCACACGGAGGCCATATTTCCTTCACCAGTAAAGAAGGACAAGGTACAACCTTCCGGTTCTACCTGCCCATCTGCTAAGCCACACTGGCGTGGCTATTTTATCAAATGCCTTTAACTTCCGCTTCAATCCGTTTGCCTGTAATACTTTATTCATAATTTGATAAGGCTTCCTCAACATCTCTCCTCTAGAATGAATCCTATACTGCACTCGGGAGTGATTCGACTTGTCCAAAAAAGTGATTATCCGTGCACAGAATCTGTGCAAGACGTACAACAGCGGAAGTGAGCAACATCATGCCATCCGTAATGTCGATCTCGATATCTATGAAGGGGAATTCACGGTGATCATGGGTAACTCTGGCTCTGGCAAATCAACTCTTTTATATCTGCTAAGCGGACTGGATCAGATCACAACAGGTGAGGTCTATTTTCGTGACCAGCGGATTGACGCTTACAGTGAAGGAGAAATGTCCGACTTCCGCACCCGCCGAATCGGTTATATCTATCAGAGCATCAATCTGGTCCCGGACCTTTCCATCAAAGAGAACATTGCTTTACCGGGATATATCGCTGGAAACAAAAAGAAGGACATCCAATCCAGGGCTGCTGAGCTGATGAATGCCATGGATATTGATGGACAACGTAACCGTCTCCCCTCCCAAACTTCCGGAGGACAACAGCAACGAGCAGCTATTGCACGGGCTTTGATCAACTCGCCAGATATCATCTTTGCGGACGAACCGACCGGAAGCCTGAACCTGGAACATGGCACAGCCGTTCTCGATATCCTCACGGATATCCACCGGAAAGGACAGTCCGTAGTTATGGTTACGCATGATATTAAAGCCGCCTGCCGGGCAGATCGCCTGATCTACATTCAGGACGGCAAGATAGGCGGAATCCTTGAGTTCAATACCTATGACGATCATCAAATTCAAGATCGTGAAGCGATCATCTTCGCTTTGGTTACGGGGAAGGAATAACGATGGCAGTCATGTTCAAACTTAGCTTGTCGTATCTGATCAGGAACAAAATACAAAATACGTTGATTGCGCTACTCCTGCTACTCTCGACACTTCTTGTATCCACAGCTATTGTCATACTGGCGAACACGGGCAATCAGTTTCAGGAAATGCATACCCGTACCCATGGATCTCATCAGATCCTGACGTTTGAGAAAGGACTGAATGACCCGAAAGTTGTACACGACTGGTGGGCTTCCCAAGATGGCGTTGAGGTATCTCCATTGCTAACGTATCGTACATTGTCAGGCATCGTTTTTGATGAAACGGATGTTCCTAACCTCTACCTGTACATGTTTAATACGCCTCCGCCGCCATGGGGTGTGGATGAACTTATTTTCTCAAGTGGAACACCCCGCACGATTCCCTGGCCAGGTTCCGTCTGGATTCCAACGTCCATGGCGAATGGCTATCATATCTCGGTAGGCGATACCATTGGCTTCAAAACCGGCTCACAAACACTGAATCTGAATGTGTCCGGCATTGTCATCGATGTACCGTACGGAGCCCCTTTCTCAAATACAGCACGGGTCTGGATGAATCCAGCCGATTATCAACGTGATCTCGCGGCGCTCACAGGTAACGAGAATCACATGATAGGAATCCATTTTAACGATTACAGCATGAATTCGGTGTATTGGGAACGATACAATCGTGAGACAGGCACTCCGTTTCTAGAATCCAAAATGGAATTCGAAGCGATCTCCTCTTTTTATCTGATTATTAACCAGGTTATTGGCTTCATGATGATCTTCATGGGCGTTGTCATGCTCTCCATCGCTTTAATGACCATCGGATTCACGATTTCGGATGCCATACTGGCCAATTACAGAACGATAGGTATTCTCAAATCACTCGGTCTGACTTCCCGTAGAACGATAGGCACCTATGTTATTCAATATGCGTTGTTGTCCATCGTAGCCATTATCCCAGGGCTTGCAATGAGTGTATGGATATCCAAATGGATCATTAATATATCCGTATCCTCTCTTCGAGTCGATAATCAGAACATTCCAGTCCAAGGGTTGGACGCGACCATACTGGCTGGTGTACTTCTATTTGCGCTAGTGATACTGTTCACTGTGTTGTACGCCAAAAAAGCACGTAGCATACAGCCCGTGCAGGCTATTCGTTATGGTATGTCGGAGACAGATAACAGCCGGATGGCTGGAAAAATGAATTCGCCATGGGCACACTGGGTCGGCTTCACACGAATGCCTGTGACCGCGGTCCTTGGACTTCGACATGTTTTCAAAAACACCAAAAGTTCTGTTCTCACACTTTTACTGACCACCATAGCTTCCTCCGTACTAGTCTTGGGATATGTGCTGCTGACCAGTATAATCGGAATTGAACAGACAGCAGCCAAATGGGGATATGACAATGCCAACATCGCAGCAGTCGTAGTGAACAAAAGTAACTTCCCCAAGGCTGAACTTAAGCACGTGTTAGCGCAGGATTTGAGGATCCGCAATGTAGGCTGGCAAGGGAACATCACAGGTGTAATTAGCCCGGAATCTTCAACAACAGTAAAGGGCCAATCCATCAGTCTCAACTTGAGTGTACTGGACGGGAGTTATCAGGAGCTTGGATTCGAAACGTTAAAAGGGGATAACCCACAGCACGCAAATGAAATTGCCATTGGTGTAGGTGTAGCCAAAACATCAAACAAAGATCTCGGTGATCTCATCGACATCTATATTGAAGGAGAAAAGCGTACATTCCTCATCACAGGCATCTATCAGGCGATCGCCAACATGTCTGTTTCAGGCCGAATCACCATCGATGCCATGAGAAGTGTGAACCCTGGTTATGGTGAATTTGATGCCATCTTCATCAATGTAAACGATATGGCACAAGCGGATAAGGTTGCCGGGGAATTGAATGAACAATTTAAAGATTTCGCTTCGATAGTCACCCAGAAGACGTTGCTCGATTCAGTCTATGCGGAAGCTGCTAATATCCTAATCTATCCCATAAGCCTGATTGGATTATTGTTCATCGTTGTGACCTTCATCATTATTTTCAGTACCTGTCGAATCAATATTCGCAAAGAGAGCAGAACGTACGGGATATACAAATCGCTGGGGATGACATCCCGTCAAATCCGATTATCGCTCACCCTGGGAATGGTTGTGTTGTCCGCCATAGGAGCAATACTGGGTATTTTCGTAGGCGTATATGTGCTACCTCTTCTGCTCGAAATGGTCCTTTCCAATTATGGTATCGTGCAACTTCCATTGATTCTGAATTGGGGTGAAATGATACTGTTCGCCTTCCTAAGCATCATTGCAGCAGGTCTTGGCTCATGGTTTTCTTCCCGAATCATTCGGGAAACATCACCACGTATGCTGGTTATCGAATAATGTAATAAGGATCTAGTAACACAATAAAAAAAGCCTTTCCACTCCTTTATAGGATTAAAGTGTACCCTTTGTAAAGGACATTTTGAAAAAAAACTAGGCAACTTGTTGAAGCTGCTGTCTGTATTTTACAGGCGGCAGCTTTTTCAAATTCCATTGCCCTCGATAATGATTATAGTACGTCATATAACTCTTAATTTCTCGTTTTACTTCTTCTAATGTTTCGCATTCTTTGATATTCGTTTCATCCTTAAAATGCCCAAAGAATGATTCTTGGGGAGCGTTATCCCAACAGTTTCCTCGTCGTGACATGGATTGAGTTAACCCCATTTTTTTCACTACGGATTGGAATTGTGGGTTCGTATAATGAAAGCCTTGATCGGAATGGATTAACGCATCTTTTGT